>NZ_JBFUMR010000021.1:0-83489 GCF_054049275.1 Nocardioides sp. P5_E3
GGCTGGACCGGCCGCGCGACCGCCGCCTCCCTGCTCGCGCTGACCGCGGTGGACAGCCGGGCCGCCAAGGTCCTGTACGACGCCGGCCGCTGAACCCGGCCCTGGCCCGTGAGTCTCCACGAGACTCACAGCAGGGGTCGGCGTGTCGGACGACCAGAAGCTCCGCACGGCACGCGCGTACGCCGCTGACGGGCGCGGCTGGAACGAGGTTGTGGTCGTCCGACGCGCCGCAGGAGCTGCGTGAGTCTCCGGGAGACTCACGGGCGAGCCGGCGACTCAGCCGACCAGGATCGGGATCAGCATCTCGGCCGGGGTGAGCGAGCCGTGGAGCCCGACCAGGGTGTCCTCGTAGGCGAAGTCGCGGCTGGACATCACCGCGGTGTCGTCGTGGCAGGCGACCATCACGTCGCCCAGGCGTGGCAGCACGCCCGGCGACACCGCGCCGAACCACCCACGCCCGATCGCCTCCTCGCGCGTCAGCACGGTGGCCCGGTCCCGCAGCACCTCGCGCCAGGTGGCCACGACGTCGGGCACGGCGCCGGCGGCGCAGTAGAGGTGGCGGAACCTGGCCTCCCCACCGAGGAGCGCGACGCCGTCGCGCATCCCGTCGACCTCGTCGACGTCGACCCGGGACTCACGGGGGCTGTCGACCATGCCGTGGTCGGCGACCACCAGCAGCCGGGTCGAGGCAGGCAGCGCCTCGCGCAGCTGCTCGGCCTCGGCGTCGACCATCGCGAGCTGCTGGAGCCACTGGGTGGAGGCGACGCCGAACTTGTGCCCGGTCCAGTCGAGGTCGGAGTCGTAGACGTAGGTCAGCGACGGCTGGTCGGCCGAGGCGGCGACGGTCGCGGCGATGCGCTCGCCCACGCGGTCCGCGCCGACGTACGTCGCCCCGCGCTGCGACGCGACGGTCAGTCCGGACCCGTCGAAGTCCCGCTTGTTGACCGAGGTCACGTGAACGCCCGCGTGCGCCAGCCGCCCGAGCGCCGTCGGGTGCGGCTGCCACTCGACGGGGTCGACGCCCTTGTCCCACCAGAGGTGGTTGAGCAACCGGTCGGTGCCCGGGATCCGGGCGGTGAAGCCGACGAGCCCGTGCGCCCCGGGCACCAGCCCGGTGCCGAGCGAGGTGAGCGAGGTGGCCGTGGTCGACGGCACGCCGGCGGTGCCGGTCGCGGCGCCGTCGAGGAGGGAGGAGAGGTAGGGCGCGGAGTGGGCGTAGCGGGTGAGCAGCTTCGCGCCCATCCCGTCGATGAGGAACACGACGTACGACGGCGCGGGCGGGAGCTCGAGGCCGACCGGGTGCCCGTCGAGGGCGACGCCGAGGGCGCGCGCGACCGACGGCACGACGTCGGCGAGCGAACGGTCGCCGTAGGCCGGCGGGGTGAAGCCCGCCGGCTCGGGAGCGGAGGTCACCGCCGGGTGCTCATCCGCGGGTGCGCACGGACAACGCCTCCGCGAAGGCGAGCAGGCCGGCCACGGCGTCTGCTCCCTCGGCGGCGGCAGACACCCGCAGCGTGTAGTCGTCGCCGGCCAGGGTGCCGGTGTAGCCGTGGTCCGCGTCGCAGCTCGGGTCCGAGCACGCGGCCGGCTCGAGGTCGAGCCGTCCCACGCCGCCCCAGCCGATGGTCAGCACCGCCTCGGCGGGCGGAGCGACGCCCTTGGTCGGGTTGGCCACCATGCGCGTCACCACCACGGTCCGGATGGACGTGAGGGTGACCGCCTCGGTGGTCGTCGAGGTGTAGGGCTCGGGCAGCAGGTCGTCGCCGGGGTGCTCGTCGGTGTGCGCGATCACCAGCCGGGTGGGCGTCAGGAGCAGCGCGGTCAGGTGACGGCGTACCTCCTCGTGGTCGAACGTCGTCTCGTGGTGGACGAAGTAGGACACGACCTCCTCGCCGCCGGCCGCAGAGAAGACGCCGTCGGCGACGACCTCGGGGTAGTAGCCGGTGCGTTGGATCGCCTTGCGGAGGTCGTGGGAGACGTCCGCGTCACGGGTGGAGCGGGGCATGGTGACAAGTCTGTCACGCCTCGGCCAGTCCGGCCTCAGTCAGGCAGGGTGTCCCCGGGCATCGTGCTGAGTCGTCGGACGAACCAGTCGGACCGCGGGTCCTTGACCGGCTCCACCCGCACGCTGGCCCCGAGCACGGTCGCGCCCTCCGCCCCGGCCAGCACGAGCGGCAGCTGCAGTGCGCGCACCTGCGGCAGGTCGTGCTGCAGCTGGGCCACCTGGCGCACGAGCCGCTCGATCTCGGCGACGTCGACGATCTCGCTGCCGCGGTAGCCGAAGAGCAGCGGAGAGGCCTTGATCTCGCGCACCATGTCCTGGGCGTCGTGGTCGGCGAGCGGCGGGATCCGGAACGACCGGTCGCCCAGCAGCTCGGTGAGCGGGCCCCCGATGCCGAAGGACAGGACAGGCCCGAAGAGCGGGTCCTCCATCGTCGCGATGGTGACCGGCACGCCCGGGGGCGCGTTGCGCTGCACGACGAACCCGGCATTGTCGGGGTCGGTGATCAGGCTGGTGAGCGAGCGCCAGGCCTGCGCCATCTCCTCGGGCGTGTCGATGTTGCGCCACACGTGGGCCAGGTCCGGGCGGTCGCGGAGGTGGTCGGCGGTGGCCTTGAGGACGACGTCCCAGCCCAGCGCATCGCCGGCAGTGGTGGCCTCGTCGAGGGTGGAGACGGCGTAGGTGTCCCACAGGTCGATGCCGTAGGCGGTGAGCAGGCGGTACTGCTCGTCGAAGTCGAGGTCGCGCCCCTCCGGGTGGCGCATCAGCACCTCGTTGACGAGGTGGCGGGCCGCGTCGAGGTCGTTGACGCCCGGCTCGACGAGCGGCGCCTGCGGCACGCGCAGCCATACGGCGTACTCCACGACGTGGGCGAGGGCGCGGACGGCGGCCTCGACGGCGGGGTACGACGGCACCGACCCGCGGCCGGCGCTGGAACCGGCGACGTCGGGCACTCGCAGCAGCTCGGGAACGCCCTCGGTGCCGAGGAAGGTCGAGACGATGGGCTTGTCGGACTGCTCACCGACGGCGGCGAGCACGTTGGCGACGTCCTCGCGGGCGCCGGCGACGTTGAGCGGCGGGATGAAGATCGCGACCACCGCGTCGACCTCGGGGTCGTCGATCGCGGCGTCGAGGGCGTCCTCGAAGTCCTCCGCGGTCGCGTCGGCACCGAGCGCCTCCTGCCGGTTCACGACCAGGCCGACCGAGTTGGCGGCGTCGGCCGCGAGCAGCCCGAGGGCGTCGGAGTTGCCGACGATCGCGACCCGGCGCCCGCGCGGCAGCGGCTGGTGGGCGAGCAGCTGGGCGACGTCGAACATCTCCTCGAGCGACTCGACCTGGATGATCCCCGCCTGCCGGAACATGGCGTCGACCGCCTCGCCCGGCGCCCCGATCTTGCGCACGGCGTGCCCCATCGGCACACCCTGGGAGCTGCGGCCCGACCGCACCGCGACGATCGGCTTGCGGCGGCTGACCCGGCGGGCGATGCGGGAGAACTTGCGCGGGTTGCCGATCGACTCGAGGTAGAGCAGCACGACCTCGGTGGCGTCGTCCTCCTCCCAGTACTGGAGGAGGTCGTTGCCGGACACGTCGGCGCGGTTGCCCGCGCTCACGAACGTGGTGAGGCCGAGTCCCCGGTTCTGCACCTTCTCGAGGATCGCCGAGCCGAGCGCACCGGACTGGCAGAAGAACCCGGCGCGGCCGCGCGGCGGCATCACCGAGGAGAGCGAGGCGTTGAGCTGGACGTCGGGGTCGGTGTTGATGATGCCGAGGGCGTTGGGGCCGATCAGGCGAAGGCCGTAGGAGCGGGACAGCCCGACCAGGCGCCGCTGCCGCATCCGGCCCTCCTCGCCGGTCTCGGCGAAGCCCGACGAGATCACCACCAGGCCGTGGACACCCTTGGCGGCGCAGTCGAGCACGACGTCCTGCACCGACTCGGCCGGTACGGCGACGATGGCGACGTCGACCTCGCCGGGGATGTCGCCCACCGACTTCCACGCCGGCATCCCCGACACCGAGTCGGCGCTGGGGTTCACCACGTGGATGCGGCCGGTGAAGTTGCCGAGGACGAGGTGGCGCACCAGCGCCCGGCCGATGGTGTCCTGCCGCCGGCTGGCGCCGATGATCGCGACCGACTTCGGCGAGAAGAACCGCTCGATCGAGGCGTACTCCGCCCGGTGCTCGCGCTGCTCCATCACGCCGAGCGCGGTGTCGGTCGGGTCGATCCGGAACACCAGCTCCATCACGCCGTCCTCGAACGTGCTCTTCACCTGGTAGCCGGCGTCCTTGAAGGTGTGGATCATCGCCTGGTTGTCGGGCAGCACCTCGGCGACGAACTCGTCGATCCCCCGCTCGCGGCCCGCCTGCGCGAGGTGCTCGAGCAGGAGCTGGCCGATGCCGCGGCCCTGGTGGGCGTCCTCGACGAGGAAGGCGACCTCGGCGTAGCCGGGCCGGATCATGTCGTAACGCCCGACGGCGATCATGTGCCCGGCCACGAGCAGGATCATCGCGACCCGGTCGCGGTGGTCGACCTGGGTGAACCGGTCGAGGTCGCGTTCGGAGAGCTCGGGCATCGGCGAGAAGAACCGGTAGTACTTCGACTGGTCCGAGACGCGGCTGTAGAACTCGACCAGCAGCTCGCGGTCCTCCGGCTGGATCGGCCGGATGTGGGCCGTCCGCCCGTCGCGCAGCAGGACGTCGGCCTCCCAGTGCCGGGGCGGCCGCGTCGTACGCACCTGGTCTGCAGCAGCGTCCGCTTCGGTCACGGCTGCAATCTATCGGGGCGCCCCTCTCGCTGGTCGAGTAGCCGAGCAGGAACGAGCGAGGCGTATCGAGACCCGACCCCTCCCTCGCTGGTCGAGTAGCCGAGCGAGGAACGAGCGAGGCGTATCGAGACCCGACCCCTCCCTCGCTGGTCGAGTAGCCGAGCGAGGAACGAGCGAGGCGTATCGAGACCCCTGTCCACAGATGCAGCCGCACACCTGTCGTCCGCCACGACCAGGATCGACGCTGGACCCATGACTGCCTACGTCTACATGCTCCGCTGCTCCGACGGTTCGTTCTACGTCGGCAGCACCCGCGACCTCGCCATCCGGCTGCACCAGCACCAGATCGGGCTGGGGGCCGAGTACACCAGCACACGCAGACCGGTCGAGCTCGTCTGGCACGAGGAGTACGAGAACGTCGGCCTGGCCTACTCGCGCGAGAAGCAGGTCCAGAACTGGAGCCGGCGCAAACGACTGGCCCTGGTCGACGGTGACTACGAGGGCCTGCCTGCGCTCGCGAAGAAGGACTTCTCCCGCCGTCGGCAGCCACCTCCGTCCCCGGTCGCGTAGCTGACAGCAGCCCATGTAGTCGTATCGAGACCCCCGCATCCGACCGAGGTCTCGATACGCCCGCTCGCTGGCGCTCGCGGGCTACTCGACCAACGAGGGTCAGCCCGCGGGCTACTCGACCACCGAGGGGTTCTCGGCGTGCCCCCGTCCTTCCGCGCGGTGGCAGCGGGGAGAATGGCGGACATGGCACGACGTACGAAGCAGGAGCCCCTCCCGGACGACTTCGAGGAGCACATCCTCGACACCGACATCCGCGACGAGATGCAGACGTCGTTCCTCGAGTACGCCTACTCGGTCATCTACTCGCGGGCACTGCCCGACGCGCGCGACGGGCTCAAGCCGGTGCAGCGGCGCATCCTCTACACGATGGACGAGATGTCGCTGCGGCCCGACCGCGGGCACGTCAAGAGCGCCCGCGTCGTCGGTGAGGTCATGGGCCGGCTGCACCCGCACGGTGACGGCGCGATCTACGACGCGCTGGTCCGGATGGCGCAGCCCTGGTCGATGCGGCTGCGCACGGTCGACGGCCACGGCAACTTCGGCTCGCCCGACGACTCCCCCGCCGCCATGCGCTACACCGAGTGCCGGATGGCGCCCGCCGCGGTCGCGATGACCGCCTCGATCGACGAGGACACGGTCGACTTCAAGCCCAACTACGACTCGCGCGAGATGGAGCCGGTCGTCCTGCCTGCGGCCATCCCCCACCTGCTGGTCAACGGGTCGGCCGGCATCGCGGTCGGCATGGCCACCAACATCGCCCCGCACAACCTCGTCGAGGTCGTCCAGGCGCTCAAGCACCTGATCACGCACCCCAAGGCGTCGCTCGACGACCTGATGCGCTTCATCCCCGGTCCGGACCTGCCCACCGGCGGCAAGATCGTCGGCCTCGACGGGATCCGCGACGCCTACGAGACCGGTCGCGGCACCTTCAAGATGCGCGCGACCGCCCGGATCGAGTCGGTGACCGCGCGACGCAAGGGCATCGTCGTCACCGAGCTCCCCTACGGTGTCGGCACCGAGCGGGTCATGGAGCAGATCAAGAAGCTGGTGCTGTCCAAGAAGCTCCAAGGCATCGCCGACATCAAGGACCTCAGCGACCGCGAGCACGGGCTGCGCCTGGTCATCGAGATCAAGAACGGCTTCGTCCCCGAGGCGATCCTCGAGCAGCTCTACCGCCAGACCGCGCTCGAGGACTCCTTCGGGATCAACGCCGTCGCCCTCGTCGACGGCCAGCCACGCACGCTGGGCATCAAGGAGATGCTCGAGGTCTTCCTCGGCCACCGCTTCGACGTCGTACGCCGACGCTCGACGTTCCGCCGCGCCAAGGCCGCGGACCGGCTGCACCTCGTCGACGGCCTGCTGATCGCGATCCTCGACATCGACGAGGTCATCCAGGTGATCCGCGGCTCCGACAACGCCGCCGCCGCCAAGGAGCGGCTGATCTCGGTGTTCGACCTCACCGAGGTGCAGGCCGACTACATCCTCGACATGCCCCTGCGACGCCTGACCAGGTTCAGCAAGCTGGAGCTCGAGAAGGAGAAGAGCGAGCTCGAGCGCACCATCGAGCAGCTCGACGCGATCCTGGCCGACGAGAAGCTCCTGCGGAAGGTCGTCTCCGACGAGCTCACCGACGTCGCCAAGGAGCACGGCACACCCCGCCGTACGGTCCTGCTCGGCGCCGCACCGGCCGTGACTGCGGCCTCGGCGGTCGAGGTCAGCGACGACCCCTGCTTCGTCCTGCTGTCCTCCACCGGCCTGCTCGCCCGCACCCGGGACGCCGATGCCCCCGGACGCGGCGGCGACCGGGCCAACCACGACGTGACGGTCTCCGCGGTCCTGTCCTCCAGGCGCGGCGAGGTCGGCCTGCTGACCAACCGCGGCCGGCTCGTCCGGCTGCCGGTCATCGACATCGGCGCCGAGCTGCCCTCGACCGCCAACGACCCCCACGTCGCCGGCGGCGTCCCGCTCAGCGAGCTCGTCGCCCTCGAGGCGGGCGAGCGGGCGCTCGCGCTCACCTCGCTGCGCACCGACGGCCCCGGCCTCGCGCTGGGCACGCGCGACGGCGTGGTCAAGCGGGTCAACCCGGAGGTGCTCAACCGCGACGAGTGGGAGGTCATCGGCCTCAAGGACGGCGATGAGGTCATCGGTGCCGTCGAGCTCGCCACCGGCGAGGAGGAGCTCTGCTTCATCTCCACCGACGCCCAGCTGCTCCACTTCTCCGCCTCCGGCGTGCGTCCACAGGGGCGCTCGGGCGGAGGCATGGCCGGCATCAAGCTCGGCTCGGGCCAGCGGGCCGCCTTCTTCGGCGCCTTCGACCCCGCCGACGCGGTCGTCGTGACGGCGTCCGGCTCCTCCACGGCCCTGCCCGGCACCGAGGCCGGCGCGGTCAAGGTGACGCCGTTCACCGAGTACCCCGGCAAGGGGCGCGCCACCGGCGGCGTCCGCAGCCACCGCTTCCTCAAGGGCGAGGACACCCTCGTCACCGCCTGGGCCGGCCCCGGTCCGGCCCGCGCGGCCGCGTCGAGCGGTGCGCCCGTCGACCTGCCCGAGGCCAACGGCAGGCGCGACGGCTCGGGCGTGCCTGCTCCGCAGCCCATCGCGGCGGTGGCCTCCCCGGTCGCGGCCCAGGTCGCGACCCGCGCGGCGTCGGGCACGGACGCCGGTGACGCAGCCGCCCCTGTGGAAGGCTGAGGCCATGCTCGCTCGCGCCCGCACGTCCGGACGGCTCACCACCACGGTCGCCGCCCTCGTCCTCGCCCTGCCCGTCCTGTCCGCCTGCTCGGGCGACGACGGTGGCAGCGGCGGAGGCGGTGGCGACGAGGGCCCCACTCCCGAGGAGGTGCTGGCCGAGGCGGCCGCGACCCTCACCGAGACGAGCGGCGTCGACCTCACCCTGTCCACGCCGACGCTCCCCGACGGTGTCTCCGGCATCACCAAGGCGACCGGCACGATCACCCAGGCGCCGGCCTTCGACGGCTCGATCACCGTGGTGTTCGGCGGCCAGACCGTCGACGTACCCGTCATCGCGGTCGACGACACCGTCTACGCCCAGCTCCCCTTCACCCCGGGCTGGAACAAGGTCAACCCCAAGGAGTACGGCGCCCCCGACCCCTCGAACCTCGTCGGCGAGGACGGCTTCGCGGGCCTGCTCGAGCAGACCGAGTCACCGGAGGCCGGGGAAAGCGTGCGCGGCGGTGCCGACAACACCGAGATCCTCACCACCTACACCGGCACGGTGCCGGGGTCGGCGATGAAGTCGATCATCCCGTCGTCCTCGGGTGACTCCTTCGACGTGGAGTGGCAGGTCACCGACGAGGGCGAGCTGCGCGAGGCCACGCTGACGGGTGTCTTCTACCCCCACGCCGAGCCGATGACCTACACCGTCGACTTTGCCGACTACGGCACCGAGAAGGACATCACCGCGCCGTGAGCACCGCCGCGGGCGAGGCAGTGGTCTCGCGCAGCTCGCGGCTGCTCCTCGCCATGGCAGCCGTCGCCGTGGCGTTCGCGGCGGCCGACACCTACGTCGTCGTGCTCGCCCTGCCCGACATGATGACCGGCGTCGGCGTGCCGATCGACCAGCTCCAGCGCGCGGCACCGATCGTCAGCGGCTTCCTCCTCGGCTACGTCGCGATGCTCCCGCTGATCGGCCGGATCGCCGACCTGCGCGGGCGGGTGCCGGTGCTGGTGATGGCGCTCGTGCTCTTCGCGCTGGGCTCCCTCATCACCACGGTGGCCTACGACATGCCGAGCATCGTGGCCGGCCGGTTCCTCCAGGGTGTCGGTGGCGGCGGACTGGTGCCGGCGACCCTCGCGCTGGTGGCCGACCTCTACCCCGTCGAGCGCCGCGGCGTCCCGCTGGGCGTGGTCTCGGCCGTGCAGGAGATCGGCGCGGTCCTGGGTCCGCTCTTCGGCGCGGCCGTCCTCGCCGTCGCCGACTGGCGGGCCATCTTCGCGATCAACCTCGCCGTCGGCCTCGTGCTGGCCGCCGCCATCCGCGCGCTCGCCCCGCAGCGGAGACCTGCGGGAGCACGTCGCCGGCCCGACCTCGTCGGGCTGCTCCTGCTGCTGGTCACCTTCGCGTGCGCGGCCGTCGTCTTCCTGCGCCCCGCCCCGCTGATGCGCGACCTGACGTGGGGACGGCTCTTCGTGCCGTTCGCCGGTGACGGCCGCTGGCTGACCCCGATCGGCATGGCGACCGTCGTCGCGCTCGTCCTGCTGCTGGCGTGGTGCTGGTTCGCGCCCCGCCCGCTGCTCGACCTGCGCGGCTGGATCCGCGTGCTCGTCGACGCCGACCTGGTCGGCGCCCTGCTGCTCGCCGCCGCGCTCGGCGGGGTGATCCTCGCGTTCGCGACCGCCGACCCGAAGATCGAGGTCTTCTCGCCCCAGGGCCGGTGGTACCTCCTCGGCGCGCTCGTGGCGGCGGCAGCGTTCACCTGGCACGTACGCCGTGCGGCGAACCCGCTGGTGCCGCGCGGCGCGCTGCGTCGTACGCCGGCATGGGGGGCGCTGCTGGTCAGCTTCTTCGTCGGTGCCGCGCTGATCGCCGCCCTCATCGACATCCCGCTGTTCGCCCGCACCACCGTCTACCCCGACGACCAGCTGCCCGCGGCGCTCGTGCTGGTCCGGTTCCTGCTCGCGCTGCCGGTGGGCGCCGTGCTCGGCGGCTACCTCATCCGCTTCCTCTCCCCCGGCCTCGTCACCGCGCTCGGCATGCTGCTCGCCGCGACCGGCTTCGTGCTGATGACCCGCTGGGGGCTCACGACGATCGAGGAGCCCATCGCCAACCTGGCCCTGATCACGGGCGGCCTGGGCTTCGGGCTGGCGCTCGCGCCGGTCAACGCGGCCCTGCTCGCGTCCACCGACGACGACGTCCACGGCGTGGCGAGCGCCTTCGTCGTGGTCGCCCGCATGGTGGGCATGCTGATCGGCATCTCGGCCCTCACCACGATCGGGTTGCGGCGCTACTACTCCGAGCAGGTCGCCGTGCCGCCGGTGCAGGACGTCTGCGACGGCAAGAGCCGGTGCAAGGAGTTCTCCGACCTGCTGCGGGTCGCGGGCATCGCCCAGGAGCACGCGGTCTTCTGGGGAGCCGCTGGGTGCGCGGTGGTGGCGGCCGTCCTCGCGCTCGTGCTGTTCCGGCAGGTGCGCCCGACGCGGCTCGCGGCGCGGGACGTCTTCACCGGCGGCGCCTGAGGGGCGCTAACCTGCCGGTCGTGAGCGACTTCGACGACCTCCTGCAGGCCAACCGCGCCTTCGCGGACACGTTCGACCTCGGCGGCTTCGACGGCAAGGCCCATGCCGGCATCGCCCTGGTCACCTGCATGGACTCGCGCATCGACCCGCTGGGCATGCTCGGGCTCAAGCACGGCGACGCCAAGATCTTCCGCAACCCCGGCGCGCGCGTGACCCCGCAGGCGCTCGAGGCCCTCGTGCTCGGCGTGCACCTGCTCAACGTCCAGCGCATCCTCGTGGTGCCCCACACCCGCTGCGCCATGGCCTCGTCCTCGGAGCAGGAGCTCCGGGTCAAGATCGGCGAGTCCGCGGGCGTTGACGCCAGCTGGGCGTCGTTCGGCGTCGTCACCGACCAGCTCGACCAGCTCCGTCAGGACGTCGCCAAGGTGCGCACGCACCCGCTCATCGGCGAGCGCGCCAAGGTCGGCGGCTTCCTGTACGACGTCGACTCAGGGCTGCTCACCGAGCACGTGTGAGTCGTCCGGCTCCCCGAGCGGTGAGTCAGACAGCTTTTTCGCTCCTCAGAACCTGCGTCACTCACCGCTCGACGACCGACAGCCGCCGACCAGCCACGGCCATTCCGCGGGATGGCTACTTGAGGGTCTGCTTGCCGCCGTGCAGCAGGGTGATGAGCTGGGCGACCTTGCCGTCGGTCGCGGCGTCGCGGGCGAAGGACGTCAGGTTCATCACCGGCGCGAACTTCTGCCGGGTGATCGCCTTGGCGTAGGTGAACTCCCTGAGCCCGTCAGCTCCGTGGATGCGTCCGAACCCCGACTGCCCGACGCCGCCGAAGGGCAGGGCCGGCACCGCAGCGAAGGAGATGACGGAGTTGACCGACGTCATCCCGGACCGGATGCGACGAGCGATCGACATGCCGTTGGCTCGGGAGAACACCGCGCCCGCGAGACCGTACTGGGTCGCGTTGGTGAGGCGCACGGCCTCCTCCATGCTGTCGACGGGGTTGATCGTCAGCGTCGGGCCGAAGGTCTCCTCGGTGATCGCCGTGGAGTGCTCGGGCACGTGGGTCAGGATCGTCGGCTGCACGAACCGCTCACCCACGGCGTCCGGGCCGCCGAGCGCCACCCGGGCGCCCTTGGCGACGGCGTCATCGATGTGGCTCCGGATGATCCCGAGCTGGGACGGCATGGTGATCGGCCCGATCTGGGCGGCGGAGTCGGGCGCGGCGCGCAGCCCCTTGGCCTGGGCGAGGATCTCGGTCATGAAGTCGTCGAAGACGTTGCGGTGCACGTAGACGCGCTCGGTGCCGGTGCAGGTCTGCCCGGCGTTGGCCATCCCGCCCCACAGCGCGGCCTCCGCCGCTTTGGTCAGGTCGGCGTCCTCGTCGACGATGAGCGAGTCCTTGCCCCCGGCCTCGATGACGACCGGTGTCAGGTTCTCGGCGCAGGCGGCCATGACCAGCTTGCCGGTCCTTCCGGATCCCGTGAAGGCGAGCTTGTCGATCCGCGCCCGGCACAGCGCGTTGCCGGTCTCGCCCAGGCCCGTGACCACCTGCAGCACGTCGCGGCCCTGCACCACCTCGCGGAACGAGTCGGCGAGCCACTGGCCGACACCGGGCGTGTACTCGCTGGGCTTGAACACGACCGCGTTGCCCGCGGCCAGGGCGTACGCGATCGATCCCATCGGGGTGAAGACCGGGTAGTTCCACGGCCCGATCACACCGACGACGCCGAGCGGGTGGTAGGCCACGGTGGCGGACTGGTTGGCCATCAGCAACCCGGAGCCGACCTTGCGTGCCCCGAGCACCTTCTTGGCGTTCCTGGCCGCCCAGGCGATGTGCTCGATGGCCAGGACGATCTCGAGCTGGGCGTCACCGTGCGGCTTCCCGGTCTCGCGGTGGGACAGGTCCGCGAGCTGGGCGATCCGGCGGGTGATCACCGAGCGCCAGGTGAGGAGGAGCTCTGCCCGCTCGTCGAACGACAGGTTGCCCCACCAGTCCACGGCCTCGCGGGCGCGGGCGACGGCGGCGTCGACCTCGGCCCGGCTGGTGACCGCGTGCGTGCCGACGACATCTCCGCTGGCCGGGTCGAGCGAGTCGAAGGTCTCGGTGGTTCCGTCCGCCGCGGTCGGCTCGAGGGTGGCGCTCATCGTGACTCCTTGAGGAGGTCCGCGCACTTCTCGCCGATCATGATGGTGGGGGCGTTCGTGTTGCCGCGCGGGACCCTCGGCATGACCGAGGCGTCGGCCACCCGCAGGCCCTCGACGCCGTGGACCCTCAGCTCGGGGTCGACCACGCTGCCGTCGACGGTGCCCATGGCGCACGTCGCCACGGGGTGGTAGAGCGTCTGGCCCAACCGCCCGATGCCGTCGACGATCTCGTCGTCGCTCGGGTCGGTCGACGCCGGGACCCACGGTTCGTCGACGAACCTCGCGATGGGACCCTGGCGCAGGACCTCCAGGGCCGTGCGGAAGCCACTGATCATCGCGTCGAGGTCGGCGCGGTCGTCGAAGTAGCCCGGATCGATCTCGGGGTGCCAGGCGGGGTCGGCCGAGCGCAACCTGACCTGGCCCGAGCTCTGCACGTTGACCAGCGTGATGGCCGTGGTGAGTGCGCGACGTACGGGCTCGTGCATGCCGTTGTCGTAGAAGCCGGTCGGCGCGACGTGCAGCTGGATGTCGGGCAGCGCGAGGTCGTCGCGGGAGGTGTAGAACGCACCCGCCTCTCCGACGTTGGAGCTCAGCGGCCCCTTGCCGGTCGCCTTCCACCTCACGAGGTTGCCCAGCCCCAGCATCTCCGCGATGTCGGTCGTGTCCTTGGTGTAGCTGAGGATGCCCGCAGCGGGATGGTCCTGCAGGTTCTGGCCCACCCCAAACGACTCGACGACGACGTCGATGCCCATGTCGCGCAGGTGGGCGCCGGGGCCGATGCCGGAGAGCATGAGCAGCTGCGGGCTGTTGATGGCACCACCGCTGAGGACGACCTCGGCGTCCGCCCTCGCCTTGAGGTGCTCGCCGCGGCGGGTGTAGGCGACACCGACGGCGCGGTTGCCCTCCAGCACGATGCGGGTCACGAAGGCCTCGGTGCGGACGACCAGGTTGGGGCGCGCGTCTGCCGGGTGGATGTAGGCGTCCGCGACGGACCAGCGCCGCCCCTTCCTGCACGTCACCTGGTAGAGGCCGACGCCCTCCTGCTCGGCGCCGTTGAAGTCGTCGTTGCGCTTGAGCCCGGCGGCGACACCCGCCTCGACGAACGCCGTGCTCAGCTCGTGGTCGTAGGTCCGGTCCTCCACGTGCAGCGGACCGTCGCTGCCGTGGAACGGGCCACCGAGGCGGGTGTTGTGCTCGGCCTTCCGGAAGTAGGGCAGCACGTCGTCGAAGCCCCACCCCGTCGCCCCGTAGGCGTCGCGCCACTCGTCGTAGTCGGCGTGGTTGCCGCGGATGTAGATCATCGCGTTCATCGAGGAGCAGCCGCCGAGCGCCTTCATGCGGGGCCAGTAGGCCCGGCRCCCGCCCAGGTGCTTCTGCGGGGTCGTCTCGTAGTTCCAGTCCCACCTGGTCTTGAAGAGCGCCGAGAAGGCGAGCGGGATGTGGATGTTGTCGTCGTCGTCGGCGGGACCGGCCTCGAGGAGGAGCACCCGGACGTCCGGATCCTCCGTCAGCCGCGCGGCGACCACGCCGCCCGCGCTGCCCGACCCGATGACGATGTAGTCGAACGTTTCGTCGGGCATGGGCTCCCTGTCGACAGCGGTGTGACGCGGGCCACAAACCTACGGCCGGTGAGATGGCGACACAACCACTGTCATGGTGGTGGTCTTCGGGACAGGCTCGACGTCAGGGCTGCTCGTGGTCCTTGGTCCGCAGGTCCGCGGGTGGGTACCGCCGAGCGTCCTCGATGCCGTGCTTCACGGCCAGCCGGATGATCCAGTACAACGCGAACGCAACCGCCGCACAGATCACGCCCATGAAGACGAGCACTTCACCACCCCCGACGTCGAACATGCCCGCACGTTAACCGGGGCAAGGGCCGCGATGCCCGGCTTCGGCGCACCGGATGCGGCGTGTCGCCCACGACTCGCCGTCGACGGGCCTGCTGGTCACCTGGCTCGGGCCCTCACATGGCGCGCGCCTCATGCGTCCAGCGTCTCCACGTCGACCTCGTAGGCACCCTGCACGATGAACTCCTTGCGCGGGGCCACGTCGGAGCCCATCAGCAGGTCGAAGACCTTGCTCGCCTCGTCGACGTCGTCGATGGTGAGCTTGCGGAGCGTGCGGTGGCGAGGATCCATGGTGGTCTCGGCCAGCTGGTCGGCGTCCATCTCACCCAGGCCCTTGTAGCGCTGGACCGGGTCCTTCCAGCGCACGTTCTTCCTCTTCAGCTCGGCGAGCTTGCGCTGCAGCTCGTCGTCGGAGTACGTGTAGATGTACTTGTCCATCCCCTTCTTGGGGTTGGACAGCTCGATGCGGTGCAGCGGCGGCACGGCCGAGAAGAGCCGGCCGTCGCGCACGAGCTCGGGCATGTACTTGAAGAACAGGGTCGCGAGCAGGCAGCGGATGTGGGCGCCGTCGGAGTCGGCGTCGGCCATCAGGATGATCCGGCCGTAGCGGGCCGCCTCGAGGTCGAAGGTCCGGCCCGAGCCGGCGCCGACGACCTGGATGATCGAGGCGCACTCGGCGTTCTTGAGCATGTCGCCGACGGTGGCCTTCTGGACGTTGAGGATCTTGCCGCGGATCGGCAGCAGCGCCTGGAACTCGCTGCTCCGCGCCGCCTTCGCGGTGCCCATCGCCGAGTCGCCCTCGACGATGAAGAGCTCGGTGCGCTCGGTGTCGGTGCTGCGGCAGTCGAAGAGCTTGGCCGGCAGCGCAGAGGACTCCAGCGCGTTCTTCCGCCGCTGGTTCTCCTTGTGCTGGCGGGCCGCGAGCCGGGTCTTCGACGCGCCTGCGACCTTCTCCATCAGCAGCTTGGCCTGGGCCTTCTCGGCCCGCTTGGTGGAGGTGAGGAACGCCTTGAGCTCGGCGGCCACGACCTTGCGCACGACGCTCCGCGCGGCCGGTGTGCCGAGGATCTCCTTGGTCTGGCCCTCGAACTGCGGCTCGGCGAGCCGCACGGTCACCACCGCGGTGAGACCCTCCTGCACGTCGTCCTTGATGACGTCGGTGTCGGCGGCCTTGAGCACCTTGGCGGCGCGCATGGAGTCGTTGAAGGTCTTGGTCAGCGCGGCCTCGAACCCGCTGACGTGGGTGCCGCCCTTGGGCGTCGCGATCACGTTGACGAACGAGCGCAGCTCGGTGTCGTACGCCGTGTCCCACCGCACCGCGACATCGACGGTGAGCTCGCGCTCGACCTCCTGCGGCGTCATGTGCCCCTTGTCGTCGAGCAGCGGCACCGTCTCGGTGAAGGTGTCGGTGCCCTGCAGGCGCAGGATGTCGGTCACCGGCTCGCCGTGGGAGAGGAACTCGACGAACTCCGCGATGCCGCCGTCGTGGCGGAACTTCTCCTCCACCATCTCCGAGGATCGCTGGTCGCGGATGACGAGCTCGAGGCCCGGGACGATGTACGACGTCTGCCGGGCGCGGCCGATCAGGCCCTCCATCTCGAACCGGGCGTCCTTGGTGAAGATCTGCCGGTCCGGCCAGAAGCGGACCCGGGTGCCGGTCCGGCCCTTCGCCACCCGCTTGCCCTTGCGGGTCAGGCCGGACTGCGGGGTGAACGCCGCGCCGGGCCCGTCACCGTCGAAGACGCCGGGGACACCCCGCTGGAAGGACAGGCCCTGCTGGGAGGGCGATCGGTCGACGTCGATGTCCATCCGGGCGGACAGGGCGTTGACCACGGACAGGCCGACGCCGTGCAGGCCGCCGGTGGCGACGTAGGACCCGCCGCCGAACTTGCCGCCGGCGTGCAGCTTGGTCGCGACGACCTCGACGCCCGACAGGCCGGTCTTGGGCTCCTTGTCGGTCGGGATGCCGCGACCGTCGTCGTACACCTCGACCGATCCGTCGTCGTGCAGCGTCACCTCGACGGAGTGCGCGACGCCGGCCAGGGCCTCGTCCACGCCGTTGTCGATGATCTCCCAGAGGCAGTGCATCAGGCCGCGCGTGTCGGTCGAGCCGATGTACATGCCCGGTCGCTTGCGGACCGCGTCGAGCCCCTCGAGGACGAGGAGGTGTGCGGCGTTGTACGTGTTGTCTGCCGGTGCTGCCACAAGGGAAGAACCTACCCGCGACACGCCGGGCGCCGACGGAGGCACGCCTGCCTCCCGCCACGCATGGTCCGGTCTAGCGTGGGCACCGGACAGGTATCGCTTCCGCAACGGCTCGTCCACGCTTGAGGACAACGCCAGCGGGGAACCGTGTGACGTGATTGACTTGAAGAGTTCTCGAACCTGAAACGACAGCAGGGAATCTTTGTCCCACTGGCTACGTTGGGCCAGACACCGATGAACACAGAAATGAGGCTGACGTGACCACTGCCACCGCACCCACCCAGGCCGTCCTCACGGCCGGTGACCGCTGCGACCGCTGCGGCGCCCAGGCCTACCTCCGGGTGGAGCTCCAGACCGGCGGCGAGCTGCTCTTCTGCGCGCACCACGCCCGCGAGCACGGCGAGAAGCTCCGCGAGATCGCCGCGGCCGTCCACGACGAGACCCACAAGCTGGACACCCCCTCCGCGGGCAGCGAGGCCTGAGCCACACCGACCGCACCCACCGACTTCACGAACGGCCCCGGACACGCTCTCCGGGGCCGTTCTGCGTCCTCGTCCGACCTCGCTTACGACGTCTGGGAGGCTGTGCCCCGTGAGCCCCACCGAGATCCTCATCTCCATCGCGATCGCCGTCGGCATCGCGGGCATCATCGTGCCCGTCCTGCCCGGGACGATCCTGGTGCTCGGTGCCATCTTCGTGTGGACCCTCGAGGTCGGTACGACGACGGCCTGGGCGGTGTTCGCCGTCAGCGCTCTGCTCCTCGTCGGCGGATCGGTCGTGAAGTACCTCGTGCCGGGCCGGCAGCTCAAGACCGCCGGCGTGCCCAACCGCACGCTGCTCGTCGGCGCGCTGCTCGGCTTCATCGGGTTCTTCGTGATCCCCGTCATCGGCATGTTCATCGGGTTCGTCCTCGGCGTCTACGTCGCCGAGCGGGCGCGGGTCGGCGGCGCCCTGGCCTGGCCCTCGACGAAGGGCGCGCTGCGCGCCGTGGGCGTCTCGATCCTCATCGAGCTCGTGGCGGCCTCCCTCGCGGCGATCGTGTGGGTCGCCGGCGTCGTGGCCACCTGAGGTCCCCGCCGTGGCCGTCCTGCTCTCGCTCGCGGCAGCCGTCGCCTACGGGCTCTCGGACTTCGTCGGCGGCCTCGCCGCGCGTCGTACGTCGGCGTGGCCGGTCGCCTTCGTCGGGACCAGCGTGGCCTTCGTGGGAGCGGTCGGCCTCGCCCTGCTGACCGAGGGCTCACCCACCCGCGCGGACCTCGCGTGGGGCGCCCTCGCCGGCGTCGGCAGCGGGGTGGGCGGCGCGTTCCTCTACCGGGGCCTGGCGGCCGGACGGATGGGCGTCGTCGCGCCGATCTCGGCGGTCGGTGCCGCACTCCTGCCGGTGTGCGTCGGCATCGCCACTGGCGAGCGACCCGCCCTGTTCGTGTGGGCCGGCATCGCGGCCGCCGTCCCGGGGATCTGGCTGGTGAGCCGGGAGCCCGGCGGCTCGGGCGACCTCGCGGCGGGGATCCTCGACGGTGTCCTCGCCGGCGTGGGCTTCGGGCTGCTGTTCGCCGCGATGGGGCAGGTGCCCGAGGCGGCGGGATTCGCACCGCTGGCGGTCGCCCAGGGGGTGGGCGCTGTCGCGGTCGCCCTCACCGCGGCCGTGCTGGGTGCACGCTGGGTCCCCGACCACCCCTCGCAGGCGTGGGGTGCGGTCGCGGGCGTGCTGTCCACCGCCGCAGCCGCCGCGTTCCTCCTGGCCACCCAGACCGGACTGCTGACGATCGCGTCCGTGGTGACGTCGCTCTACCCCGCCGTGACCATCGCCCTCGCGGCACTCGTGCTGCGCGAGCGCGTCCACGCCCCGCAGGCGCTGGGGCTGGCGCTCTGCGGCCTGGCGGTGGGACTGGTCGCGGCCGCATGACGGCACCCGTCGGTCAGGCGCCGAGCCCCGACGCGATCGGGAGGGTCCACCGCTGGCGCTTGGGGGCCCAGTCGACGACCGGGTGGGAGCCGTCCGCCTGGTCGACCATCTTGACCGAGACCCGCACCGACGGCGCCCGGTCGAAGCAGTCACGGCTGACGACGGCGCGGAACAGGTCCCGACCCCACTTGGGCCGGGCCGAGTAGTCGCACCGGACCCGGTCGTCGCTGCCGCGCCACCCGTCGGCCTCGGTCAGCACGTAGTCGGTGCCGTCGCCGAGGCCGCTGCTCAGGACGTACTCCGGTCCCTTGGAGTCGCGGTCGGTGTCGAAGAAGACGGAGACGCCGGCCGCGCTGGTCCGCATCAGCTCGTTGAAGCGCACCTTGACGCTCACGTTGTCGGCCCCGTGGTTGGCCTCGAGCCCGTAGATGTCGGTCAGCGATCCCTTGGCGTCGGCCGGGTCGTCGATGCGGTAGAACTCCGCGTGCGCCGGCGCCGCCGTGGCAGCGACGAGCGCCAGCGCAGGGACGGCCAGGAGCGAGATCCGAGTTCTCATGCCCTGAGTGTGTCATCGTCCGCCCACAGCGCCCCACCCACTTCGGGTGGTGTGCCGGGTGCTCGGTGGCACCATGACGCCATGACCGGGGCCGTCGGCAGGGGCGTACGCCGCTGCGGCGCGGTGCTCGCGCTGGTCGTCGGCGGCGCGGCCGCGGGCTGCAGCCCGAACGCCGAGCCGTCGTCCCCGGAGTCGTCCCGTGCCCCGGCCGGCTCGACGACCGAGACCCCGTCCCCGACCACCGAGGCGCCCGCCCCTCGTGAGCCCCGTCCGGCTCCGGTGGAGATCGCCGTCGCGGGAGACGTGCACTTCGAGGGCGCGCTGGCGCCACGCCTGCTCCGCCCGGCCTCGGCGTTGACGCCGGTCACCACCGCCCTGGCAGCCGCCGACGTGGCGATCGTCAACCTCGAGACGTCCGTCGGCTCGGGTGGGCGCCCCGAGCCGGGCAAGCGGTTCGTCTTCTCCGCCGGCACGGCTGCCTTCGAGGCGCTGGCCGCCGCGGGGATCGACGTCGCGAGCATGGCCAACAACCACGCCCTCGACCTCGGTCGGGCACGGCTCCCGTCGACCCTGCGGGCCGCGGCCGCGGCGCGGCCTGAGCTGGCCGTCGTCGGGATCGGCGCCGACCAGGACGAGGCCTTCGCCCCGGCCGTCACCGACGTGGACGGCACGCGCGTGGCGACGATCGCCGCCTCGGCCGCTGACCAGGACCCCACGGCCGACCCCACCGGCGCGTGGGCGGCAGGTCCGGGTACGCCCGGTGTCGCGGACGCCAACGATCCGAGGCGCCTGCTCCGGGAGGTACGACGTGCGGACGCCGAGGCGGACGTGGTCGTCGCCTACCTGCACTGGGGGGTCCAGGGTGAGCGCTGCCCGTCCGCCGACCAGCGCTCGCTGGCGCGCCGGCTGGTCGGAGCCGGCGCCGACCTCGTCGTGGGCAGCCACGCCCACGAGCTGCAGGGCGACGGACGCCTCGGACCGGGCTACGTCGCCTACGGGCTGGGCAACTTCGCGTGGTACTCCCCCGGTCCCACCGGCGTCCTCACGCTGACGGTCCAGCCGCCGCGGGAGCCGGCGGGGCGGGCGCGGGTCACCGCGTCCCACTGGTGGCCGGCGACGATCGGCGCGGACGGGCTTGCCACCCCGGACTCCGGAGCCGCAGCAGCGGCCTCCCGGGACCGCCGCGCGGCGCTGCGCGGGTGCGCCGGGCTGGGGTGACCGAGCCTCAACGGGGGGCCAGCCACGCGGCGACGATCCGGCCGACCCGCTCGAGCTGCGCCCGTGACACGACGGCCGGCACGTCGCCCGCCGAGTGGTAGCCGGTGTACGGCGTCGAGCCCAGGCGCGCGCCCGGCAGCCCGGCACGGACGAACGACCAGTGGTCGCTGCTGCGCTGCCCGCCCTCGGCGACGGTGGCGGCGCCCGCACGCCGGGCCGCTGCCAGCAGTGCCCGCTGCACGGGGTCGGTGTCTCCGGCGGACCCGACCGGCACCCGATCGCCCACCCCGACCCGGTCGAGGGAGACCATCCCCCGCACCGCCGCCCGCTCCCGGGGCCCGAGCCGGTCGACGTAGTGCCGTGACCCGTAGTGGTGGTCGTCGTCCGTGGGTCCGCGCGGCTCCTCGGCGCCGAACGCCACGAACACCGTCGGCAGGCGGGTGCGGCGCACCGAGGCCGCCTCGGCCACCGCGAGCATCACCCCGACTCCCGAGGCGTTGTCCTCCGCGCCGGGTGCCTGAGGCACCGTGTCGAGGTGCGCGCCGACCACCAGGTGCGGCTCGGCCGGGTCGAACCCGGGCGGCGTCGCGACCACGTTGGCCGAGCGCCCGGCCGGGACGCTCACGCCCCACGACTCGCCCGCGGGTACGTCGACGCGCTGGCGGGCGACGTCGTACCCGAGCCGGGTCAGCTCACCGGCCACCCACCGCGCGGCGCGGTCGTACGCCGGGCCGGTCGCCTCACGCGGACCGATCCTGCCGGCCAGGCGGCGCACGGCGCGGACCGCGGTCGCGGGATCGACGTCATCGGCGGCGAGCGGCTCGTCCGCCGTAGGAGACGGGGCTGCCGTTGGTGTCTCGGTCGCCTCGTCCGTCCGCCCGGTGGGCGCCGGCGTCGGCGCGCCCCCTCCCGGGTCGGGACCGTCGCCGGACGGGCCGGTGCACGCCGTCAGGAGGAGCGCAGCGACCGCACCGGCGGAGGCGGTGCGGCGCGGGGCGGGCATGCGGTCACCGTAGCCGGGCGGCGAGGTAGGCCCGGAGCATCACCTCCACCTCGGCAAGCGACGTCTCCCGGCCGGGGTCGCCCGCCGGGTGGCGGGCCAAGGTGTGGCGGACCGTCTCGATGCAGAGCTCGACCACCGCGCGCAGCTCGGCTACGGGTGTGGTCACGCCCGCGCGGCGCAGCGCTTGGCAGAACAGGCCGATCAGGTGCTCGCGCACCGAGTTGGCCGGCGAGTCCCCGCGCTCGGGCGCGAGGTCCTCGGTCAGCCGGTAGTAGCCAGGGTGGTGGGTCTGGAGCTCCGCCGCCCGCCTCACCAGCTCACCCAGCACCGTGTCGAGGTCGGCCACGGACGACACGCCGGAGACAGCCTCTGCGTAGGCCGGCGTGACCGCCTCGAGGTAGCGCTGGGCGAGTGCGTCCGCGATCGACGCCTTGTCGTGGAAGAACCGGTAGAGCGCCCCTACCGACAGCCCGGCACGGGCGGCGATGCGGGTGGTGCTCGCGCCGGACAGGCCCCGCTCGCCGATCTCCTCGTCGGCGGCGACCAGGATCCTGTCCACGGTCTCCTGAGACCGCAGCTGCTGCGGGGTCACCCTCACTGGACGAGCACGACTCCCGATGCATTGCGCACACAGCTGACGCTGGCACGCGGCCCGGTCCAGGCGCCGCTCAGGCACTGGCCCAGCACCTGCTGCCCGGCAGCGTTGGGGTGCCACGACTCCTGGCAGGTCTGGTAGTAGTCCGAGCAGGTGTCGGTGACGCGCTTGATGTCGAACTTGTCGAAGGGCGTGAAGCTCTGGACGTGGACCCCGCTCGGTCCATCCATCACCCGCAGCGGGGTCGCCAGTGCGTTGCCCGGGCTGCCCGGCTTCTCGCACAGTCGCGCCCCGTCGAAGGCCCGCTGCACGTTGAGGTAGGTGATGCTGGCGCCTGGTCGCTCGGCCTGGAGGGTGGACGCGACCCCCGACACGATGCTGCCGAGGTTCTGGCTGAACCGGTGCGCCGGTGCCAGCGAGTCGATGTCGGCGGGGCAGCCAGCGGCGTACCTCTCGTCGACGAGCGCGCGGTACTTGTCGCGGGTGTCGCTGCGGCCGTCCTCGGTGCGGTACTGCTCGGCATAGACCGGTGGCAGCGGGTTGGTGTAGTCCTGCAGCACCACCTGGTGCTGGCCGTCGGCGTCGATCTCGTCCAGCACGTCGAGCACCTGGCGCACGGCAGCCGTGGTCTCGGCGCGAGCCGCGGAGACCTCGGCCGCGGTGGCGAAGTCGGCGTCGGAGCACGCGCGCTCGTTGAGCTCGGCCCCGGTCACCCAGTTGACGAAGTGGATCCAGACCTCCCACCAGCCGGTGTAGCCGTCGGCGACGAACCGACCGGCGCACTCGGCGGCGACCCCGCCGAAGGTGAACTGGCTGTTGTTCGAGCCGAGGCCGAGCAGGACCAGGTCGATGTCGCCGGTCCGCGCGACGGCCCGGAGCTGCTCGATCTGGGCGGCGACCGTACGCCCCGCCGGCCGGGCACTGGAGGGCGAGGCCATGTCAGCCGGCTGCGCGCCCGAGCAGGCCAGGTTGAACCGCTGCGAGATCCCCGGCAGGGCAGCCACCTGGATGGAGGCGTTGGCCGAGCGGTGGCAGAAGTAGGGGTTGCTGTTGGCCGCCGACCACCCGGGGAAGCCCTGGGCGACACCTGCTTGATCCGTGACGGCCTGATAGCTCCCTCCGCCCTCGCCGCTGATGAAGCTGTCGCCCATCGCCACGGCAGTCGGCGGGAGCGGGTCGGCCTGAGCCGGTGGCGCGAGTGCAGCCAGGGCCGTGGCCGCGAGGAGCAGGGCGCCGGCGAGTGCCGACGTACGCAGGGGTCGTCCGAGCATGGGTGCCTCCCGAGAAGGAAACGCGAAAGAGAATTCGCGTTTCGATCCTGCTCGCAGTCTCCGACCGCGTCAAGGCTCGCGCCGAGGTGGCCGAAATGACGAGCAGCGCCGCCCCGGAGGGCGACGCTGCTCGTGACGCGTGGAGAGGGTCGTGCTCAGTCGAGGTAGTCGCGGAGGACCTGCGACCGGCTCGGGTGGCGCAGCTTCGACATGGTCTTCGACTCGATCTGACGGATCCGCTCGCGGGTCACGCCGTAGACCTTGCCGATCTCGTCGAGGGTCTTCGGCTGGCCGTCGGTGAGCCCGAAGCGCATCGAGACCACGCCGGCCTCACGCTCGGACAGCGTGTCGAGGACCGCGTGCAGCTGCTCCTGGAGCAGGGTGAACGAGACCGCGTCGGCCGGGACGATGGCCTCGGAGTCCTCGATCAGGTCACCGAACTCCGAGTCGCCGTCCTCGCCGAGGGGCGTGTGGAGCGAGATGGGCTCGCGGCCGTACTTCTGGACCTCGATGACCTTCTCGGGGGTCATGTCGAGCTCCTTGGCCAGCTCCTCCGGCGTGGGCTCGCGGCCCAGGTCCTGGAGCATCTGGCGCTGGACGCGCGCGAGCTTGTTGATGACCTCGACCATGTGCACCGGGATGCGGATGGTGCGGGCCTGGTCGGCCATCGCCCGGGTGATCGCCTGGCGGATCCACCACGTGGCGTAGGTCGAGAACTTGTAGCCCTTGGTGTAGTCGAACTTCTCGACCGCACGGATCAGGCCGAGGTTGCCCTCCTGGATCAGGTCGAGGAAGAGCATGCCGCGACCGGTGTAGCGCTTGGCCAGCGAGACGACGAGTCGCAGGTTGGCCTCGAGCAGGTGGTTCTTCGCCCGCCGACCGTCCTCGGCGATCCACTCGTACTCCTCGAGCATCTTCGGGCTGATCCGGCCACCCTTGGCGAGCTTCTCCTCGGAGAAGAGGCCGGCCTCGATGCGCTTGGCGAGCTCGACCTCCATCTCGGCGTTGAGGAGGGGGACCTTGCCGATCTGCTTGAGGTAGTCCTTGACCGGGTCGGCGGTGGCACCGGCCACCATGACCTGCTGCTCGGGCTCGTCGGTCTCGTCGGCCGCGGAGACGGTGAAGGCCTGCTTCTCGTCCTCCTTGATCGTCGGGTCCTTGGCCACGTCCTTCTCGAACTCGGCGTCGGGGATGTCCGGGAGGACCTTCTTGCCGTCGGGACCCACGACGGGCGCCTCGACGGTGCCGAGGTCGACGACCTCGTCGGCCGCGGCCTTCTTGGCCGCCGTCTTCTTCGCCGGCGTTGCAGTCTTGGCGGCCGGCTTGGCGGCGGGCTGGGCCTCGGCGGAAGCGGCTGCCTTCTTGGCGGGGGCCTTCTTGGCCGGCGCCTTCTTGGCGGCGGACGAGGTCGCGGTCCGCTTGCTGGTCGCGGCGACCGCACGCATGCCCGAAGCATCGATCTGGACCGAGATCCCGAGGCCGCTGAGGTGCACCAGCAGGGCCTTCAGGTGCCGGGGCTCGACCCCGGCCTCGTCACTGGCGCGCCGTACGTCCTCGGGGGACACGGTGCCGGTGGGAACAGCACCGGCAACCAGGGCAGCGATGGAGGGGTGCGTGAGCACCTCTGAAGGAAGCAACTTGCGTGCGTGTGAGGACACGAACACCTCTCGTCGAGCAACTTCGGGGCGCGGCGAGGCCCGGTGACGTCAAGAGCCGCGTCGTCATTCTGCCACGGCCCTCCAGACGGCCCGACATCCGGCCGCCGACCGCGCGTGTCACACGCCGCTCCAGGGCGCCGTCGACACGTCGTTCAGCTCGTGGCCTTCGCGGCAGCCTTCTTCGCCTTCTTGAAGTCGCGCACCTTCTGCAGCGACTCCGCGTCCACCACGTCGGCGACCGAGCGGTGTCCCTCCAGCGCGTAGTCGCCGACCACGGCCTCCCAGCCGTCGGGTCGTACGCCGAGCTGCTTGGCGAGGAGTGCGACGAAGATCTGCGCCTTCTGCTTGCCGAAGCCCGGGAGCGCCATCACGCGCTTGAGCAGGTCCTTGCCGTCGGCCGCCTCGGTCCACAACCGGGAGGCGTCACCGCCGTAGGTCTCCTCGACGATGCGCGCCAGCTCCTGCAGGCGGGCCGCCATCGAGCCGGGGAACCGGTGGATGGCCGGCGGGGTGGACGCCATCGCCGCGAACTCCTCGGGGTCGGCCGCAGCGATCGCGTCGGGCTCGACCGTGCCGAAGCGGTCCAGGACCTTTGCCGGACCGCGGAAGGCGTGCTCCATGGGGTACTGCTGGTCGAGCATCATGCCCACGAGCAGCGCGAACGCGGAGTCGTCGAGAACCTTGTCGGCGGCGGGGTCGCCGGTGATCTGGAAGCCCATGGGGCCATCCTGCCCGACGTACGCCCGCCGCGGGCCGCTTGCTCCGCCGGACGTCTGGGCGCGGGCGGGGCGCGACTACTGGGCCTTGACCGCCAGGACCGGGCAGGGAGCGTCGAGGAGCACGCGCTGGGCGTTGCTGCCGAGGATGAGCTTGCCGACGGGCGAGCGGCGGCGCAGGCCGATGACCAGCAGCTCGGCACCGTTGGCCTCGGCGATGCTGATGAGGTCCTCGGCAGGCTCGAAGCCGCGGACGAGCTGGCGGACGTCGTGCTCGACGCCGGCCTCCTCGAGCCGCTTCTGGATCCCGTTCATCTCGTCCTCGGCGGCCCGGGCGGCGGATCCGTCGTACTCCTGCCCACCCCGGTGGGAGTTCACCACGACCAGCTTGCTCCCGCGCAGCTTGGCCTCGTTGATACCGGCAGCAAGGGCGGCCTCACCCTCCGGCTTGGGGACGTATCCGACGACGACGGTGCCCATGGTGTCTCCTCTCGGGGCCGCGACGCCTGCCGCTGGCCTGCTGGCACCGTAACGGAAACGGTTGGCCTTCGGCAGCCTGTGGAGGGGTGGGTCTGACGCTCGGCACTGAGGCAGTCTTGACCGGTGGCCCCACCGCTCGCGCAGCAGCCGGCGCTCCAGGCACCCGTCGACCGGCACACGCACGCCGTCCTACGGGCGGCCACCCTCGCGCTGGTCGAGGACGAGGAGCGTCGCCTCTTCCCGGTGACCCTCCACGCGGGGGTGCCGGGGCGGTGTGCGCGACACGTCGAGGACCCGCCCCTGCCCGACGCCGGCCTGCGCGCCGACGTCGTCCTCGCACTCCTGCGCACCGCGGCCTCGCTCACCCCGCGCCCGGCACTGTGGCTGACCCGGCCCGGCGAGCTCAGCCCGCACGACGACGACCTGCGCTGGCTCGGCCCGGCTGCCTGGGCCGCCCAGGCGCTGGGGATGCCGGTCGGGCTGGTCGTCGTGACCCGCCGGGGGTGGTTCGACCCCGTCAGCGACGTACGCCGGGAGTGGCGTCGGCTGCGACCACGCCCGCTGTCAGCCCGCCGCTGACCTGAGGGGCGGTGCGCCAGCCACATTCCGAACCGGCGGCATGTGGGTCAGCCACCGCCCGCTCGCGCGCCGCAGCGAGACGCGCGCATCAGCGGTGGCCCACCCACATCGAGGGCGCCTCGGATGTGGGTAGGGCACCGCTCGGTGCCCGGCGGGAGAAGACCCGGACCGGCGCGTCAGTCCCAGGTGTGGACGGGCTCGTTGCTGTGCATGCGCTCGGTGTAGTCGAGCAGCGTCGCCCGGAGGGCGTCGTAGCGGTCCACTCCCCCGCGCTCGCGGACGCGGTCGACGAACCACCCGGCGCCGCTGGCCTCGGTCTGGCAGCGCTGCTCGATGATGCCGAGGTAGCGGTCGCTCTCCTCCGAGGGGACGCCCCACGAGTCGAGCCCGGCGCGCGCCATGGGGAGCAGGCGCCGCAGCACCAGCTCGGTGGCGCGGACCTGGCCGAGGCCCGGCCAGTAGACCTGGGCGTCGACGCCCATCTGGGCGGCGACGTGGAAGTTCTCCTCGGCGGCGGAGAACGACATCTGCGACCAGAGCGGGCGCTCGCTCTCCACGAGGTAGCGGACCAGGCCGAACCAGAGCGCCGCATTGGCGATGGTGTCGGCGATGGTCGGACCAGCGGCCAGCAGGCGGTTCTCCACGCGCAGGTGCGGGACGCCGTCCGCGATGTCGTAGACCGGACGGTTCCAGCGGTAGATCGTGCCGTTGTGGAGCTTGAGCTCGTGGAGGGCCGGGGTCCCGCCGGACTCGAGCACCTCCAGCGGGTCCTCCTCGTCGGTCACGGGCAGCAGCGCCGGGAAGTAGCGGACGTTCTCCTCGAAGAGGTCGAACACCGAGGTGATCCACCGCTCGCCGAACCACACGCGTGGCCGGACGCCCTGGGCCTTGAGCTCCTCGCTGCGGGTGTCGGTCGCCTGCTCGAACAGCGGGATCCTGGTCTCGCGCCACAGCTCCTTGCCGAGCAGGTAGGGCGAGTTCGCCGACACCGCCAGCTGCACGCCGGCGATTGCCTGGGCGGCGTTCCAGTGGGCCGCGAACTGGTCAGGCGAGGTCTGCACGTGGAACTGCGTGCTGGTGCAGGCGGCCTCCGGGACGATCGAGTCCGACGTCGTGGTGAGCCGCTCCTTGCCGGAGATGCTGATGGTGATGTCCTCCCCGCGCGCGGCGAGGATCTGCTCGGACAACAGCTTGTAGCGCGGGTTGGAGCTGAGGGAGGAGACGTTCATGTGCCCCTCGGCCAACGTCGGGAGGATCCCGATCATCACCTGGTGGGCGCCGACCTTGGAGCCCTTCTCCTCGGCGTCGTTGAGCGAGCGGCGCAGGCTGTCCTCGAACTTCGACAGGCCGCCCTCGCGGAGCTTGGCCGGCGCCACGTTGATCTCGATGTTGAACTGGCCGAGCTCGGTCTGGAAGTCCGGGTCGGCGATGGCCTCGAGTACCTCGGCGTTCTTCAGGGCCGGGTCGCCCGCGTCGTCGATGAGGTTGAGCTCCATCTCCAGACCCGTCATCGGGTCGTCGGTCTCGAAGGCCGCCTCACGCAGCATGCGCGCGAACACGTCGAGGTTGCGCCGCACCTTCTCGCGGTGGCGCGTCCGGTCGGCCCGGCTGAACTCCTGCTGATCGACCTCTTCGCCCATGACGGCACCCTAGTCACGCGCCCCCCTGCCGGAAACCGTCCACAGGGCTGGTCTCACGCAGCCGGGTCTCCGCTCGCCCCGACCTCGGGCTGCAGCGTGGCCCACGTGTCGGGCGGGGTCGCCGACTCGAGCAGCTGCGCGACGAGGCCCGCCAGCGAGTGGGCGGGCTCGCTCTCGCGGCACCGGTCGACGGCGCACCACGACAGCGCACCGTCACCGGCGAGCCACGCCGCGAAGGCCAGCACGGCGGCCGGACCGGCCACGTGGGTGGCCGGAAGGCGGCGCACCGCGTCGGCCCAGAGCTCGACGGCCTGCCGCGCGTCGGCCCGCCCGAGCCACGCCCATGCCTCGTCGCGCCGCTCCCCCGTGCGGACGCTGGCCACGACGGACGCCAGCTCGGACGCGGTGAAGGTGGTGCCGGCGCAGACGTGTCGGCGGACCAGTGCCGTGAGGCCGCCGGGTGGGAGAGGCGTCGCGTCAACGAGGTGGGGCAGGCTGCGCGCGACCGCCGCGGCGTCCGGCGCGACGGTCTCCCGCAACGCCTCCCGGCTGGCGTGGGTGACCCTCCCCTCGAAGACGGCCTGCGCGGTGAACGGGTGGTCGGCGCGGGTGAACGGGACGCCGCGGTAGGCGGCCAGGGGCGCCCCCGGCAGCACGGCGTACCAGTGGTCGTCGTGGACGCGCAGCACCTCGCGGACGCCGATGCCCGCGGCGGTGAACTCCTCGTGGACCGACCAGGCCGCCTCGTCGGCGACCGTCGTCTCGTCGTCGTAGACCACCACGACCACGTCGCGCACGCCGTTGCGCCGCGCGGGCCGGAGCAGCGCCTCGACCACGTCGTCGACGTCGTCCGGGTCGTGGGGCAGGTCGACGCGGGCGTGCATGCCGCCCCCGAGGGCGCCGACGCTCACCACGACGACGGACCGCTGGGGCACGAAGCCCATGGCGAGCGGCACGAAGGCGGCAATGTCGCCCGGGGTGCGGACCCTCATCGTGGTGGGCTGCGTGACGGACGGGGGGACGGGGGCGAGGTCGTGGGGTTCCATGCCGGTGACGTTGCCCGGCAGCACCGACCCCCCACGCGCCACGGTCGCACCGCCTGTGGACGGGCGGGGATCCGGCGCACCTGTGGACGGTTCGTGGCGCGCTACCGGCCCCCGGGGGTGCCGCCGGCCGGTGGGAGGATGCGGGAGGATGGTCGCGTGACGATGCTGTCCTCCCCCGGCCTCACCGGCTGATGCGCAGCACCGCGTCGATCCTGCACCTGGACCTGGACGCCTTCTTCGCCGCCGTCGAGCAACGCGACAAGCCGTCGCTGCGCGGCAAGCCCGTCATCGTCGGCGGCACCGGTGGTCGGGGCGTGGTGTCCACCGCGTCGTACGAGGCCCGCGAGTTCGGCGTCGGGTCGGCGATGTCGGGCCGCGAGGCGAGGGCCCGCTGTCCGCACGCGGCGTTCCTCAGCGGCCGGTTCCACGCCTACCGCGAGACGAGCAAGAAGGTGATGCAGGTCCTGCGCGAGCTGTCGCCGCTGGTCGAGCCGCTCTCGCTCGACGAGGCGTTCGTGGACCTCGCCGCCGCCGATCTTCCCAACCTCGAGGTGGAGACCGTGACCGCGGCGGGAGCCGAGCTCCGGCGCCGCGTGCAGGAGGTGACCGGCGGGCTGACCGCGACCGTCGGCATCGCGTCGTCGAAGTTCCTCGCCAAGGTCGCGAGCGAGCTGGACAAGCCGGACGGGATGACCGTCGTCGCTCCCGGCACCGAGCTCGACCTGCTCCGGCCGATGAAGGTCAAGGTCATCCCGGGCGTGGGCCCGGCCACCGCCGAGCGGCTCCGGCGGGCAGGCATCCACACCGTCGCCGACCTCGAGGCCGTCGCCGAGGGCGAGCTGGTGCGGCTGCTCGGCCAGGCCCAGGGCCACGGGCTCTGGCAGCTGGCCCGGGCGCAGGACTCCCGACCGGTGGTCTCCGAGCGGGAGGCCAAGTCGATCAGCGTCGAGGGCACCTACGACTCCGACCTCACCGACCGCAAGCTGATGGAGGGGCTGCTGAGCCGGCAGGCCCGCGAGGTGGGCACCCGGATGCGGAAGAACGGCATCTCCGGGCGAACGGTCACCATCAAGGTCCGCCTCTACGACTTCACCACCCTCAACAGGTCGAGCACGCTCACCAGTCCCACCGACGACGGAGCGACCATCGCCCGCATCGCGCGCTCCCTGCTCGCCGACCTCGACACCACCGGCGGCGTACGCCTCCTCGGTGTCGGCGTCTCCGGCCTCGCCGACTGGGTGCAGGAGGACCTCTTCGGCGAGACGGCCGAGGATGAGGAGGTCGAGGTGGTGCTCCCCGAGCCGCCGCGCCGCACGTGGCCGCCGGGCGCGGACGTCGTGCACGACGAGATGGGCGCAGGCTGGGTGTGGGGCTCAGGCTCGGGGGTGGTGACGGTGCGGTTCGAGACCGCCGGCACCCCGCCGGGACCGGTGCGCAGCTTCCGGGCCGACGACCCGGCCCTGCACCGCTGGGAACCCCCGGCCGAGGAGTGACGCCGGTCCTCACACCACCCGCAGCAGCACCTCGTCGCCGGGTCGCAGCTGGGCGCAGAGGTCCAGGTCGTCGTCCTCGACCACGGCGACGACCGGATAGCCGCCCGTCGTCGGGTGGTCGGCCAGGAACACCACGGGCTGCCCCGACGGCGGGAGCTGGACGGCACCGAGCACGATGCCCTCGCTCGCGAGCTCACCGCCGCGTCGCTCCAGCCGCGACCCGATGAGCCGCAGCCCGATCCGGTCGCTGTCGGGCGCGACGGCGTACGACGCCCCGTCGAGCCGCGACCAGCCCGTCCGGTCGAGCCAGTCGGCGCGTGGCCCGCGACGAAGGCGCAGCACGGGCTCACGGGGTCGTACGACGACCGCCGGCGGCGGCTCGGGCAGCTGGCCGGTCGGCCCGAGGTCGAGCAGGTCGCCCGCTGCGAGCCGGGGTGGACCGACCCAGGCGAGCGTGTCGGTCGAGCGCGACCCCAGCACCGGCGCGACAGCGATCCCGCCGGCGAAGGCGACGTAGGACCGCACCCCGGTCACGGCCGGACCGACGGACACCAGGGCTCCCGCGGGCACCGTGGCCGGCGCACCGTGGGCGACGGCGCGTCCGTCGACCCGGACGACGCAGGTCGCCCCGGTCACCGCCAGCGTCACGGCGCGGTGCGGCCGCAGCACGACGCCGCCGACGGTCGTCTCGATCACGGCGTCGTCCGGTCCCCCGCCGACGAGACGGCGGGCCAGGGCCGCCGCGCCCCGGTCCAGTGCTCCCGCCCGCGGCACCCCGAGATGGGCCCACCCCCGCCGACCGCGGTCCTGCAGCGTCGACAGCGGACCCGGGTCGACCACCTCGACGGTGCCCGAGCGGCGTTCAGCGGTCACTGCTGCGCCTCGAACCGCACCCGGGTGCCCGGGGCCAGGAGCGCCGGCTCGGCGCGGTCGACGTCCCACAGGTCGGCGTCCGTGGTGCCGATCAGCAGCCAGCCGCCGGGCGACGCGGTCGGGTAGACGCCGCACCAGGTGTCGGCCAGCCCGACGGACCCCGGCGCCACCCGGGCCCGCGGCGACTCCAGGCGCGGCACGGCACGCTCGTCGGGCAGCCCGGCGAGGTAGGCGAAGCCGGGGGCGAAACCGCAGAACGTGGAGGTGAACTCCAGCGACGTGTGGAGGCCGACGACCTCCTCCGTCGTGCATCCCCAGTGGTCGGCGACCCGCGCCAGGTCGGGACCGGAGTAGCGGACGGCGACGCGCACGAGCGGGCCGGGCGGCGCTGCCTGCTGCGCCGCCCAGCGCGGGAGCAGCTCGCGCACCGCCGCGGGATCGACACCGTCGAGCAGGACGGTCCGGGCCGCCGGCACGACCTCCTCGGCCGGCAGGCCGGCTGCGCGCACCCAGCTGGCCAGCGAGGCGGCCGCGACGGCGTCGTCGACCTCGACGAGGCAGGCGCGTGTCCCGACGTCGACGACCATCACGTCGGTCATTGTTCACCCGAGCGTTCACCGGCAGGCAGTTGCCACGGGCGGCGAACCTTTGGCAGCCTCGTGGGTGCACACAGGTGAGGGGCTCCCGATGGTATGAGCATCAGGAGCCCCTCGATGTGATCGGGATGGTGACGTCCGATCCACCGAACCGGTCTCCGGCCCCCGCAGTCCCCGCCACCGGGCCTGCGCGGCGAGCAAGTCGCCGTGTGGAGCTGTTCGTCCGATCCGATCCCCGACCCCGCCGAAGCGGTGTCGGTAGGAGATGTCTACGTCGTCGGGACGCCGCGCCGCAAGGGTTCTGGACCACAAACCCGCGGTCCCACAGGGTTCCCCACAGAAGTCGTCCCCTGCTCCACAGGCAGGGGACGGCCCTCCACAGATGCGGGCTCAGGCTGTGGAGGACCAGCACGTGACGACCACCAGCCCGGCGGCCTCGAGTGCGCGTCGTACGGCAGCCGCCGTCCGCACCGCTCCCGCGGAGTCGCCGTGCACGCACACCGAGTCGACCGACGCGGCCAGCTCGACCGCGCGCGACGCCACCCGGGCGGGGTCCGTCACCAGGGCGCCCGGCTGGTCGCGAGGCAGAAGCCGGCCGTCGGCGTCGTAGCCACGGTCGGGGAACCCCTCGAGCCGGGACGCGCGACCGCGCGCGTGCGCCATCGACAGCAGCACCGAGCCGGGCATCCCCATCACGGGCAGCTCCCCCGAGCCGTCCAGGACCGCCGCGGCCTGGTCCTCGTCGCGGGCGACCCGGTGGTAGAGCGCGCCGTGCGGCTTCAGGTACGCCACCTCCCCACCCTCGGCGGCGGCGATGGCCGACAGGACGCCGACCTGCTCGGCCACCTGCTCGCGCAGGACCTCCGCCGGCACGTCGAGCTCCACCCGCCCGAAGCGGGCGCGGTCGTCGTACGACACCTGCGCGCCGAGGGTCACCCCGCGGCGTACGGCACCGGCACAGACGGCCTGCATTGTGGCCGGCGTCCCCGCGTGGAAGCCGCAGGCCACGTTGGCGCTCGTCACCACGGCCAGCAGGCCTTCGTCGTCGGTGACCTCCTCCCCCAGGTCGGCGTTGAGGTCGACGCGGTTCGGGTGCCCGGCGGTGTGCATGGGGCCAGTCTCCCCGGGGAACCCCCTGAGAAGTCCCTGAGAGTTGGTCGATCGTGCAACTCCGGTGGGTACTGGCTCGTCAAGGCAGGTGAAGGCACCACATCCGGGGCGGGAATCCCGCGGCGGACACAGGCGTTGGACAGATGTGCGACACGGGGTGGTCGCACGAGAGCAGGAGGACGACATGAGCACCGCACAGGCAAAGCGCACCACCACCACTCGTGAGATCGAGGGCCGCGACAGCGTCGGCCTCTACCTCGACGAGATCGCTCGCACCCCGCTCCTCGACGCCGAGACCGAGGTCGAGCTGTCCAAGACCATCGAGGCCGGCCTGCTGGCCCAGCACCTCCTCGACACCGGCCGCGTCGGCCGCCGCAAGGGCGGTGCGCCGATGAGCGCCAACGAGGCCGAGCTCGAGTGGCTCGCCGAGCAGGGCCAGCTGGCCGTCGACCGGTTCATCGAGGCCAACCTGCGCCTGGTGGTCTCCATCGCACGCAAGTACGGCCGCTCGCAGATGCCGATGCTCGACCTGATCCAGGAGGGCAACACCGGCCTGATCCGCGCGGTCGAGAAGTTCGACTACACCAAGGGCTACAAGTTCTCGACCTACGCCACCTGGTGGGTCCGACAGGCCATCACGCGCGGCATCGCGCAGCAGGCCCGCGTCGTACGCCTCCCGGTGCACGTGGTCGAGGAGCTCAACCAGGTCGGCAGTGCCCGGCGCACGCTCGAGCGCCAGCTCGGCCGCGACCCGGAGCCGCACGAGATCGCCACCGAGCTCGGGATGGACATCGACCGGGTCCTCGACCTCATGAGCTGGGGCCGTGACCACGTCTCGCTGGACACGCCCGTGGACGAGGACGGCGACACGTCGCTGGGCGACCTGATGGCCCAGGAGACCGCGCCCGGCCCGGACCTCAACGTCCTCGACGCCGAGGCCCGGCAGCGGCTCGAGGACCTGGTCGGGATCCTGGACGAGCGGTCCGCCGACATCGTCCGCGCCCGCTACGGCCTCGCGGACGGTCGCCAGCACAAGCTCGCCGACATCGGCGCCCGGCACGGCATCTCCGCCGAGCGGGTCCGCCAGCTCGAGCGCGAGGCGCTGCAAAAGCTCCGTCGCGCCGGGGACCCGGACCTCGCGGCCTGACCCAGGCCCCGCTCCGCACGACCAGTGATCCCCGGTCAGCCGGGGATCACTGACGTTGTCGGCCCGTGCACGGCCTGACAAGCTCAGCGAGAGCCTGACAACCCGGACGATCTCAGTACGCCGCGGACTCCAGGTCCGCGCTCGCGGCCCGTGCCCGCTCGACCACGTCGGCGGGGACGGGCCGTTGTGCTGCCACCCGCGCCTGCCACATCTGGACCGCCACGACGCGGGCGGCGGCCTCCTCGACCCGCGCCCGCGAGACGATGCCGGAGTCGATCGCGTCGGTGACGATCTGGTGCGTGGTCGCGGTGTCGACGGGCATGAGGAGGAGGTCGGCCCCGGCCTGCAGCGCCTGCAGGGCCGGCGTGGGCCGGCCACCGACGGCACCCATGCCGAGCGAGTCGGTGATGGTGACCCCCTCGAAGCCGAGGTCGTCGCGGAGCAGGTCGTACACCTCGGGCGCCATGCTGGCGGGCACCCCCGGCGCGATCTCGGTCAGGTCGAGGTGGCTCAGCATCACGGCGGGCGCGTGCTGGCGGAAGGCGGACTCGAAGGGCGGCAGGTCGTGCGCCTCGAGCTCGGCGAGCGTCGAGTCGAGCACCGGCAACGTGTCGTGGCTGTCACTGGTCGCGCCACCGTGGCCCGGGAAGTGCTTGACGGTCGACACGACGCCGGCGTCGTCGTACCCCTTGATGGCGGCGCCCACGGCCTGGGACGCGAGCCGGGGGTCCTGCGAGGGTGACCGCGCCCCGATGGTCGGGTCGGCGGCGCCGATGGTGACGTCGGCGACGGGGGCGAAGACCCACGTGAAGCCGAGGTCGCGCAGCTCGAGCCCGGTCGCGAGGGCCGCGGCACGGGTCACCCGGCGGCCGAGACGGGCGTCCGCCGCGACGGCGAGCCCTGCCGACTGGAAGTGCGGGAAGTCGGTGGCGATGCCGCGCAGGTGCGAGACGTAGCCGCCCTCCTGGTCGACCCCGATGACCGGAGGGTGGTCGCGGCCGTCGGCGGAGGCGGCGTCGGTGATCGCCGACGTCATCGCCAGCACCTGGTCGCGGTCGAGCACGTTGGCCCCGGTCACCGAGACGCCGGCGAGGTGCAGGTCCCGCACCATGCGGGCCGGCTCCTGCGGGTCCGTGCCGTGGAAGCGTCCGACGATGACGCCCCCGGCGAGCTGCTCGGAGCTCCACGTGGAGACGAGCTCCTGCGCCTGCTCGAGCTCACCGGTCGTCGGGCCCCACGACGTGGGGGTGTCCGGGTCCTCCGTCGCCTCAGCCTCGGGCTCGGCCGGCGTTTCGGACCCCGGGGCGGACGCCGAGGACGAGGGGCTGGACGTGGCCGGCTCGGCGTCGTCGGGCGTCTGGCCGAGCCCGGCACACCCGCTGACGAGCAGGACGCCCGTCGCGATCACGGCCAGGCGGGGTCGGATCGAGAACACGCCGGGGAGGTTACCCGCCCGACCCCCGCGATCCGGAAACGTCAGGCCCGCCGCGCAAGCTCCTGGTGGATCGCCTCGACCTGCCGGCGCAGGTCGGCGAGCGACCCCGTGTTGTCGACGACGTGGGTGGCGATCGCGAGCCGCTCCTCGCGGGTCGCCTGCGCGGCGATGCGGGACTCGGCGTCCTCGCGGGTCCAGCCCCGGTCCTCGATCATCCGCCGCACCTGCAGCTCAGCGGGGGCATCGACCACGACGACCGCGTCGAAGGACCCGGCCCGTCCGACCTCGGCCAGCAGCGGGATGTCGTGGACGACGACCGCGTGCGCGAGTGCGGCCGCCTCGAGCTCGGCGCTGCGCCGGTGGACCAGAGGGTGGATGATCGCCTCGAGCCGCCGGCGGGCGTCGGGGTCGGCGAAGACGAGGGCACCCATGGCGGCCCGGTCGAGGTCGCCGTCGGGCGTGAGCAGGTCGGGCCCGAACTCCTCGACGACCGCCGCCAGCCCGGGCGTCCCCCTCGCCACGACCTCGCGGGCGATGAGGTCGGCGTCGATGACGACTGCCCCGAGCTCGGCGAGGACCGCCGACACGGTGCTCTTGCCGGATGCGATGCCCCCGGTCAGGCCGACACGAACGGTCACAGGTCCTCCCCCACGACGACGGCCAGGATCTCGTGGAGCGTACGACGCTGGGCCGGCGTGAGCACGTCGAGGACCCGCTGCGACGCCTCCCGGCGCACGTCGTCGATCCGCTCCACCAGCCGCCGGCCGTCATCGGTGAGCACCAGGCGGGTGGCCCGGCGATCGGTGGGGTCGGGCTCGCGGCGCACCCACGCCCGGTGCTCCAGCGCGTCGGCCACCTCCGTGGCCGACCGCGGGGCGATGCGCAGTGCATCGGCGAGGGCCGAGGGGCGCATCCCGTCGGCACCGGCCAGCACCCGCAGCGCGCGGGCCTGCCCGGGGGTCACCCCCCAGTCGGCGAGCGCCTCCACGTGCGCGCGTCGTACGCGCCGGGCGAGCGCCATCACCAGGTCGCCGGTCGCCGGGTCGTGCCCCTCGTCGCGCACCACGGGAATACCTCCCACCCACATCCGGTTGTGACCTCATAGTGAGGTTACCTCACCACCTCGAACACAGAGAGGAGCTGGTCGGATGGCTGACCACACCGACTCCCGCCCCCACGCAGAATCGTCCGGCCGCCGTCGCGGCGGACGCCCCGACCCGGCGGACGTCCGGCAGCTCGCCGACTCCCCGGTGTCGCTGCGCCGCATCGCCCGACTCTTCACACCGCACCGCGCCGCCCTGGCCGTGGTCGTGGCGCTCATCGTGCTGAGCTCGCTCGTCGGGCTCGCCCAGCCGTTCCTCGTCCGGCACGTCATCGACGAGGCGCTGCCCCGCCAGGACGTCCGCCTGCTGCTGCTCCTCGTCGGCGCCATGCTCGGCGTCGCCGTCGTCACCGCCGTCATCGGCGTCGTGCAGACCTGGCTCTCCACCGCGGTGGGCCAGCGCGTCATGCACCGCCTCCGCAGCGACCTGTTCGCCCACCTGCAGCGCCAGTCCCTCGACTTCTTCACCCGCACCCGCGGCGGCGAGGTGCAGTCGCGCCTCGTCAACGACATCGGCAGCATGCAGGGCGTCGTGACCCAGACGGCGACCTCGATCGCCGCCAACGTCACCGTGGTGGTCGGCACCGCCGTGGCCATGGTGGCCCTCAGCTGGCGGCTCGCGCTGATCTCACTGGTGGTGCTTCCACCGGCCGTCCTGCTGACCCGGCAGGTCGCCCGGATGCGGCACCGCATCACCGGCGAACGGCAGCGACGCCTGGCCGACCTCCACGTCCAGATCGAGGAGGGCCTCTCTGTCAGCGGGGTCCTGCTCAGCAAGACCCTCGGCGCGTCCCCGCGCCTGACCGCACGGTTCGACGAGACCTCCGCCGACCTCGTCGGCCTCGAGATCCGGTCCCGCCTCGCCGGCCGCTGGCGGATGGCGACGATGAACGTCGTCTTCGCTGCCGTCCCGGCCGCGATCTACCTCGCCGCCGGCTTCCCGGCGACGTCCGGCGGGATGACCATCGGCACGCTCGTCGCCTTCATCGCCCTGCAGGGCACCCTGTTCCGCCCACTGATGGGACTGCTCAACGTGGGCGTCGACCTCACCGCGTCGCTCGCGCTCTTCAGCCGGATCTTCGAGTACGCCGACCTCCCGGTCGACATCGCCGAGCCTGACGAGCCGGTGCGGCTCGACCCGCGACGCGTGCGCGGCGAGGTGCGGTTCGAGGGCGTCGGCTTCTCGTACGACGGCGAGCGTGCGGTGCTGTCCGACGTCGACCTCGTCGTTCCTGCAGGCGGCACCCTCGCCCTGGTCGGCGAGACCGGCAGCGGCAAGTCGACCCTCGCCTCGCTCGTCCCGCGCCTGCACGACGCGGCGTCCGGGCGCGTGCTGGTCGACGGGGTCGACGTGCGCGACCTGGCTGCGGCCGACCTCGCCGCGGTCGTCGGCGTGGTCACCCAGGAGACCTACCTGATGCACGCCAGCGTGCGCGACAACCTGCGCCACGCCCGTCCCGACGCGACCGACGCCGAGATCGAGCAGGCCTGCCGCACCGCCCGCATCCACGACGTCATCGCGTCGCTCCCCGAGGGCTACGACACCGTCGTGGGCTCGCGCGGGCACCGGTTCTCCGGCGGCGAGCAGCAGCGGCTGGCGATCGCCCGCACGCTGCTGCGCGACCCGGCGGTGCTCGTGCTCGACGAGGCGACCAGCGCGCTCGACAACGAGACCGAGCGCGCCATCCTGGCCACGCTCGACGAGGTCACCCGGAGCCGTACGACGATCACGATCGCGCACCGGTTGTCCACCGTGCGCAACGCCGACCAGATCGCCGTGCTCCACGCCGGGCGCGTCGTCGAGCTCGGCACCCACGAGGAGCTGCTGCTCCTCGGTGGCCGCTACGCGGACCTCGTGCGCGGTGGCCTCGGCGTCGAGCCGGCGGCCGCCTGAGGTGTCAGGCCGCCGACTCCCCCGCGGCCTTCTCCGCCGCGGCCAGGAGCACACAGGTCGCCACGGCCTCCATCGCCGCAGTGACCTCGGCGAGGGGCGGCATCGTCGGGGCGAGCCGGATGTTGGTGTCGTCCGGGTCCTGCTTGTAGGGGAACGACGAGCCGGCGGGCGTCAGCGCGATGCCGGCGTCCTTGGCGAGGGCCACGACGCGGCTGGCGGTCCCGGGCACGACGTCGAGGTTGACGAAGTAGCCGCCGGTCGGGGTGTTCCACGTCGCGACGTGGCGGCCGCCGAGCCGCTCGGTCAGCACGCGGTCGACCTCGGCGAACTTCGGCGCGATGATCTCGCGGTGCCTGGCCATGTGGTCGCGCACGCCCTGCGGGGACCCGAAGAACTCCGCGTGCCGCAGGTGGTTGACCTTGTCGGGGCCGATCGAGCCGTTGCCGAGGTGCCCGAGGTACCAGCGGACGTTGTTCGTCGACGCCGCGAGGAACGCGACACCCGCACCGGCCCAGCTGATCTTGGAGGTCGACGCGAACATGACTGGCCGGTCCGGGTGACCGGCGGCGGAGGCCAGGGTGAGGATGTCGGCGCTCTTGGCCTCCTCCTCGGTCAGGTGGTGCAGTGCGTAGGCGTTGTCCCAGAAGATCTTGAAGTCGGGCGCCGCGGTGGGCATCGCGGCGAGCCGCGCGGCGACGTCCTGGCTGCAGATCGACCCCGAGGGGTTGGCGTACGTCGGGACGATCCACATGCCCTTGATGCTCGGGTCGTCGGCGACGAGGGCGGCGACGGCGTCGACGTCGGGGCCGTCGTCGTTCATCGGGACGGTCACCATCTCGATCCCGAGGCTCTCGAGCAGGGTGAAGTGCCGGTCGTAGCCCGGAACCGGGCACACGAACCGGACCTTGTCCTCCTTGCTCCAGGGCCGCTCCGAGTCGACCGCGCYGAAGAGCATCATCCAGACGAGGCAGTCGCGCATGATGGACAGGCTGGAGTTGCCGCCCGCGACCACCTGCTCGGGCTCGACCCACAGCAGCTCGGCGAACATCTCCCGCAGCTCACGCAGGCCCTCGAGCCCGCCGTAGTTGCGTACGTCGACCCCGCTGGCGTCCTTGGTGGTCGTCGGCAGGCGCAGCAGGTCGTCGGCGAGGTCGAGCTGCTGGGACGACGGCTTGCCCCGCGTGAGGTCGAGCTTGAGCCCCTGCGCCTTCAGCTGCTCGTAGGCAGCCCGCTGCTCCTCGAGCAGCGCGGTGAGGTCGTCGGCGGACAGGTCGGCCAGCGCAGTCGCGTTCACGGCTCCAGCCTAGAGGTCGCCCGACCGTGTCCTCACGTCCGTTCTGCCCGGTGGTACGACCGGGCCGGTGCCGACCTCGCGAGCGTCGCGATGCCGGCCGATGATGAGGGTCAGGCGCTCATCCGGAAGGTGCGCCGGTACTCCTGCGGGCTGACCCCGCGAGCACGACCGAAGTGGTGGCGCAGGGTGGCGGCGTTGCCGAACCCGACCTCGGAGGCCACCCAGTCGATCGAGTGGTCGGACTGCTCGAGCAGCTCCTGCGCGGCGCGCACCCGCTCCCCCAGGATCCAGCTGTAGGGCGTGGTGCCGGTCTCCTCCTTGAAGCGCCTCGCGAAGGTCCGGGCCGACATGTGCATCTGGCGGGCCAGCGTCTCGACGTCGAGGTCGTCGGAGAGGTGCGAGCTGATCCACGCCAGGAGCGGGGCCAGCGCCTCCGACTCGCAGACGGGCACCGGGCGGGCGATGTACTGGGCCTGACCACCGTCGCGGTGCGGCGGCACGACCATGCGCCGCGCGGTGGCGGCGGCGACCTTGGCGCCGAACTGCTGGCGCATCACGTGCAGCGCCGCGTCGATGGCGGCAGCGGACCCGGCGCCGGTCACGATCGAGCCGTCCTGGACGTAGAGCACGTCGGGGTCGACGATCGCGTCGGGGAAGCGCGCCGCCAGCTCGGCGGCGTGCCTCCAGTGGGTCGTGCAGCGACGACCGTCGAGCAGGCCGGCCTCGCCCAGCATGAAGGTCGCCGAGCAGTGGGCGAAGAGCATCGCGCCCCGCGCGTGGGCCGTTCGCAGCAGCTCGGAGACCTCCGGCGAGGCGCCGCGGTGGTCGCTCATGGGCGCCAGGCAGATCAGGTCGGCGTCCGCCGCCTCGTCCAGCCCGTGCTCGACGTGCAGGTCGAACCCCGCACGCGTGCGCAGCCGCCCGGGACGAGGCGTGACGACCTTGAAGTCGAAGACGGGGTTGTCGTCCTCGGGGTGGTAGGGCTCGGCCCACACCTCGCACAACGCACCGAGCCCGAACGGCTCGGGCTGCTCCTGCACGACCACGGCGACCTTCTGCATGTCAGCAGCGTGCCACGGGTCGTGGCAGGAAATCAACTGATACTGGCATTCCTGCCACTGGTGGCAGGAACTGCACGAGCGGATGATTACTGCCATGAACACTTTCATCGCCCTCCTGGTCCTGGCCGCCGCCGTCGCGCTGCTGGTCAACTACGCCCGTCACGACCGGTTCGCCGGCCCCGCCTCCACCACCCACCCCATCGACGACCTCGGCCCGATCGAGGAGCGCCAGCACCTCGTCCCGCGCTTCTGAGCACGTTTCGACGAGCGCGAATCACCTTTTGCTTGACCTGACACAAAAGTCCCGCCTAGCGTGATGCCAGTCACACCGCCGTCCGGCAGGTGACGCCACTCAAACTCGGTTGTGGAAGGCACGTCATGCCTGTGCGGTCTCGTCAGCTCCTCGTCTCGCTGCTCGCCCTGGTGACCGCCCTGGGGCTCGCCCTCGGGCTGAGCGCCCCGGTGGTGGCCGCCGTGCCCGATCCCGTGCCGGACCGGACCACGTCCGGAGCCGCGAAGGACGGGGCGAAGGACGGGGCGAAGTCCGAGGCCGAGTCCGAGACCGGGGCCCCCGCCGCCAAGGGCGACCGGGCCGGGAAGAGCGACCGGGCCGGCAAGGCAGCCACGGGCACGACGGCAGCGGCTGCCGCCGACGACCCGCCGGACCTGTCGAAGTTCCAGAAGGTCGTCCTCGGCCAGGGCACCGGCCTCGGTGAGGTCATGGAGCTGACGGTCGCCCCGGACGGGCGGGTCTTCTTCATCACCCGCGCCGGCGACATCTCGATGTACGACCCCGCCGACGGCAGCATCGAGATCGTCATGAACAACCCCAGCCTCGGGGTGTGGAGCGGCCTGGAGGACGGTGGCCTCGGCATCACCGTCGACCCCGACTTCGCCGACAACAGCTGGATCTACGTCTACTACGCACCGCTGCCCGCCTCGCACAACGCCAACCGGCTGTCCCGCCTCACCGTCGAGACCGACGCGGACGGCGAGACCTTCGTCGACAAGGCGTCGGAGAAGGTCATCCTCGAGGTCGGCACCCAGCGCAACGTCTGCTGCCACTCCGCCGGCTCGGTGCAGTTCGGCGACGGCGGCGTGCTGCACCTCGCGACGGGCGACAACACGTCGTCCTCCGACAACGACGGCTACTCCCCCCACGACGAGCGGACCGGACGCTCCGACTACGACGCGCAGAAGTCCTCGGCCAACACCAACGACCTGCGCGGCAAGATCCTGCGCGTCATCCCCCGCAACGACGACGCCGGCGACGTGAACCCGACCGCCGGGGACGGCATCTCGTACGACATCCCCGAGGGCAACCTGTTCGGCGAGGGCGGCGCCTACCCGTCCGCGCTCTACCCCGACGCCGATGCGGCGAAGACGCGGCCCGAGATCTACGTGATGGGCCTGCGCAACCCCTACCGGCTCGGCGTTGACGCCGACACCGACGCCCTCTACTGGGGCGAGGTCGGCCCGGACTCGCGCGTCAACAGCCCCAACCGCGGTCCCCGCCACTTCGAGGAGTTCAACCGCACCGAGGTCCCGATGAACGGCGGCTGGCCCTACTGCGGGGGCGAGGTCGGCGACGACCTCACCAAGATGGACTTCGGTGGCGCCTACGTCGACTGGGACTTCGTGGCCAACCGCTACCGCACCAACCCCGACGGCACCCCCAAGCGCTTCCCCTGCAACGACCCGCAGGAGATGGCCGGCGTCAACGACTCCCCCAACAGCTCCGGGCTGCAGACGCTGCCCCCGATGACCGACGCCTGGATCCCCTACTCCGACGTCGCCCCCTACAAGTACCCCGCCGTCCAGGGCGCGACCCCGACCGGCGGCCAGGTCTACCGGCAGTCGCAGAACACCGCGGCCAAGGACACCGCCTTCCCGGCGCACTACGAGGGCTCCTACTTCATGACGGAGATGAGCCGCGGCTGGATCAAGGAGGTGCGGATGGATGCCGAGGGCAACATCGCCTCCATCAACGACTTCATGAGCGGCTTCGTGGCTCCCGGCGACATGGAGTTCGGTCCCGACGGCTCGATGTACGTCCTGGAGTACGGCACCGGCTTCTTCTCCGGCTCCCCGCAGACCAAGCTCGTGCGCATCGACTACGCGATCAACGGCTCGGCGCCGGTGGCTCGCGCGAGCGCCGACGTCACCGAGGGTCCGGCCCCGCTCACCGTCCAGTTCAGCAGCGACGGCACGAGCGACCCCGACGGTGACGACGTCACCTACGCGTGGGACCTCGACGGCGACGGCCAGACCGACTCGACCGAGGCATCGCCGTCGTGGACCTACGACTCCGTCGGCGACTACACGGTGGTCCTCACGGTGACCGACTCGACCGGCAAGTCCGCGACCTCGCAGGTCGTGGTCAATGTCGGCAACACCGCCCCGAAGGTGCAGATCGAGCTCCCCGTCGACGGCGGCTTCTACGCCTCCGGCGACGACATCCCGTTCGTGGTCGACGTGCAGGACGCCGAGGAGACCGTCGACTGCAGCGAGGTCGTGGTCCAGGAGGGCCTCGGCCACGACATCCACGTGCACCCGAACCTGTCGGTCAACGGCTGTGAGGGCACCATCCGCACCGCGGCCTCGGCCGACCACGGACCGGACGCGAACACGTACGGCGTCCTCATCGCGACCTACCGCGACGGCGGCGCCAACGGCGGCGCCAACGCGTCGCTGCAGGGCAGCGACACCGTCATCCTCCAGCCCAAGCTGCGCCAGGCCGAGCACGCGACCAACCGCCAGGGCGTCGGCTACACCGGCTACGACGACAAGTCCGGGACGCGACCCGGTGGCGGCGGCCTGATCACCGGCATGGGCAACGGCGACTGGGTGATGTTCGACCCGATGAGCCTGTCCAGCATGACCGACGTGTCGATCCGCTACTCCGGCGGGCCGCAGGCAGGCGCGACGATCCAGGTGCGCGCGGGTGCCGCGAACGGCCCGGTCGTGGCAACGGTGCCGCTGGACGGCGGGACGCAGGGCCAGTACTTCTACAAGACGGTCAGCGCCGCGATCACCGCTCGCGACGCCGACGCCGGCGGTCGCCCGCTCTACTTCGTGTACGCCGGCAACGGCGAGATGAACTTCGACGAGTTCTCCGTCTCGGGCAAGGGCGTCGCCAGCAACACCTCACCCGTCATCACGTCGGCCACCGCCACCCCGGCCGACGGCCTGGCGCCGCTCGAGGTCGACTTCACCGCCGAGGCCGACGACCCCGACGGCGACGACATCACCTACGCCTGGGACTTCGGCGTCGACGGCACGGACGACGACACCGCGACCACGGCCTCGGCCACGTGGACCTACCCCGAGCCGGGCACCTACACCGCCACGCTGACCGTGGAGGACGAGACCGGCAAGTCGACCAGCCGGGCCGTCGACGTCACCGTGCGGCAGCCCTGTGCGACCGCGCCGACCCCCGACGAGGGCTACGAGCTGCTCTTCGACGGCACCGACGTGTCCGGCTGGAAGCAGTCCGGCCCCGGTGGCTTCACCGTCGAGAACTGCGAGCTCACCAGCTTCGGCGGCCTCGGGCTGTTCTGGTTCTCCGAGCGGACCTTCGAGGACTACACCGTCAAGCTGCAGTTCAAGCTCTCCGATGACGGCGACAACTCCGGCGTTTTCACCCGCTTCCCCGACCCGGGCAACGACCCCTTCGTCGCCGTCGACAACGGCCACGAGATCCAGATCAAGGAGGGTCAGCCCAATGACGAGCCGCAGAAGACCGGCTCGGTCTACAACTTCGACCGCGAGGACGCGCGCAACGCCAAGCCGATCGGCGAGTGGAACGACTACGAGATCACCGTCGAGGGCCAGACCTACACGATGACGCTCAACGGCCAGGTGGTGAACGAGTACACCTCCGACGGCACCCGCGGCACCGACGGCTACATCGGCCTGCAGAACCACGGTGACGCCGACAAGGTCAGCTTCCGCAACATCCAGGTCCGGGAGCTCGAGGTCCAGGAGCCGTTCGTCAACGAGCTGACGGCCGACCCGGTCCGTGGCGCCGCACCCCTCGAGGTGGACTTCACCGCCGAGGGCGTCGACCGGCAGGACGACGCGATCACCTACGACTGGGACTTCGGCGACGGGTCCGACCCCGTCACCGGTGCCTCGGGCACGGTCTCGCACACCTACACCGAGGGTGGCACGTTCACCGCCGAGGTGACGCCCGTCGACGCCGACGGCAACCGCGGCCTGACCCGCACGACCGAGGAGATCACCGTCCTCGTCGACCCGGTCGCCACCGCGACCGCGACCCCACGCTGCGGCGTGCTGCCGCTGGAGGTCGACTTCGACGCCTCCGCGACGGACCCGCAGGACCAGGCCGTTACCTGGGCGTGGGACTTCGGCGTGGACGGCACGGGCGACGACACCTCCACGGAGAAGTCGCCGACCTGGACCTACACGGCGGCGGGCGAGTACACCGCGACCGTCACCGCGACCGACCCCGACGGCAACACCGGCACCAGCTCGGTGCGCATCGAGGTGCTCGCCGACGGCGAGTGCCGCCCGGTGGCCGACCTGTCGGAGCTGTTCAACAACGACGGCATCTCCACCGACGCCAACCCCGGTGACGGCAACTTCGACGGCGGCGGCTGGACCTTCGCCGCGGAGCTCCTCCCCCAGGCCGTCCAGCAGAACGGTGGTCCGGTCCGGATCAACGGCGTGGACTACGACTTCGGCAGCCCGGCCGACGGGCAGCTCAACAACGTCGAGTCCGACGGCCAGGTGGTCACCCTGCCGACCGGCACCTACGACGAGCTGAGCATCCTCGCCACGGCCCACAACGGTGACGTGCAGAAGGAGGCCACCCTCGCCTACAACGACGGCTCCACCGTCCAGGTGCCCCTGCGGTTCACCGACTGGGCCGTGACCCCGAAGTTCGGCGAGGAGATCGCCATCGACATGCCCTACCGCCACAACGGCGGCGGCGACACCTCGCCGCGGGTCATGATCTTCACCCAGCGGATCCCGCTCGAGGCCGGCAAGCAGCCCGACACCCTGACGCTCCCGGCCGACCCGAAGCTCCACGTCTTCGCGGTCTCCGGCGTCCGGGGCGAGGAGCCGGCCCCGCCGTGCGAGCAGCCCGAGCGCTCGGACGAGTTCAACGACTCCGAGCTGCTCGACAACTGCCACTGGACGGTCCGCCGCCCCGACGAGACGGCGTACGACGTCTCCGGCGGTGCGCTGCACCTGACCGCCCGTCCCGGTGAGTACAACGACACCGCCAACGTCATCACGCAGGACGCACCCGACGGTGCGTGGACGGCGACGACCAAGCTCACCTGGGACCCGACCGAGGGTGGCCAGCAGGCCGGGCTCGTGGTCGCCGGCAGCGGCGGCTCCGGTTTCGCGAAGCTGACGTTCGTCGACAAGGGCAACAACAACGAGTGGATCGAGTTCCTCAAGTCGTCGAGCCCGAGCAACAACGACTTCGAGTTCACCGGCAACTGGAACACCGGCGGCGGCAGCTTCGACGGGCCCTTCCTGCCCGGCGACTTCCCCACCACGTTCTGGCTGCGGTACACCTCCGACGGCTCCCAGCTGCGCGGGTGGTACTCCACCGACGGCGAGGAGTTCACGCAGGTCGGTGACCCGCGCACCCTGGCCGGGATCAGCAACCCGCGCGTCGGCATGATGGCGCTGAAGGGCGAAGCGCCGGGCGACCCGGTCGCCGACTTCGACTTCTTCCGCTGGTCCGGCATGGAGCAGGGCGAGGCGCCGAGCGTGACCGCGGCAGCCGAGCCCACCTCCGGCACCGCGCCGCTGGACGTCGAGTTCAGCGCCGAGGGCAGCGACCCCGAGGGTGGCGAGCTCACCTACGCGTGGGACTTCGGCGTGGGCGGCACGCAGGACGACACCGCCGGCACCGCCGACGCGAGCTGGACCTACACCGAGCCGGGCACCTACACGGCCACGGTGACGGTCACCGACCCCGAGGGCCAGACCGGCGAGGACACGGTCGAGGTCGTCGTCGAGGAGCCCGCCGAGGGACGTACGTGGGTCGTCGACGCCGTCGACTCCGCCACCAACAACCAGTGGGTGTCCGCGGACAACGGCACGTCGACCGTCACCATCGAGGTCGGTGACACGGTGGAGTGGCAGTTCGACCGGGCCACGATGGGCCACGACCTGACCTCCCTCGACAGCGCGGACACGTGGGACCCCGCCCTGCAGGAGTACCGCGGACCCAACGGCGACCCGATCCGCTACACCTTCACCAAGCCCGGCACCTACGAGTACTGGTGCAGCATCCACGGCGCCACCATGCGCGGCACCGTGGTGGTCGAGGAGCCCGAGGCGGACAACCAGCCGCCGACGGCGCAGCCGTTCGTCTCGCCGCGCACCGGCCCCGCGCCGCTCTACGTCCACTTCGAGGCGCGCGCCAGCGACCCCGACGGTGACGCGTTGACCTACCTGTGGGACTTCGGCCAGGGCGACGGGCCCTCCGACCAGTCGACGTCGTCGCACGCCCACGTGACGTACGCCGAGCCCGGCCGGTACACCGCGACCCTGACCGTGAGCGACGGCAAGGGCGGGACCTACGAGGACGAGTTCGAGATCGCTGTCACCGGTGAGGCGCCGCGGGTCTCCATCGAGGCGACGCCCACCAGCGGTCCCGCTCCCCTGCCGGTCGCCTTCGACATCAGTGCGATGGACGACCAGGGCGGCCCGCTCAGCTACACGTGGGACTTCGGCGACGGGACGACGTACACGGGTCCGAAGCCGCCGCTGAACCACGTCTACACCGCCTCGGGCAGCTACACCGCCACGTTGACAGTGACCGATCCCGACGGCAACAAGGGCAGCGACAGCGTCGAGATCAGCGTCGATGCACTGCCCGAGATCGACGCGACGGCCACGCCGGACACCGGTGACGCACCGCTGGAGGTCGACTTCTCCACGGTGGTCACCACCGAGGGCGACCTCAGCGCCTTCGCCGACGGCACGGCCACCTACCCGAACCTCACGGGCACCGCATCGATGGTCCGCTCGCGCGACACCACCGTGACCACGCTCGACGTCACCGGCCTCAAGCCGGCAGCTGCGCACATGGTCCACGTCCACGAGCAGTCGTGCGCCAACGGCAACGGCGGAGCGCACTTCCGCTTCGACACCGACCTGCCGTTCTCGGAGGAGAACGAGATCTGGCTGCCGTTCACCAGCAAGGCCGACGGCACCAGCGGCGAGGTGGTCGTCACGAGCGACCAGCGCGCCGGCTCCAAGGCGATGGCCATCGTGATCCACGACCCGGACAACCCGGCCAAGCGGATCGGGTGCGTCGACCTCGACCCGAGCGTCGACGGGCTCACCTACGCCTGGGACTTCGGTGACGGCGAGCAGGGCGAGGGGGCCGACCCGACCCACACCTACACCGAGCCCGGCACCTACGAGGCCACGGTCACGGTGAGCATGCAGGGCGGCACCGACGAGGTCACCGACACGGTCGAGGTCGTCGTCAGCGACGACCCGACCGACCCGACCGACCCCGTCGCCTCGACGGTCACGGCCACGGCGACGCCCTCCGAGGTCACCGTGGGCGACACCACCCGGGTGTCGGTCGACGTGGAGGCCGACGGGGCCACCCCGACCGGCGAGGTCACGCTCACCGGTGGCGGGAAGTCCTACGGCCCCACCGCGCTCGAGGGCGGCACCGCGACCTTCACGGTCGGTCCGTTCACCGAGCCCGGCACGGTGGCGTTCACCGCGGCCTACGCCGGCAGCGACGAGGTCGCTGCCGGTGAGGGCAAGGTGACCGTCACGGTCAAGGCCAAGCCGGCTCCGGGTGACACCACCGCCCCCGAGACCACCATCACCGGCGGCCCGAAGGGCCAGGGGCGGGGTCCGGCAGCGACGTTCACCTTCACCTCCTCCGAGACCGGCAGCACCTTCGAGTGCAGCCTGGACGGCGGGGCGTGGGCCGCGTGCAGCTCCCCGGCGACGTTCAACAAGCTCGGGCAGGGCGAGCACGAGCTGCGGGTCCGGGCCACCGACAAGGCGGGCAACACCGACGCCAGCCCGGCGGTGCAGATTTGGACGGTGGACCGGGGCAAGCCCACGGTCAAGGTGCTGAAGGGTCCCCAGGCGACCAAGGACCGGACGCCCGCGGTGCGCGCGCGCCTCAGCGACCGGTACGACGACCTCCGGGCGCGCGACGTCACGGTGCGCTTCGGCGGTCGGGCCGCGGCGAAGGTGCGGGTCAACCGCAAGGGCGTCATGGTCGCGACGGCGAAGCGGCTCGCGCCGGGTCGGCACCGCGTCGTGCTGAAGGTCCGGGACGAGGCGGGCAACAAGCGCACCGTCCGCTTCTGGATCACCGTTCGCCGCTGACGCACCGTCACCCCACCACCAGCACCCGCCGGACTCCCGGCGGGTGCTGGTGCGTCCACAGCGGCAGGCACGATTCCACCATGGTCAGCACCGGCGAGGGGGAGAGCCTGCTCGCCGGTGACCGCGTGGCGCTGCTGGTCCCCGGCTCGCCGGCGTACGTCGACCTGGTCCTCGCCCTGCTCGCCGACGCTCCCGACCTGGTCGTGACGTCGCAGGAGCAGCTCGCGCAGCTGCTCGCCGCTCGCCCCGGCCGGTCGCGGTCGCTGCCCCTCGGGCGACCGATCCACTGCACCAGCGGCACGACCGGCACCCCGAAGGGCGTGTGGTCCGGGCTCCTCCCCCCTCAGGACGCGACGGCCCTGGTCGCCGAGGAGCGTGACCTCTGGGGGTTCGCAGGCGGGTCGGCGGGCGGGCGGTGCGCCAGCCACGTTCTGGTCGCCCGGAAGGTGGCTCAGGCACCGCTCATGTTCGAGCTCCTCAGACCTCAGAGCGCCACCCGCGACCTCAGGCGGACCAGACCGGCCCGACCTGGTCGACCAGGCCGCGGGCCTGGCGGAGCCCGGCCTCGGCCGCGACGGCGCGCTTGGCGGGGTCGAGCAGGTTGCGGCCGAAGGCGGCCAGGGCGTCGGCGTCCGGCGTCACCACCGACCAGGCACGCGGCCCGACGCGCTCGACCTGGGCGCGGATGGACGTCTTCCTGCTCACCGACCGCGGGAGCGGTGCGAGCACGACGACCCGCTCGGCGCCCTCGGCCACGTCGACGTTGGCGTTCGACCGCATCCCGCCGTCCATGTAGGCGCGGCCGCCGATCTCGACGGGCGGCCACACCGTGGGGACGGCACAGCTGGCCGCGACCGCCGCGACCAGGTCGACCCCGGAGTCGGGCCCGAACACGGTGAACTCACCGGTGGTGGTCTCGACGGCCGTGATGCGCAGGTCGCGGTCGGGCCAGTCCTGCACCGGGAGCCGCGAGCGGATCACGCCCTCGCGGTCGACGCTGCCGGGGGCGTGGGACGCGTGGGCGACCCGTCCGACGCGGGCCAGCTTGTCGCGGCCACTGCCGGGCAGCACGTAGGGCGGGACGAGCTTGAGCGCGGCAATGCGGGACAGCCGCCCGCCGATCTCGGCGTCGGCGGGCTCGAGCTGCTCGGCGTACAGGTCCTCGAGCGGCAGGCCGTTGGTCACCTGGGCACCCACGACCGACCCCGCCGAGGTGCCGACGACGATGTCGGCCCCCGTGAGGTCGACCCCGGCCCGCGCCAGTCCGGTGAGGATGCCGAGCTCCCAGGCGATCCCGGTGATGCCACCGCCGCCGAGGACCAGTGCCGACGTGCCGCGTCCTGTCATGGGCCCAGTTGTAGCGGACCGGACCTGATGCTGGCCACACGCGTCCGGAGACGGCGACGGCCCGCCGGGTCTCCCCGGCGGGCCGTCGTGTCGTGCGTGGTGGTCAGCCGATCAGGCCTGGCCGCCCGTGAGCTTCTCGCGGAGCGCCTGCAGCGCCTCGTCGGACGCCAGCGAACCGCCGGTGTCGCCACCGGTCTCGTCCTCGGTGTCGTTGCCACCGGAGGAGTACGAGGTGGCCTCGCCGGCCTCGGCCTCGGCGACCTTCGCGTCGGCCTGCTGCTTGACGTGCTGCTCCCAGCGAGCGTGCGCCTTGGCGTACTGGTCCTCCCAGACCGCACGCTGCTCGTCGAAGCCCTCGAGCCACTCGCCCGTCTCGGGGTCGAAGCCCTCGGGGTAGACGTAGTTGCCCTGCTCGTCGTAGGTCGCGGTCATGCCGTAGAGCGTGGGGTCGAACTCCTCCACGTCAGCGGCGGCAGCGGTCTCGTTGGCCTGCTTGAGCGACAGCGAGATCCGGCGACGCTCGAGGTCGATGTCGATGATCTTGACCATGACGTCGTCGTTGACCTGGACGACCTGCTCGGGGATCTCGACGTGACGCTCGGCGAGCTCGGAGATGTGCACCAGGCCCTCGATGCCCTCCTCGACGCGGACGAACGAGCCGAAGGGCACCAGCTTGGTGACCTTGCCCGGCACGATCTGGCCGATCTGGTGGGTGCGGGCGAAGTGCTGCCACGGGTCCTCCTGCGTCGCCTTCAGCGACAGGGAGACACGCTCGCGGTCCATGTCCACGTCGAGGACCTCGACGGTGACCTCGTCGCCCACGGCGACGACCTCGGACGGGTGGTCGATGTGCTTCCAGGACAGCTCCGAGACGTGGACGAGGCCGTCGACGCCGCCGAGGTCCACGAACGCACCGAAGTTGACGATCGAGGAGACGACGCCCTTGCGGATCTGGCCCTTCTGGAGCTGGGTCAGGAAGCCGTGGCGAACCTCGGACTGGGTCTGCTCGAGCCAGGCACGGCGGGACAGGACCACGTTGTTGCGGTTCTTGTCGAGCTCGATGATCTTCGCCTCGAGCGTCTGGCCGACGTAGGGCTGCAGGTCGCGGACGCGACGCATCTCGACCAGCGACGCGGGCAGGAAGCCGCGCAGGCCGATGTCGAGGATGAGGCCGCCCTTGACGACCTCGATGACGGTGCCCTCGACGACGCCGTCCTCCTCCTTGACCTGCTCGATGGTGCCCCAGGCGCGCTCGTACTGGGCGCGCTTCTTGGACAGGATCAGACGGCCTTCCTTGTCCTCCTTCTGGAGGACCAGGGCCTCGACCTTGTCGCCCACGGAAACGACCTCGTTGGGGTCGACGTCGTGCTTGATCGACAGCTCGCGCGAGGGGATGACGCCCTCGGTCTTGTAGCCGATGTCGAGGAGGACCTCGTCGCGGTCCACCTTGACGATGGTGCCGTCGACGATGTCGCCGTCGTTGAAGTACTTGATCGTCGCGTCGATTGCCGCGAGGAAGTCCTCTTCGGACCCGATGTCGTTGATCGCCACCTGAGGGGCGTCGTAGTCCGGAAGAGTGGAGAGCGTGCTCGTCATATGGAAGAAGATTCCTTGGATGGATGGAGTCGTGCGGACGCGTGCAACCGCCTGTTTCGCTGGTCCCCGACGGTGAGTGATCACCCGCGGTGACGCGGCGAGCCCGGGTTCGCTCGGTATGGAAGCCGGGCAGACGACTGGCGCAACTCCCAAGACTACGCGGGCCCGACACCTCGCGTCCAACCGGCCGGGCCACGCTCAGCCCACGCTCAGAGCGGTCCTACGACGCGCCGGGCCACGCGTGCACGTCGCCGGCCTGCGCGACGGCCCTGAGGAGCGTCGCGGAGCGGTCGGCCACCGGGTTGTCCCGTTTGCGGGAGGCGAGGTCGACGAGCGCCCAGAGGTCGGCCGCCCGCGCCCCGTCGAGCAGCTCGGCGACCGCTCCCCCGTGCCGGGTCGTCCAGGCCCCGAGGACTCTCGCCACGTAGGACGGGTCCCGCTCGAACCGCAGCAGGTTGCCGAGGTCGGTCCACGGGTGCCCCGCGTGCGCGAACTCCCAGTCGAGCACGCCGGTCACCTCGAGGGTGTCGGGGTCGACGAGCAGGTTCTTCGGGTTCAGGTCGCTGTGCACGAGGCAGGTCCGCCGCTGCGTGTCGAGCAGGTCCTGCGACTGCCGGGCCACCTCCGCCAGCGGCGTGCGCTCGGACTCGGGCCAGTGCGCCAGGCGGGAGGCGACCCAGTCGTCCAGGCCGCCATCGGGGAAGGCGCCGACGGTCAGCTCGGCGTCGACGAAGGGCCCCGGTCGCAGCATCGGCATCCCCGCGAGCGCGGCGGCGACCGCCCCGGTGCTCGCCCCGAGCCGGGTGAGCCCGTCGGCGTCACCGGCGGCGGCGAGGCGCTCCACGACGAGGTCGCCGCGCTCCCCCGGCAGCCACGACGTCACCAGCAGCCCGGGCCGGCCCGCCGCTGCATCCGCGTGCCGGACCTCGAGGACGTCCGGGACGGGGAGCAGCCCGCGCACGAGTCGCAGCACCGCCTGGTCCACCTCGGGTGCGGCGTCCCCGCGGGGGTCACCCGGTGGGTAGAACCTGACGACGGCACGCTCGCCGGCGACCTCCCCGAGGAAGGTCCGCCCCGAGTGGCCACCCTCCAACGGCCGCAGCACCGTCCCCAGCTCGCTCATCGCCTCGCATGGTGCCACGGGGGCACCGAGGCCGTGGCCCCACGGCCGGGAAGTACGCTCCGGGCGTGGAGGATCACCTGCCGCAGTCCGTACGGGTCGAGCGGCGCCCCGTCTCCGAGCGCGAGTCGCGCAGCGCCAACGGGCCCGACTGGGACCGCTACGCCGACGAGTACCAGGCCACGCACGGGGCGTTCCTCGGAGACGCCGGCTTCGTCTGGGGGCCCGAGGGCCACACCGAGGACGAGCTCGGGGTCCTCGGCGACGTGTCCGGTCTCGACGTGCTCGAGGTGGGCAGCGGTGCCGGCCAGTGCTCGCGCTGGGTGCGCACACGCGGCGGCCGCGGGTTCGGCCTCGACCTGTCGCACCGCCAGCTTCAGCACTCGCTGCGGCTCGACGAGGAGACCGGTGTGGCCGTGCCGTCCGTCCGTGGCACCGCCACCGCCCTGCCCTTCGCTCCCCGCAGCTTCGACGTCGTCTTCTGCTCGTTCGGCGCCCTGCAGTTCGTCAGCGACATCGACGTTGCGATCGCCGAGGTCGCCCGGGTGCTGCGCCCGGGAGGCCGCTTCGCCTTCTCCGTCACCCACCCGACGCGCTGGATGTTCCCCGACGACCCGGGCGAGCCCGGCCTGACGGCGACGCAGTCCTACTGGGACCGCACGCCCTACGTGGAGGTCGACGACGCCAGCGACGTGGTCGCCTACGTCGAGCACCACCGCACGCTCGGCGACTGGGTACGCCTGCTCGCCGCGCGCGACTTCCGGCTGGTCGACCTCGTCGAGCCCGAGTGGCCCGAGCAGAACGACCGGGTCTGGGGCGGCTGGTCACGTGCCCGCGGGCTGTTGACGCCCGGCACCGCGATCTTCGTGGCGCACCTGCTGGGCTGACCGACGGCCGCGGGCCCAGCCGGCGATGAGCGAGGCGGGGTTGAGGTGGGACCACCACCGGCGCCGCCACTCCGCCTCCGCGACCACGTGGCGTCGCAGCTGCTGGCAGGCGTCCCAGAAGTCTCGGGCGTCCTTCCCAGGTGGCGGTGCGGGCGCGAAGACGGCGGCGTCCGCCCAGCGCGCGAGATCCGGCGGAACGCCCAGCTGCGCCGCCTGAGCCGCGCGGCTCCACCCCTCCGGCGCCGGGGTGCCACGGTCGCGGGCCGCGTCGAGCACCTCCTGCCAGCCGTTGACGTAGACGCCCGACCACGACGAGGTACGCCGTCGGCGCGCGCGACGCACCCGCTTCACCAGCGGCACGAGCAGCAACACGGCGAGGCCTAGAGCCACCGTCCCGGCCACGACGACCACGGCCACCTGCCGGCCAGGGCGAGACTCGGAGGTGGCGGAGGGGGGGCGGATCTCCTCGTCCCTCCCCTTCGACGCCTGGTCGAGCTGTTCCCGGACGAACTCCGCAGGGTCAGGCGCCGGCACCGGCTCCGCGCCCTCCTCGAGCACGCGCGAGCTCAGGTAGCGATCGAGCTCGAGTGGCCGCCAGGTGCCGTCCTCGAACTGCAGCTCCACCCACGAGGTCAGGTCGCCGTAGTCGACGAGACCGCCCCGACCCGGCTCCGCACCTGTCACCAGCCGTGCAGCCACGCCGAGCCGGGAAGCCCCGAGAGCCATCAAGGCGCTGTACTGGAAGGCGGTGCCGGTCATCCGTTGCGATCCCAGCATGCGGTGGCCGAGCATGTCGGGCGACTGGTCGAAGTCCTCAGCGATCCGCACCGTGCCGTGGGTCCGGAGGTAGCGGGCCAGCAGCAGGACCCGCTCCAGCGGCAGCAGCTCCCGGCGGTCGAAGGGCTGCAGGTCCTCGTCGAGGAACGCTCCGCCCGGCTGTCGCTGCTCCTCGGACGGCTCGCGCGTCGGGTCCCGGCGGGTGAAGCTCACGTTCCCCACCACCGACTCGAAGCGGTACTCGTCGTGTACGTCGACCCCGCCGAGCACCAGGGCGCTGGCAGTCGCCTGGTTGTAGCGCACGTCGCCGACGTCGGTCCGACCGGGGTTGAAGTCGAGGTCGATGCTGGTCAGCTCGCCGAGCATCGGCAGCCAGTCGCTGGAATAGCCGGGCCGGAACCGCACCCGCACCACGGCTGTGGTGCCAGGGTGAAGGGCCGTCACGGCGGGACCGATACGCTTGAACGTCCCGTAGCCGTCAGAGCCCGGCGAGTCGTCCGCCGGTATCCAGGCCGCTCCGTCGTACAGGTCCAGCACGGCCAGTCGCAGCCGACGGCCGTCGGGGACGCCGCTTGCCTTGAACAACCTGATGTCATCGGTTCTCGGCACGGGCAGCGCCGGCGTGTCGGCAACGAGAGGCGTGTCGTTCCTGCCGCTGAGCAGCACGCGGTCAGACACGCCGGTGTCGGGCACCACGAGTCCTGCGAGGGCCGACACCAGCACCACGGTCAGGACTGCCGCCGTCGCGGCCGCGGCCGAGCCGCGGCCCGCACCGACGAATGCTTCGCGTCGGCGGGCCCGCACGGCCGCCCAGCCGAGGAGGACCACCGCCACGAGGACGCCGCGCATCACCGTGTGGCTCGGGGCCAGCACGCCGAGCGGGATGGTCGCAGCGAGGGCTGCCAGCAAGGGCACCACCGGCGCCAAGGGGCGCGTCGTCGCGACCGCGAACCAGGCCGCCGGGAACGCCGCCAGGAACCCGATGAGGTACGGCACCAGCATCACCTGGCCGCTCGGCTCCACCGGCGGGACGGTGCTGACCAGGGTGGTGGGTGCGTGGACGGAGTCCGTCAGGACGTGCGTCACCGTGCGCAGCGTGGGGAACAGCCACGGCCCCGGCTCGCGCAGGGCGGACCAAGCGCCGACCGGGACGAAGCCCGCCAGCCCGACGAGGGAGTACCACCACCCGCCCTCGTGCACACGCCGGATGGCAAGGGCGAGCGAGACGAGCAGCACGACCGGTACCAGGCCTGCCAGCAGGTAGCTGCGGTCTGCGAAGCTGTCGTCCAGGATCGACAGGATCATCGCCGACGCGACGATGACGACGACCCCGTCGACCACGCTCCCCTGCTGGCGCCTCACCGCATCCCTCGCGCCATCAGGTCCTGTAGTCGTGCCAGGTCCGGGACCGACAGCTCGCGCAGGGCTCCGCTGTCACGCACGGCCGTCTCCCCATCGCTGTCTGCGCGTACGACGATCCAGTCCGCCCCGCGGCCGAACTGCGCAGCCGCCGTGTCGAGGTCGACGAGTGCCCGGGCCGCCCCCGTCACCTGGACCACGAGCCCCGTTCCGGCGAGGTGTCCGGCCGCCTCGGCCGCGTGAGCGAAGTAGTCGTCGCGGTTCTCCAGCGCGAACCGGCACGCGGCGTCGGTCATGTCGATCGGGTGGCGGCTGCGGGCATGGTGCGCTCCACAGCACAGGTAGGTGTCGAAGTCGTCCCGCACGGCGCGCAGCGCGATCGACGTCGCGATCGACGTCGCAAGCTCGAAGTCCCGCTCGCGCGGGTAGGACGCCCTCGAGCCGTCGAGGAGCACGGTGACGTGACCGCGTCGCGTCTCGTGGAACTGCCGGACGAGCAGCTGTCCCGCCTTGGCCGACGAGCGCCAGTGCACGTGCCTCAGGTCGTCGCCCGGGACGTACTCCCGCAGCGCGTGGAACGCGAGGTCGCTCATCGAGAGCTGCTGGCTCGTCGCCCCGTCGAGGTCGTTGGCAAGTCCTCCGGCGAAGACAGCCACGTCGGTCACCTGGGGCGACACGAGCAGCTGGACCACCTCACCGACCTCATGGCGGCGACTCATCAGGCCGACCGGATCGGTCTTCACGTAGGTCACCGGTCCGACGGCGTGCGCCCCACGGGGCATCTCGGGGAGCCCGACCACCTCCTCGTGCCGCGAGAAGGGCCGGAGGAACGGCAAGCGCACACGCACGGTGCGGCCCCCCACGGGCACCACCACCCGCGGGAACATCATCGGGACCGCCCCCGCCTCGACCTCGAGGACCGCCTCCGGGGCAGTCGCGCCCACAACTGTGCGGTGCTGTTTCAGCACGAGTGTTGCCGAGGGCACTCCGGGCAGCACCTGCCACGCGAGCGCCACCAGCAGCAGACCGAACGCGACGGCGGCCAGCTGGGTGAACTCCTGCCAGTTCAACCGCACGGAGAGGGCGGTCGCGACGACCCCCGTCGCCAGGACCCCGCGACCGAGCGGCGTCAGCAGGCGGAGCGGGCCCACGAACCGCGAGGGCCGCAGCGCGGCGAGCCGCCGTGCGGCGGCGCCCCGAGTGCCGGCCCGGTCGCTCACGCGCGGTCGCGGGGGGCGGGCACCTGCGCGAGCAGGTCGTCGATGACCTCCTCGGAGGTCATGCCCCCGTAGGCCGCGGCCGAAACCATCAGCAACCGATGGCCGAGCACCGGGTGGGCGAGCATGGCGATGTCCTCGGGCACCACGTGCCCGCGCCGTTCGGCGAGCGCCCACGCCTTGGCAGCGCGGATCCAGGCCAGGCAGCCGCGCGTGGACAGCCCGATCCTGACCCCGGGCACCTCGCGCGAGGCCTCGGCGAGACGGCGCACGTAGCTGATGACCGCCGGGTCGACGTGCACCATGTCGGCCAGCCGACCCATGCGCTCGATCTCACGGACCGTGACCACCGGCACGAGGTCCGCCGCTCGGTCCCGGATACGGGACTCCGCCAGCAGGGCCTCGGTGGACTCCGCATCAGGGTGTCCGACGCTCGTGCGCATCAGGAACCGGTCCAGCTGCGCCTCGGGCAACTGGTAGGTGCCCGCCTGCTCGATCGGGTTCTGGGTCGCGATCACCATGAACGGCCGGCGCACCTCGTGGGTCTTGCCGTCGACGGTCACGTGCCCCTCCTCCATGACCTCGAGCAGTGCGGACTGCGTCTTCGGCGAGGCGCGGTTGATCTCGTCGGCCAGGACCAGGCTGTGGAAGAGGGGCCCGGGATGGAAGGAGAACTGACCGTGAGCCTGGTCGTAGACCGTGACGCCGGTGATGTCGGACGGCAGCAGGTCGGGTGTGAACTGGATGCGCGCGAAGGAGCAGTCGAGCGACTTCGCCAACGCCCGGGCCAGCATCGTCTTCCCCGTGCCAGGCAGGTCCTCGAGCAGGAGGTGCCCCTCCGACACGAGGCAGGTCAGCCCGAGTCGTACGACGTGCCGCTTGCCGAGGACGGCAGCCTCCACGTTGCGCTGGATCCGATCGAACGTGTCGGCGTACCACCGCACATCCTGGGGCTGGACGGTCGCGAGCTCGGACATGCCGTCAGGAACGGTTCGGCCCTGCCTCAGGCATGCTTGTGCTGGCGCCCGCGCAGGAACAGGAACAGGCCGGCCAGCAGAGCGATCGCACCGCCGATGAACCCGATCAGCGGCAGGGTCTTCGTGAGGAGGTCCAGCGACTGGCCGTTGTCCTTGGCGTCGGCGACGTTGGCCTCGACCTGCTCGTCGGTGAAGGCGAGCTCCATGTCGAGCAGCGGGGAGCCGTCCTCGAGCTCGCGCACCTCGTGCTGGGTCTGGTTGACGATGGATCCCGTGGTCGGGTCGATCCAGATGAACTTGTCCTGGGAGTAGACGCCGTCGATGTCCTCGACGACCTCGGCCGGCTCCTCCTCGACGAGCACGTGGTACCTGTAGGTCTCGAGACCCTCGATGGTCTCGGTGCCGTCGTAGGTGGCGTCGACCGCCTCGCCCAGCATGCTGTCCCAGTAGGTGTAGTCCTTCTTCTCCGCGTCGAAGGGCCACTTGTTGACGAGGCCCGACTTCTCCTCGGCGCTCGGCGGGACGTACTGGGGGTCGTTCACCGCCTCGGCGGTCTGCCGGTCGGTGGCGAACACGTCGCTGCTGGCGCTGACGAGGCGGTCGTCGGACTCGTCCACGCACTGCGGGGTGTCGCCCTCGTCGATCACGAGGCACGTCGTGTTGACGAAGACGACGACGTCGTCGTCGGACAGCTCTGCGTCGGCCTTGGTCACGCTGGCAGCCTTGACCTGGAGCGACTCCACGTCGCCTGTCGCCGGGTTGAGCTTGTCGGCCGTCCCGGACAGGTTGGTCACCGAGTCCGTGTCGAGCGGGGTCTTCTTGACGGCATCGCCACCCCAGAGGACGACGGTGAGCGCGGCGACGAGCAGGAACGAACCAAGGCCGACCAAGATGGCGGCGATGACCTTGCGCACGGGAATCCTCCAGGCGGATCGAATGAAGTCGCCGAACGGTACCAGCAAGTAGCATGTCGTGGAGAGAGATCTTCGAACCCCCCGGATGGACGTCTGCAAACGTGATGGCCAAGACCTCAGTCGCTCCCGATCAGTCCGGGCGGCGGACTCCACGCGCGCCTGAGGGCGACGGCTCCACCATCGCCGTAGGGCGTTCGGTCGACGGACACGAGGGATCGCGGACCTGGGTCCTCTGGACGGCTGTCGCCCTACTGGTCTCCCAGCTCACCTTCCGCACGTGGGCCGCCTGGTCGAGCTGGTACTTCCTGGACGACCTGATCTTCCTCCGACAGCATGCAGACGGCGCCGACTGGGACTACCTCCTCGAGCCGGTCAACGGTCACTTCATGCCCGTCGCCAAGCTCGTCTACTGGGGCATCGGGTCGATCGATCCGATGGCGTGGTGGCCGGCGGCACTGTTCCTGGTCGTGGGGCAGGCCCTGGCAAGTGCCGCCTGCCTGTGGATGTTGGTGACCTTGTTCGGCATGCGACGGGGCATCCTGCCTCCCTTCGCGCTCTATCTCTTCCTGTCGCTGTCGATGCCGTCGTACATGTGGTTCATCGCTGCCCTTCAGCAGCTGCCGCTGCAGGTCGCACTCTGCGTCGCGGTCGGAGCGTGGGTACTCCACGCGCGAGGCGAAGGGGTCCGGTGGTTGGGGCTCTGCCTGGTGAGCCTCGTGGCCGGGCTGCTCTTTTGGCAGAAGACGCTCGTCGTGGTCCCCCTGCTCGTCTATATAAGCTACGCCTACTTCACGAGCGGGGGCCCGGTCCGTCGCCTGCGAGGCCTGCGATCGCAGGCTTTCGGACTGGTGGCCGTCCTCGTCGTCGGCGTCGCCTACGTGGCCTACTACTTCGCCACGGTCCCGAGCCAGCTGTCCACTGTGACGCCGGAGCTGGCCGGCGACCTGGCCGAGACAATGCTCGGAAGCACGCTCGCAAGCGGCCTGGCCGGTGGGCCGTGGCAGTGGCACATGCCTGCGCCACCGCACGCCTTCACCGATCCCCCGAGCTGGTCGGTGCACCTGTCGTGGGTCGTGGTGAGCGCGGTCGCTGCCTACGCATACCTGCGCCGGGCGCGGTCCGGACGGGCGCTCCTGCTGCTGATCGGCTGGGTGCTCGGCACGTTCCTCCTCGTCCTGGCCGGGCGGGGAACAGCGCTCGGCGCGATCGTCGGCACCGATTCGCGCTACTTGAGCGACGTCTCGCTCGTCGCGGCGCTCTGCCTGGGCCTCGCCTTCCTCGAGCTTCCCGGCGCTCCGGGGTCGTCCGGACCGCGGGTCCCCCCGCGCATCCAGCCCGTCCCTTCATGGTTCACCGGACTCCTCACCAGCGCCGTGGTGCTGAGTGGGCTCTTCAGCTCGGCGACCTACGTCACTCCCTGGCACGACCAGAACGCGGCCCACCGCTTCTTCGACCGGTTCCGAGCGGACGTGGCGGCCTACGGCCGGGTGGAGATGGTGGACCGGGTCGTGCCCGAGGACGTCATGTCGCAGCTGTCGGCGCCGAGGAACAACTTCACGTTCCTCGCCCCCCTCGCCACCGACCTCGTGGACTTCCCCGACGTGTCCTCCGAGCTCGCGATCGTGGGTGACGACGGTTCCCTGCGCCAGGTGGCCATCGAGCCCGGCGTCGACTCGCTGCCCGGGCCCAGGGCCGGGTGCGGATGGCGAGTGCGGGACAAACGCGTGGACGTGCCGCTCGCCGGTCGGGCCATCGACCTCGAGTGGTGGGCCCGGATCGGCTACCTCAGCAGCGCGGACTCCGCCGTGACCGTGACCGCGGGCAGGTCATCGGTGGACACCAGGGTCCGGCGCGGGCTGAACAACCTCTACCTCCGACTCGACGGCGGGTTCGACGAGGTCTCCATCGACGGCCTCGACCCGGGGACGACTCTGTGCGTCGACGTCGTGGAGATCGGCCAGCCAGTGCCAGGAGGACCGCTGCAGTGACCGTCCCACAACCTCGGCGAGTCGACATCGCGCCCGAGTTCCCCGCCCTCGACACCGTGCGCGCGCTCGGCGCCCTCGCCGTGCTCACCACCCACGCCGCCTTCCAGACCGGCAGCTATCTGGGCTGGGGAGCGTGGGGGACGTTCCTGGCCCGCCTCGACGTCGGTGTCTCCATCTTCTTCGTGCTCTCCGCCTTCCTGCTGGCCCGACCGCACCTGGCCCGCGCAGTGACAGGCCACGCGGCGCCGGACGTGCGGACCTACGCGTCGAAGCGGGTGCTGCGCATCGCTCCGGCCTACGTCGTGACGGTGGTCCTCGCGATGTCACTGTTCCCGGGCAACGCGAAGGAGGGCGTGTGGCAGTGGATCTCGTCGCTGTTCCTCCTGGACACCTACGTCCGCGAGAAGCTCCCGCACGGGATCACACACATGTGGAGCCTGGGCGTCGAGGTCGCCTTCTACGCCCTGCTGCCTGTGCTCATGCTCATCGTGCTCGGACGACGTCGACGCGCAGTCCGGGCGTGGCGGGTGCTGGTGGTGCTCGCCGTGATGATCGCGATCTCCGTCTTCTGGCACCTGGAGGGCACCACGCTCCTGGACCCCCGCGTCGGCGGTTCCCCCGGGCTGTGGCTCCCGGGCTACCTCAGCTGGTTCGCGGTGGGGGTCGGGCTGGCGCTCCTCCACGTCCGGCACCAGCAGGGGATCAGCACGCCGCTCGAGCGCCGCGTGATCACCCTGGGCGAGATGCCCGGGACGTGCTGGACCCTGGTTGCCGGACTGCTCCTGGTCGTGTCGACACCACTGGCCGGCCCGGTCCTGTTCGTGGCCGGCACGCCATCGGAAGCCCTCTTCAAGAACCTGGTCTACGCGCTGATCGGAGGACTGATCGTCCTCTCAGGTGTGTTCGCCCAGCCTCGGAGTACCTACGGACGGATCATGGGCTCGCGCGTCTGCAGGCACCTCGGACACATCTCGTACGGAGTCTTCTGCCTGCACCTGTCACTGATCAGCCTCGTGTTCTGGAGCACCGACTACCAGCTCTTCCGTGGCAACGGGCTCGAGGTGTGGGCGATCACCTTGGTCGCGAGCATCCTCGCTGCCGAGGTGCTCTACCGGCTGGTCGAGCGACCCAGCCTGCGCCTGGGGCGGCGGATGGGCCGGCCGTCGAGGACGACCCAACCGACCAGGCCGGCGACGGAGAGCACCACCAGCAGCTGAGGCCATGCCCGCTCGCCCGCCCACCCCGAGGCCCCGCCCCACGGCTCGAGGGCGTACGCCAGGTACGACGCCGCCAGCGGTGCGCCGAGCCACCACGCTCCTGAGTCCGGAGCTCTCCGACGAAGCAGCACCACGGCTCCGGCGCCGATGAGGGCCGCCGCGACCCCGGCGTACCCGGCCAGCACACCCGCGGACACCACCAGGGCACCCAGCGGGACGACGCTCGGGAGCCCGCGCGGACGCCCCGCCAGGACCTCGTCCCGGCGGCGCCGCCGGAGAAGCAGGATCGTGAGGAGCACCAGGCAGACGACTGCGACGCCGCCGACCGCCAAGGCCAGGCGGTAGGCGCGATCGGGCGCGAACTCCATGTCCACGGGCCCCGGTTGCGAGACCTCCCAGCCCTGCCGCCACCCGTCGAGCACGACGGGAGCGGCCGCACGACCGTCGAGCGATGCGTCCCAACCGGGGTTGGTGTTCTCCCGGGTGGCCAACAACCCCGGGGCGGTGGCATCGAGGCGCGAGCGCCCCGGTCCGCGAAGCTCCGTCGCGACAGGACGGGCTTCCTCGACGACGTCCAGCTCGCCGAGCACCAGGCGTTTCGGGATGAAGGCCTCGGAGGCGAGGACGTCGAGGTCGTTGACCCCGTCTCGCACCGGGACCGTCGCATCCCGGCACAGGACGGCGTCCAGGGGCGTGCCGGCCAGCATGTCGGACCTCGTGCCGAGGACCCGGGTGGGGTGCGAGGTGCCGTTGTTGCGGATGGTGGGGCCCACTCCGCAACGGGTGCGCACCGGGTCGTCGGACAGGTTCAACGGCAGGTAGGGGACGCCGGCCAGGACGAGCTCGCCGATCCCGACGGGAACGTTGCGCGCGCTGCCGTCGAAGCCGACGTCCGTGGCGGCCTCGGCGTCCAGCACCTTGATGGTGAGCCGGCTGGTGCGGATGGAGTCGAACCTCGCCGAGCCGCGGCGCAGCACGACCTCGCGCTTCCCACCCGGCCAGGACAGCTCCACGCGCTCGGGCAGCCGCGCGGCCGTCTCCCGACCCAGGCTGACGCCGAGGCCGGTGACGGTCTTCGTCCCCAGCCAGGACACCTGCAGCTCGGGATTGAGCTCGTCGAGCGACGCGAGCCACGTCGTCGCTGCATCGCCGTCGATCGCGGCCACTGCCCCGGCACGGGGGTCGTCCACCCCTGCCGACGAGGCATCGACGGCCACCGGCTGCCCGCGCAGGATCACGTCGTCGAGGGCGTCACCCGGCGCGGGGGTGACGCTCAGGCGAGCCGGCATGCCGCGGTTCGTGCGCGAGACAAAGCTGCGGTGGATGTCGCGCGGCTCCTCCTCGGAGACGGCCTTGTGCGCCGCGCAACGGATCTCGTCCTCGACGCGGGCACAACCGTGCCGGCCGTCGCCCAAGCGGCGCAGAACGACGGCGTCGGGCGTTCCCCAGGACTCGGGGGTCTCGGGCAGGACCAGGCGGCGCACGACCTCGCGGCCGATGTCGACCTCGGCGATCTCCAGCTGGTTGCGCTGCCTGCCCGAGACGTCCGTGATGGTCAACGAGGCGCTCTCACCCGGGACCACGATCGAACGCAGCTCGCCGGGGTCGAACCGCAGCGGTTCGCTCGTCCAGTCGGGCGTGGACAGCTCGACGAGCTGACTGCCCGTGCTGCCGGCCCGGACCGACACGGTGCCCAGGGCGCGTGGTTCCTCGAGGTCGATGCGCCACCAGTGCGCGTCCGCGGTGAGCGCCGCGGAGCGCCAGCTCGTCCGCGGATCCCCGTCCACCGCCGCCTCCGGCAGCTGACCGCGCTCCGCCCTGCCGAGTGCGCCCGGGTCGGACTGGGAGCTCGACGCCGTCACCGACCGCGCACCCTCGAGCCGGGCGAGCGTCAGCCAGCGCTTCGAGGGCTCGAGCGCGTAGTCCGCGACACCGTCTCGCGTCAACGCCTCCCACTCGGCCGGGAGGAGCGTCGGTGACTCCGCGTCGTGGAGACGACCGAAGTTGCGCTCGACCCCCCGCAGGCCATCGGTGAGGACCACGTGCTCCGGGACCGCGTCCGAGTCGTCCCGGTCCGCGGCCAACTGCACGGGCTCGTCCACCACCACCCCGCTGTCGGCGAGGTCGAGCAGGTCCTCCGGGCCACCGACGACCACGGTCGGGGGCTCGGGCGTTGCCGTGGCGTACGCCGGTCCGTCCTCGAGGCGGTAGACCTCGATCGCGGGGTACTCGGCCTGCCACCCCGAGTTGACCAGCGCCTTGCCCAGGTCGCCCTCGATCCTCGCCTCACCACCGATGTCGGGGCCGAACACGGCAGCCCGCACGAGGCCCGGGGTGTCGTCCAGCGCCTGGTGCACGAGCACCGGGTCGGCAATGTCGGGGTCGCGCTCCAGGTCGTTGCGGACGACGACGTGGCTGACGCCGGCGCGGCGCAGGTAGCTCGCGAACCCGGCACTCCCCCGTCCCTCGTTGAGCCGTCGCTCGACCTCGTCAAGCATCCGGATGTTGCCGGCCGGCGTGAGCGGGATGCCGTTGCGCACTGCCCAGGGGCTCTGCGCGAGTGCCTGCATCGGCTCGTCACGCGGCGTGCCCCACACGTAGGTACCGAACGAGGACCCGGGCACGAGGAGCGCGACACCGGGGTGCTCGTCCTGCTCGGTCCCGAGCCACGCGGCGGCATCGCGCCAGTAGCCCGGGACGTCCTGGAACGAGCCGCTGGGGGTGATCCGACCGGCCCAGGCAGGGGACGTGGAACCGACCAGCGCCAGCACGATGACGCCGATCACCAGGGCGGCGTTCGTGCGGTCCGAGACCGCCAGCCTGTGCCTGCGCACGCGAGAGGCGCTGCGCCAGCGGTGGTGCAGCTCGTCGAGGGTGAACGCCAGGCCCACGACCAGCGGGAGCCGGACGACGACGTCGAACTTGTGCACGTTGCGCAGCGGTGCAAGTGCCCCATCGAGCAGCGAGCGCAGCTCCGGCGCGAACCAACCCTGGACCGTCCCGTGGTGTCCCACCGTCACCAGCACGAGACCGACGACGACGCCTGAGGCCAGGAACGCCCGGTGCTCGTTTCGGCGATGGGCTAGGCCCGCGATGCCGGCGACGAGGAGGACCGCGCTGTTCAGCGGGATGTACATCGAGGTGACCAGGTCACGCCCGGCGCGAGCCTCCGGATCCAGGTACGCCACCCAGTTCGAGGTGCCCCGCAGCGCGTCGGCCAATGTCGTCGGATAGGTCGTCACGGCAGCGGTCTCGATGAAGTCGAGGAACGGTGGGCTGTAGGCCCCGAGGAGGAACAGCGGCACGAGCCACCACAGTGTGCCGAGCAGAGTGAAGAGCGGCCACCACAGCATCATCGAGCGGCGGCGCGGCCCGGGCTCGCGGGTCAGCAGCCAGAGGACGCCCAGCGGAAGGACGGCGAACGTGGCGGCCGCATTGACGCCACCCACCATCGCCACCGCGAGGGCGGCCAGCGCGGCCGCCCGGACAGGAGACCCGCGGCGACTCCCCCACACGAGGGGCAGCAGCACCCAGGGCGCCAAGGCGCTCGGCCACACCTCGATCGAGCTGGGGCCCAACACGGTCAGCATGCGCGGCGACAGGGCGAACGCGAAGCCCGCCACGATGCAGGCCAGGTCCGACCGAACCCCCATCGCACGCGCAAGCAGGGCCATCCCGACGAACGCCACGCACAGCACGAGCGCCATCCACAACCGCTGCACGACCCACGCAGGCAGGTCCATCAGGTGGCCCAGGGCGTGGAACGGTCCCATCGGCCAGAGGTAGCCGTATGCCTGGTTCTGCAGCTGCCCGAAGGCACCTTGGGCGTCCCACAGGTGCGCGGCGCGGGTGAGGAACTCCACGGGCGAGATCGCGAGGTCGAGCTTGGTATCGGCGACCACGAGTCCCGAGGACTGGATCAGGGCGAGACCCGTCAGCAGCGCGCAGGCAGCAACGAGCCGCCAGCCGAAACGCGACTCCTCCCGGCTCACCGCTTGCGCAGCACGAGCACGAGGTTCCACGTGACGACCTCTCTCACTACCGGGACGTGCAGCAGCCAGCGACTCCACCACGGGTTGTAGCGCGGCAGCACGTGCACCACGTCGGCATCCTGCTGGCTGCGCGACCAGCGCAGGCCATCGGCGACCGAGACCGCGAAGAGGGACTCACCGAACTTGTTCTTGGGCTCGTGACCGTGGCGCCTGGCGTACCGCCGCCGGGCCTGACGCCCACCCAGGTAGTGCCATGGCGCGGTCTCGTGGCCGCCCCACGGGCCCCACCACGTGGTGTAGCTGATGAAGACCAGACCACCGGGCCGGGTGACCCTCAGCATCTCTGCGGCCATCCGCCACGGTTCCTCGACGTGCTCGAGCACGTTGGAGGAGTAGCACACGTCCACCGCCGCGTCGCGGAACGGCAGCTGCATGCCACTGCCCAGGACGGTGCGCACGTCGATCGACCCGGTGCCCGAGAGCTCGCCCACGTCCGCGTCGAGGGCGACGTACGACGCCCCTGCCGCCTCGAACGCCTGCCGGAAGTAGCCGGGGCCGCCCCCGACGTCGAGCATCAGCTGCCCCGACAGGTCGTGGTACTGAGACACCTGCAGGGTCGAGTCGCGGGCGAGCGCGGTGTAGAACCGCGCCGGGTCGGACTGCTCGTGGCGGAACTCCCGTAGCAGGCGCAGCGACCGCGCGAGATCGGCGCGCCACGGGCGGGTCCTCGTCAGCACCCGGAGACCCTAACCGACAAGTGACTGAGCGGTAGGGTTCTCGCCGATGACTGACCACGACGAGCTCCGCGGACGGCATGTCGCCTTCCTCAGCTGGCGCGACACCCACAACCCGGAGGGCGGCGGCGCCGAGCGCTACCTCGAGAAGATGGCGCAAGGACTCGTCGAGCGCGGCGTCCGCGTCACCATCTTCTGCGCAGCCCACGCCGCCGCACCTCCGGACGAGGTCGTCGACGGCGTCCGTTTCATCAGGCGCGGGTCGAAGCTGACCGTCTACTCCGAGGGGTTCAGGGCGCTCGCCCGCGGCCGGCTCGGACACGTGGACGTCGTCGTGGACGTGCAGAACGGCCTGCCCTTCTTCACCCGCGCCGCCACCAGGGCACCCGTCGTCGTGCTCGTGCACCACGTGCACCGGGAGCAATGGCCGGTCGTCTACCCCGGGCTCGTCGGCAGGGTCGGCTGGGCCATCGAGCACGGTCTCGCGCCGCGTCTCTACCGATCATGCCAGTACGTCGCGGTGTCGCGGGCGACGCGCGACGAGCTGGTCCCGCTCGGCGTGGACCGTCGGCGCATCGCCGTCGTGCACAACGGCACGGATCCGATCGTGCCCACGGGGGTCGGCAAGTCGGCTCACCCCACGCTCGCAGTGGTCGGACGACTGGTCCCCCACAAGCAGGTCGAGCACGCCATCGACGCGGCCCTCGCCCTGCGTGACGACCATCCGGGCCTGCGCCTCCACGTCGTGGGCAGCGGGTGGTGGGGGGCCGAGCTCCACCGCTACGCGGCCGATCGCGGCGCCGGCGACACCGTGGTCTTCGAGGGCCACGCGGACGAGAACCGTAAGCACGAGGTCTACGAGCAGGCGTGGGCCTTGGCCCTCCCCTCGTTGAAGGAAGGCTGGGGCCTGGTCGTCGGGGAGGCCGGCATGCACCGGACGCCGACCGTCGCGTATCGCTCAGCGGGCGGCACTCGGGAATCGATCGCCCATGACGTGTCGGGACTGCTCGTCGACGAGCCACGCGACTTCGTCGACGCGCTCCGAGACCTGCTCGCCGACGCCGAACTGCGTGCCCGGCTCGGGGAGGGGTCACTCGAGGTGAGTCACCGTTTCACCTGGGAGCATGCGCAGGAGTCGTTCGCCCACGTGGTGGCCGCGGTCCTGCGAGGAGAGCGCGTCGACGCGCAGGACCCCGACGCTGAGTGAACGGAGCGAGCCCGGTCAGACAGGCGTCACTCGACTGTGGTGCCGTAGTTGAACTCGGGACTGTTGATGGTCCCCGGGGACTGCTCGGGAGCGCTGGTCTGGCTGGTGACGACACCCATGAGCGTGGCGACAGCGAGGCCTCCGCCGACGACGATGCTGACGATCGGCGCGATGATTGAACCCATGACTCCGGTGACCCTCCCTAGACGATGGCAGCAAGGTACCAGTCGGTAGCCAGTTCTGCGCAACTATCGCGTGCCACGGCCGCGCCGGCCCAGGACACCTCGCACGATCGCGACGAGCAGCAGGCCGCACCAGCCGCCCCACGCCAGTGACATCACGACCACCCACGCGGCAGACGTGCCGGTCTCAGACGCCCCTGGCCCGAGGTCGATCACACTGAGTCCGTCGAGCTGCCGGACGACGTCGCCCTCGACGTCGGGCACCTCCACGCCCGGCAGCTGCTCGACGACGACGAGCCGGATGCCCGCGTCGCGCAGACCGGCAGACCGAAGCCGTTCGTCCGACGCCTCCAGGGCACGTCGCACCTCAGCGGCCGTCGGGTCCTCACCGGGGAGCGGTCGCCCGTCGACGACGAGCCGATCCTCGACGACCACGCGCCGGGGCAGGTAGCGGCCCAGTGGCGCCAGCACCGGACGACGGTCGTTGTTCCAGGACGGCGCCCGATAGCTCTGGAAGGGCAGCAGGGCGACGGCACCGGGCGGCAGGGTCCCCAGCTCATCGACAAGCTCGTCGTAGGAGTCCGGGTAGTCGACCGCGGCCAGGCGTCCGGAGAGACCGAGAGCCGCGTCGGGCATCAGTGCAACCGAGGCGAGGACCAGGGCCAGCGTGATCATGGCGCGGGACAACGCGTCCGGGAGGGCGTGCACCAGGGCATCGGCGCCACGCCCCACCAGAACAGCGGTCAGCGGCGCCGCCAGCGCGAGCAACCTCGACCCGTCCCGCAGCAGACCCGCTCCCGGTACGGTGCTGGCGAGCCACCCGGTCGCACCGGGCAGCGCCCAGGTCGCCAGGGTCAGGACCAGACCGACGACCCAGCACGACACGAGCGGTCGACGCAGCCCTTCCGGCACCTGTGACCACCCACGGCGAAGGCCGAGCAACGCCAGCACGACCAGGACGACCGTCATGGCGACGGCGAGTGCGCCGGACCGTGACGGGAGAACGACCTGGGCGTTCCAGATGCCGTCGAGCGACAGGAAGGTCAGCGGTGCCGGCAGGAGGCCGCGGCTGCTGGGTGCGAATACGTCCGCGCCGTCGGCGCTGGACGTGGCGCTGCCGGCGTGCAGCAGCCCGGAGGCGAGCCAGGGCAGGTTGGCCAGGAGGAGCAGGGTCGCCAGGGCGAGGCACCGGCGCCACTCACGCGTCGCGGCAGCAGCGCACGCGGCGACCGCCGTCACGATCCCGGTCGACGCGCTCAGGCTGCCGACGAGGAGGAGCACCGGCAACCTGGCCGGGAGCACGCCGGACCTGCGCCACGCGGCTCCCGCCAGGACCACCCAGGGAAGCGCTCCGTAGCCCACCAGGACCGGCCAGTGGCCGATGGCCAGCCGCTCCACCACGAAGGGGTTCCACACCATGACCGACACCGCGACCAGACGTGCCACGACGCCAGGACCGACGAGGGCGGCTGCACCGGACCCGGCTGCCACCAGGGGAAGCAGCAGCACCAGCTTCTGCAGGAGCATGCCACCGAGGACCTCGTCGAGGACGGCGACCACGGCGTCGGACGGGACGGCCCTCGGGAGCGCCGTGCCGAGGCCGAGCGCGTCCGTTCCGAGGCGCAGGTCCGGAACCCACACCATGTCGTAGCTCAGGACGTAGCCGGGGCCCAGCGCGCCGCCGAGCAGGAGAACGGACAGGAGCGCAGACCAGACCAACGGCGCCAGCATCGTCGGTAGGGAGAGGCGGACGCACGACACCGACTCGACGATCCGCCCGCTCACAAGACGACACCTTATGGTGTGCCCCATGTCCACTCGAGCCCGCGACCGGTCACGGGCCGCCGTTGGCCGGAGGGCCGGCGTCAGCTCCCTCTTGACGGGCAGTGGGCAGATCGCCGTTGCGATGATGGTGATGAATGTCGCGACGTACGGCTTCACGATGGCCGCGGCTCGGATCATCGGTCCCGTTTCGTACGGTGCGTACTTCGCGCTGATGAACCTGGTGATGATCGTCAGCGTCGTCATGCTCGGACTGCAAGCGACGGCCGCGCGTCGCATCAGCTCCGACCCGGGACATGTCGGACAGATCGAGACCCAGATCCTCCGGGTCTCACTGCGTGCGTCGCTGCTGCTGGGTGGAGTGCTGCTCCTGGGCGCGCCGCTGATCGACCATGCGCTGGACCTCGACAGTCTTCCCACTGCCTTGCTCGCTTCCGTTGCCGCCGTGCCCATGACCATGACGGGCGCACAGATGGGCATCCTCCAAGGCGAGCGGAGGTGGCGCGAGCTCGCGATCATGTACACACTCGCCGGAGTACCGAGGCTTGCGATCGGCCTCGCGCTGATCCTGTGGCAGCCGACTGCGTTCATGGCATTCCTGGGCGTCGCGCTGAGCTACTACGTGCCATTCCTCTACGGGCTCGCCGTCCTGCGCCACGACCGCGAGACCGGCGAGTCGCACGAACGACACGGCTTCCTGCCGATCATCAAGGAAGCCGTCGTCAACTCCCAGGCGTTGTTCGCCTACTTCGCGCTCACCAACATCGACATGTTGGTGGGGAGGTCGGTCCTGGACTCCCACGACTCCGGGCTGTACGCCGCGGGGTTGATCGTCACGCGCGCCGTGATGTTCCTCCCCCAGTTCGTCGTGGTCGTCGCCTTCCCGTCGATGGCGAACAGCGCCAACCCTGCCCGCGCGCTCCTCAACAGCATGGCTCTCATCGGCGGCCTGGGAGGCGCGTGCGTCCTGGTCACCGCAGTACTGCCTGATCTCGCACTGGTCTTCGCTGGGGGTCGCGATTACGAAGAGGTCAGCGACCTGTTGTGGGTCTTCGCGTTGCTCGGGACGTGCATGGCGATCCTGCAGCTGTTGGTCTACTCAGTGCTGGCCCGGCAGGGCATCCTCTCCATGGTTCTCGTCTGGATCGCGCTGCTGGTGGTCGTGGTGGCGGCTGCGACCGCAGTTTCGAGCGTGTCCGGGCTCCTCGCCGTCGTGCTCACGGTCGAGCTCGTGCTCCTCGCCGTGCTCCTGCCCATCAGCCTCGTGAAGATGCGGGAGCGCTCGACAGCTCAGTGAGCAGCGTCGTGCCAGCTGCGCCCGGTGCCGATGGAGACGTCGAGCGGGACGGTGAGGTCGGCGGCGCCGCCCATCTCGGCGCGGACGATCCCGGCGAGCTCGTCGTGCTCCCCCGGCGCGACCTCGAGCACGAGCTCGTCGTGCACCTGGAGCAGCATCCGCGAGCGAAGGCCGTGCTCGACGAGAGCGCGCTCGACACCCAGCATGGCCACCTTGATGAGGTCGGCCGCCGAGCCCTGGATCGGCGCGTTGAGCGCCATCCGCTCGGCCGTCTCGCGACGCTGCCGGTTGTCGCTGGTGAGGTCGGGCAGGTAGCGGCGACGACCGAGGATCGTCTCGGTGAAGCCCGAGCGCCGTGCCTCGTCGACGATCCCGCCCAGGTAGTCGCGCACGCCTCCGAAGGTCTCGAAGTACTCGTCCATGAGGCCCTTGGCCTCGGAGGTCGAGATGCGCAGCTGCTGCGAGAGGCCGAACGCGGAGAGGCCATAGGCGAGGCCGTAGTTCATCGCCTTGATCTTGGCGCGCTGCTCGACGCTGACGTCCTCGGCGGCGACGCCGAAGACGCGGGCGGCCGTGATGGAGTGGAAGTCTTGGCCGGACCGGAACGCCTCGATGAGCAGCGCGTCCTCGGACAGGTGGGCCATGATCCGCATCTCGATCTGGCTGTAGTCGGCGGTCATCAGCGACTCACCGGCCTCGCCGACGACGAAGCCCTCGCGGATGCGGCGACCGGCCTCGGTGCGGATCGGGATGTTCTGCAGGTTGGGGTCGGTGCTCGAGAGCCGGCCCGTCGCGGCGATGATCTGGTTATAGGTCGTGTGGATGCGGCCGTCGGAGGCGACGGTCTTGAGCAGCCCCTCCACGGTCTGGCGCAGCCGGATCACGTCCCGGTGGCGCAGCAGGTGCTGCAGGAACGGGTGCTCGGTCTTCTCGAAGAGCTGCTGCAGGGCGTCGGCGTCGGTCGTGTAGCCGGTCTTGGTGCGCTTGGTCTTGGGCATGTCGAGCTCGTCGAACAGCACCACCTGCAGCTGCTTGGGCGAGCCGAGGTTGATCTCCTTGCCGATGACGTCGTAGGCGTCGGTCGCCGCAGCGCGCACCTGGTCGCTGAACTCGGACTCGAGGCCCTCGAGGTAGTCGGTGTCGACCGCGATGCCCACCTGCTCCATGCGGGCGAGGGTGCCGATGAGCGGGAGCTCGACCTCGCGCAGCAGCTGGGTGCCGCCATGCTCGTCGACCGCGTCGTCGAGCGCGTCGGCGAGGTCGAGGACGGCCCGGGCGGTCAACATCGCGGTGTCGCTGGCCGTGGTGTCGTCCATCGCGTCGAAGCTGAGCTGGTCCGCGTCGACGGCGTCCTGCCGCAGCTCGCGCTTGAGGTAGCGCAGGGTCAGGTCGGCGAGGTCGTAGGAGCGCTGGTCGGGCTGGACCAGGTAGGCCGCCAGAGCGGTGTCGACCTCGAGCCCGGCAAGGTCCCAGCCCCGCGCGGCCAGCGCGAGCCTCGGCCCCTTGGCGTCGTGGATCGCCTTGGGGCGCTCCGGGTCGGTCAGCCACGCCGCGACGGCAGCATCGTCGTCCGCGCCGAGCTCGGCCACGTCGAGCCAGGCCGCCTGCCCCTCGCGGGTCGCCACGGCGACGGAGAGCACCTCGCCCGTGCCGGCGCGCCAGCTCCCCTGGACGGAGACCCCCACGCGCGTGCCCGCGGGCGCGTGCTCGTCGAGCCACGAGGCGGCTTCACCCGCGGCCAGGCGGCGACCGTCGAGCTCGAAGCCCGCCTCGGCCTCGATGGCGTCGTCGGGATCGGGGTCGATGGTGTCGAGCAACCGGCTGCGCAGCTCGCCGCGGAACTCGAGCTCGTCCAGCAGCTCGAGGCCGGCGGTGCGGTCCCACGGCTGCCGGGCGAGCCCGTCGGGGCGCACCGGCAGGGTCAGGTCGCGCACGAGCGCGTTGAGCTGGCGGTTGCGGATGACGTCGCCGAGGTGGGCGCGCAACGCCTCGCCCTTCTTGCCGGTGATCTCGTCGGCGCGGGCGATGACGTTGTCGAGTCCGTCGAACTGGTTGATCCACTTCGCGGCGTAGCCCTGGCCGACCCCCGGCACACCGGGCAGGTTGTCGGACGTCTCGCCCACGATGGCGGCGAGCTCGGGGTAGCGGTGGGGCGGGACGCCGTACTTCTCCTGCACCGCGGCCGGCGTGAGCCGCGCCAGCTCGCTGACGCCGCGCATCGTGTAGAGCACGGTCGAGTCCTCGGTGACCAGCTGGATCGAGTCGCGGTCGCCGGTCATGATCAGGACCTGCATGCCCTCGGCCAGCCCCTGGGTGGCGAGGGTCGCGATGATGTCGTCGGCCTCGAAGCCGTCCATCGACAGGTGCTGGACGTGGAGCGCGTCGAGCACCCGCCGGATCAGCGGCAGCTGGCTGCCGAACTCGTCGGGCGTCTTGTTGCGCTTGGCCTTGTAGTCGCTGTACTGCTCGAGCCGGAAGGTCTGGCGCGACTTGTCGAAGGCGACCGCCACGTGCGTGGGCTGCTCGTCGCGCAGGACGTTGACCAGCATCGAGGTGAAGCCGTAGACCGCGTTGGTGTGCTGGCCGGAGGCGGTCGCGAAGTTCTCCACCGGCAGCGCGAAGAACGCCCGGTAGGCCAGGGAGTGGCCGTCCAGCAGGAGGAGGCGGGGGCGGGTCGACTCGCTCGTCTCAGGCACCCGCCGACTCTATCGGCCGCCACCGACACCGGACGTCCCCAGCCCCGGCACCGTCAGCCCGCACCGCTCGGACACAATGACGCCATGAGCGAGACACCCGGCACCCCTCCCACGTCGCTGGCCGACCTGAGCGTCGAGGAGCTCATCGCCTTCCTCCCGCAGGGCAACGGTCGCCTCAACGACAAGATGGGCGTGCAGCTCGTCGAGGTCGCCGCGGAGCGGGTCGTCGCGACCATGCCCGTCGAGGGCAACACCCAGCCGTTCGGCCTGCTGCACGGCGGCGCGTCCGTCGTGCTCGCCGAGACCCTGGGTTCCATCGGGTCGGCCATCCACGCCTACCCGGCGAAGATCGCCGTCGGGGTGGACATCAACGCCACCCACCACCGCGCGGCCACGTCGGGCGTGGTCACGGGCGTCGCGACCGCCATCCACCTCGGCCGGTCCTCGACGTCGTACGACATCGTGATCACCGACGAGCAGGGCCGACGCGTGTGCACCTCGCGCATCACCTGCGCGCTGCTGGACGCACCGAAGCCCTGACGCGCTCCGGCAGCGGCGTGGTCCACGGCTCAGCCCGGGACGCGCTCGCGCCGGATCCGACGGGCCGCGAGGACCCGGTCGATCCGCTGCCGGCTGGTCGCCGCCGGCGTGGCCTGCCGCGACTGCGGCAGCCGGGCACGCACCGCGCTGGTGGTGGCCGCCCGCAGGGTCGCCTGCGGGGTGAACGACAGCCGCGCCATGAAGCGGTTGGCGTCGCGCGCCTCGGCGGCGGCGGCCGTCTGGACGTGGCTGATGCCGTGCTGCTCGGCGAACCGGCAGGCCGCCTCCATCAGCGCGCTGCCCACGCCCTTGCGCCGGAACTGGGTGAACACGTGCGGTGACACCGCCAGGACGGCCCGCTCGAGGTTGAGCGGGGTGAACGTCGTCGCCTCGAGGTAGACCGCGCCCGCGACCTCACCGTCGACCTCCGCGACGACCACGCACTGGTCCTCGCGGGAGTCGGCGGTGGCCACGATCCCGGCCACGTCGGCGAGCTGCTCGTCGAGCGCACCGCGCCGCAGGATGTCACCCCACAGCTCACGCAGGGAGGGGACGTCCGTGGTCTCTGCCACGCGTACGGTCACCGGCGTCCGACTCATCGACACACCACTTCCTCGAGCACCGACCGTGGCCCCCTGCCGCCCTCTCGCGGCACCACGCCGGGACAGACCCTATCGCCGTTGGCGGGATCAGGCTACGCCGAGGTAGGCCTCACGCACCGACGGGTCGTCGAGGAGCTCGGAACCCGTGCCGGTCTTCACGATGTTGCCGGTCTCGAGGACGTAGGCCCGGTCGCTGCGCGAGAGCGCCTGCTTGGCGTTCTGCTCCACGACGAGGATGGTCGTTCCCTGCTGCGAGATCTCGGTGATGATGTCGAAGATCTGCTGGATCAGCATCGGGGCGAGGCCCATCGACGGCTCGTCGAGCATCAGCAGCTTGGGGCGCGACATGAGGGCCCGACCGATGGCGAGCATCTGCTGCTCACCACCCGACATCGTGCCGGCGATCTGCTTCTTGCGCTCCAGCAGGCGCGGGAAGAGGTCGAACACCCGGTCGTAGTCCTCGTCGATGGCMGACTTGTCCTTGCGGGTGTAGGCGCCCATGTTGAGGTTCTCGGTGACCGTCATGCCGGGGAAGATCCCGCGACCCTCGGGGCACAGGACCAGGCCCTTGCGCAGGCGCTGGTCGGCCCGCATCTTGGTGACGTCCTCGCCGTTGAAGACGACGGAGCCCGCCGACAGCCCGCGGACGCCCGACAGGGCTCGCATGGTCGAGGTCTTGCCGGCGCCGTTGGCACCGATCAGCGAGACGACCTCGCCCTCATCGACGTGCACGCTGATGCCGTGCAGCGCCTCGATCTTGCCGTAGCTGAGAACGGCGTCCTTCATCTCAAGCAGCATCGTCAGGCTCTCCCAGGTAGGCGGCGATGACCTTCGGGTTGCGGGCGACCTCGTCCGGGGTGCCCTCCGCGATCTTCTGGCCGAACTCGAGCACGACGATCCTGTCGGTCACGCCGAGGACCAGCTTCATGTCGTGCTCGATGACCAGGACCGTGTGCCCCAGGTCGCGGATGCGGCGGATGAGACCCATCAGGTCCTCCTTCTCCGCGGGGTTGAAGCCGGCAGCCGGCTCGTCGAGGCAGATCAGCTCGGGCTCGGTGGCCAGGGCGCGGGCGATCTCGAGGCGGCGCTGGTAGCCGTAGGGCAGGTTGCGCGCGACCTCGTGGGCCCGGTCGGCGATGCCGACGAAGCGCAGCAGCTCCATCGACCGACGTCGACCGGCCCGCTCCTCCAGCGTGTGGCGGCTGATGCCGAACACCTTGGCGAAGCTGCGGCGGATGCCACTCGCCGGCAGCTCCTCCTCGGAGGGGCGGACCCGGTAGGCGCGGAACAGCACCCCGAGCACGCTCGTCCTGTGGCGGGCGTCGCACCCGACCATGACGTTCTCCAGTGCCGACATCTCCGGGAAGAGCCGGATGTTCTGGAACGTGCGGGCGATGCCGAGGTGGTTGATCCTGTGCGGCTTGGTGCCCGCGATCTCCTGGCCCTTGAACCGGATCGTGCCGTCCGTGGGCGTGTAGACGCCGGTCATCGCGTTGAAGCAGGTGGTCTTGCCGGCACCGTTGGGACCGATGAGGCCGAGGATCTCGCCCCGGCGGATGTCGAAGTTGACGTCGTTGAGCGCCACCACGCCGCCGAAGCGGAGGGTGACGTGGTCCACCTCGAGCAGGACGTCGCCCATGGCGCCGGACGCCTCGTGGGCGATGGCGTCGTGGTCGGAGGTGTCCTTGAGCACCTCGGCGCCCTCGATCTCGTGCTCAGGCATCTGCGGCAGCCTCCTCGGCCTCGTGTCGTCGATCTTCGATCTCTGCGGCTCGTCGTCTGCTCGGCACCAGGCCCTGGGGACGGAGGACCATCACCAGCACCAGCGCCAGGCCGAAGGCGAAGGGGCGCCACTCCTGGAGCTCACGGAACCGCTCGGGGAGGTAGGTGAGCAGGAAGGCACCCACGAGGACACCGACGATGTTGCCCGAGCCCCCGATGACCACCATGGCCACGAAGAGGAACGACAGGTTCAGCATGAAGGCGTTGGGCTCGACGTACTGCTGCTTGCTGCCGAACAGCAGCCCGGCGAGCCCGCCGACGGACGCGCCGATCGCGAAGGCCCACAGCTTGAACTTGAAGCCCGCGACGCCCATCACCGCTGCGGCGTCCTCGTCCTCGCGGATGGCCAGCCAGGCACGACCGACGCGGCTGTGCTCGAGACGACTGGCCAGGAAGACGATGAGGATGAGGATGACGAGCGCCAGCCAGTACCAGCGCTCGGCATCGATGGTGTTGAAGAACGACCGCCCGTCGATCTCCGGCCCGGGCGGCACGGGGACCTGGGTGATGCCCGCGGCACCGCCGGTGATGGGGTCGAGGTTGCGCGCGGTGATGCGGATGATCTCGCCGAATCCGAGGGTGACGATCGCGAGGTAGTCCCCCCGCAGCCGCAGCGTCGGAGCGCCGAGGATCACTCCCGCCGTGAGCGCCATCGCGATCGCGATGGGGATGCACATCACGAACGGGACGGCCCACTCGTCGGACAGGCCGAAACGCGACTGCATGGCCTCCACGACCGGCGAGGACGGCGACCCGAAGAGGGCCACCGAGTAGGCGCCGAGGGCGTAGAAGCCGACGTAGCCGAGGTCGAGGAGTCCGGCGAAGCCGATCACGACGTTGAGGCCGACGGCCGCGATCATGTAGACGACGATCAGGAACAGCACGCTCGACCAGTCGGAGCCGGTCGGGCTCAGGTCGGTGCGGATGTAGGCGAACGGCAGGATGTTGAGGAACGGCAGGTAGAACGCGAAGGCGATGACCAGCAGCAGGCCGACGGAGCGGACCCACTTCGGGGCACGGTCCCAGCGGTTGCCGAGCTGGAGGCCGCGGAAGGCGTCGGAGATCTGGCTCATGCGCGTGCCTTTCCGAGGGATTCACCGAGCAGTCCGGTGGGCCGGAACATCAGGACCAGGACGAGGACGATGAACGCGGTGACGTCGGTCCAGCTGGAGTCCCAGATCTGGGAGGCGTACACCTCGACGACGCCCAGCAGCAGACCGCCGACCAGCGCACCGCGCAGGTTGCCGATGCCGCCGAGGACCGCGGCGGTGAACGCCTTGATGCCGATGATGAAGCCGATGTCGAACTTCGTGATGTCGTACTGGACGGTGAACAGCAGGGCGGCGACGCCGGCCATCGCGCCACCGAGCACGAAGACGAGCATGATCACGCGCTCCTGGTTGACGCCCATGAGGGAGGCGGTGTCCGGGTCCTGCGCGACCGCGCGGACGCCGCGGCCCAGGCGGCTCTTGTTCACGAACGTGTCCAGCGCGACCATCATGACGATGGCGCCGATGATGATCAGCAGCCGGGTGTTGGTGACCGGCAGGTCGAGGCCGGGGATCGTGAAGACGACCTTGGTCTCGATCACGGACGGCACGTTGACCGTCACGCGACCGAAGGGCGGGCCGAAGAACGCTTTCAGCACCTGGCCGAAGGTCTCGACGAGCACGAGCGAGCAGCCGATGCCGGTGATCAGGAAGATCAGCGGCGGAGCACCCTTCCTGCGCAGCGGCCGGTAGGCGATCCGTTCGACGGCCAGTGCGGTGCCTGCCGAGGCGAGCATCGCGGCGAGCAGTGCCAGCACGGTGGCGCCGATGACCGCGCCGACCCCCATGCCGGACGTGGCGCCGAGGACCGTGTAGACGCCGAGCACCGTCCAGGTGCCCACCATGAACACCTCGGAGTGGGCGAAGTTGATCAGCTTCATCACGCCGTACACCATGGTGTAACCGAGCGCGACGAGCGCGTAGATGGATCCGCGGGTGATGCCGTCCAACGTGTGACGGTCCAACCCGCTGAACAGGGCGTCGAAGTCCACTCAGGGCCCTCCCAATAGTGCGGCCCGGTCCGGGCCATGGAGCGGGGGCGGCCGAGTCCCGGCCGCCCCCGCGGTGTCCATGCTTGGTGCCTCGATCAGCCCTCGGGCTTGACCTCGACCTCGGGCGTCAGCGTGCCACCCTCGTTCTTGTAGGCCCAGTAGGAGACCTGGTCCTTCGGCACGTCGCCGGCGTCGTCGAACGCGATCGACTTGCTGAGGCCCTCACCGGTGTAGTCGTTGACGAACGCGAGCATGTCCTCGCGGGTGCGGGCGCCGTCCTCGAGACCCTTGAGGAAGACCGTCATCGCGTCGTAGCCCTCAGCGGCGTAGGCGCCAGGCGCGCTGCCGAACTCCTCCTCGAAGTCGGCAGCGAAGGTGCTGTCCTCCTCGATCGGGGCACAGGGGCACATCACGACTGCGCCCTCGCCGGCGTCGCCCACGGCGTTGCCGAAGTCGGCACCGAAGAGGCCGTCACCACCGACGAACGGGGCCTCGATGCCCGCGTCGCGGATCTGCTTGAGCAGCGGAGCGGCCTCGGCGATGTAGCCGCCGTAGAAGATGGCGTCGGGCTCGGCCGACTCGATCTTCGAGATCGTCGGGGCGAAGTCGGTCTGGCCGACCTGCGTCTTGTCGCGCTGCACCATCGCGTCGCCGAGGGTCTCCTCGACACGGTCGGCCAGCGGCTCGCCGTAGGCCTCGGAGTTGTCGACCACGAACACCTTGGAGGCGCCGACCTCATCGGTGAGGTACTTCGCGATCGCCGCGCCCTGGTAGTCGTCGTACGGCACGAGGCGGTGGAAGACCTCAACCGGGTCCTCCTGGGTCAGGTCGGTCGCGGTCGCCGACTGGCTGATCATCGGGACGCCGCCATCCTGGTAGATGGTCTTCGTCGCGCGGGTCTCACCGGAGAACGCGCCACCGAGGACACCGATGAAGGTGTCGTCGCCGGCGATCTGGGTCGCGACGGGCGTGGCCTTGGCCGGGTCGCCCTCGGTGTCGAAGCGCTCGAGGGTCACCTCGCACTCGTCGTTGTCCCACTGCTTGATCGCCAGCTCGGCGCCGTCCACGGACGGGATGACGATGCTGGCGTTGGCGCCGGAGAGGGCACCCATCGCACCGATCTTGAAGTTGCAGTCGTCGCCGCCGGCGTCACTGCCGCCGTCGTCGGTCGTGCCACACGCGGTCAGCGCGAGGCCGGCCACAGCCGTGAACGCGACAGCCTGCCACGTCTTGGATGAGCGGATCATGGATCCCTCCACAGTTCTATGGGCTGTCCACCTCGGCAGCCTCTCGGCGGGAACCTAACACCCGGAATGTGGCCCGGGACACGATTGGGCGGCCCGAGTTGCGTGCCGTTGCCGTTTCGTGACCAACCGGTCTGTACCGGAAACCCGCCCGAAACACGCGATGCGGTCCCGGCCTTGAGGAGACCTTGACGAGCCCTGGATCAGGAGAGGCCGGCCGGTCCGCGGGCGGCGTCGCCGAGCCCGGCCACCCCGTGCTCCACGACGCCGTCGGAGACCTGCTTCATCGACAGCCGGAGGTCCATCGCGGTCTTCTGGATCCAGCGGAAGGCATCGGGCTCGCTCAGCCCGAGCTTCTCCTGCAGCACGCTCTTCGCGCGGTCGACGGACTTGCGCGTCGCCAACGACTCCTGGAGGTCGGAGACCTCGCGCTCCAGAACCGTGATCTCGGCGTAGCGGCTGACCGCCATCTCGATCGCGGGCACGAGGTCGCCGCGCTGGAACGGCTTGACGAGGTAGGCCATCGCGCCGGCGTCGCGCGCCCGGGCCACGAGGTCCCGCTGGGAGAACGCGGTGAGGATGACGACCGGGGCGATCCGCTCCCCCGCGATCGTCTCGGCGGCAGCGATGCCGTCGAGCACGGGCATCTTGACGTCGAGGATGACCAGGTCGGGGCGCAGCTCGCGCGCGAGCTCGATCGCCCGCTGCCCGTCGCCGGCCTGGCCCACGACGTCGTACCCCTCCTCGCCGAGCATCTCGGCGAGGTCCATGCGGATGAGCGCCTCGTCCTCGGCGATCACGACCCGGCGTACGCCGTCTGCGGGGGTGCTGCTGTCAACGGGCTGCGTCACGACGGCAAGGCTAGTTCGGATAGGGTTCCGACGCCGATTCGCCCCGGTAGCCCAATGGCAGAGGCAGTGGTCTCAAACACCATCCAGTGTGAGTTCGAATCTCACCCGGGGCACCGAGACCGCCAGCGGTGGCCCAGCCACATTCACGGCGCGGCGGATTCAAGCGGTCGATGCAACACCGGTTGGTTTTGGTGGGTTCGACAGTAGTTCGTCGAGTGCCTGTGCCGGTGTCTTCCAGCCGAGGGTCTTGCGGGGCCTGCGGTTGAGCTTGGCGGCGACGTGGTCGAGGTAGTCGAGCTGGTAGACCGACAGGTCGGTGCTTTTGGGGAAGTACTGGCGCAGCAGGCCGTTGGTGTTCTCGTTGCTGCCGCGCTGCCAGGGCGAGTGGGGGTCGCAGAAGTAGATGTCCAGGCCGGTCGCGGCAGCGATCGCGGGGTGTGAGGTCATCTCGTGGCCCTGGTCCCAGGTCAGGGTGCGTCGCAGGGTCACGGGGAGCCGGCTCATCGTTTCGACCATGGCCTCGGCGACCGCGTCGGCGCCGTGCCCGTCGGGGAGGTGGAGCAGCATCACGAACCGGCTGGCCCGTTCGACCAGAGTCCCGATCGCGGAGTTCGACGCGGTCGAGCCCATGATCAAGTCGCCTTCCCAGTGCCCCGGCACGGCCCGGTCGGTGACCTCGGCTGGTCGTTCGCTGATGTTGACCATCCCGGGGATCCGGCCGCGCCGCTCACCTTCGACTCGACGGACCTTGCGGACCGCGCGTCCGGTCCGGAGCCGTTTGTGCAGGTCACGGCGCAGTTCACCGCGGCCCTGGACGTACAGGGCCTGGTAGATCGACTCGTGGCTCAACCGCATCTCCACATCGTCGGGGAAGTCGATCCTCAACTGTGCCGCGACCTGCTCGGGCGACAACTCATCCTCGAGCATCACCTGCACCGCGGCGCGAAGCCGCGGRCTCGAMGCCAGCTTCCCGCCCCGCACCCGCCTGGCACGTCGGTCGGCAGCCAGTTGGGCCGCGCTGGCCCGATACTTCGGGCGGCGGTCGGGAAACAGGGTCGACCCGGCCCTGAGTTCTCGACCGACAGTGGCGCGATGACACCCCACCACCCGGGCGATCTCTGCGTTGGACACGTCGGCGGCATGGAGCACCGCGATCTCTTCACGCTGTTCGAAACTCARACGCGGCCTGAGTCTCGCCGGCGGATCGCACGGGGGCATCACCCCACCACGCTCGCGGTACCAATCCATCCCCGCGAACCGCGACGCGCCAACCCTCTGCGCCGCCTCCGCGACCGTCAGCCCCCCGCGTACAAGACCCCAGAACTCACGACGAACCTGCTGCGGAAACACCCGCCGAGCCGCCATCACAAACACCCCTTCATCAC
>NZ_JBFUMR010000022.1:0-154082 GCF_054049275.1 Nocardioides sp. P5_E3
CCCCGGCGGCGCCTCGGCCGCCACCCAGTGGCTGCCCAAGGACCTCGTGCGGCGCTTCGCCTCGCCCGGCACCGCGACCGCGGCCGGCTTCCGCTGGTGGTGGCCGCACGGGCTCGTCGACCCCGTCGAGATCGCGCGGGAGGTCGACCAGGTCGCCGACGCCGGCTTCGGCGTCCTCGAGGTCGCGGACGTCACCCACAGCCTCCGTGCCCGCAACATCACCATCGACGTCGGGACGCACGGCTGGGGCACAGCCCCGTGGGTCGCCGGCGTGAAGGCCGCCCTCTCGCGCGCCGCGGAGCGCGACGTGCGCATCGACGTCACCGTCGGCCCGTCGTGGCCYGCCGCCGTCTCGACCATCACCCCGGACGACGACGCCGCCTGCACCGAGCTCGCGCACGGGCTGGCCGACCTGGCCGCCGGGGCGACGTACGACGGACCCGTCCCGGCCGCCGTGCTGCACGCCGAGGACGTGGTCACCGAGCAGACCCTGGTGGCGCTGCAGGCGCACCGCTACACCCCGTCGACCAACACGCGCGTGCTGCCGCAGGTCGACCCCGACTCCTACGTCGAACTGCTCGACCAGGTCGTCGACGGCCGCATCACCTGGACGGCGCCGGCGGCGCCCGCCGGAGGGTCGTGGGTGCTGCTGTCCTTCTGGCAGCGCGGATCGGCCCAGGAGCCCGAGGCCGCGCCGCACACCAGCCCCCGGTCGTACGTCGTGGACCACTTCAGTGCGCTCGGCTCACAGGCCGTCGTCGACCTGTGGGAGGACCGGGTCCTCGACCGCGAGCTGCGCGGCCTCCTCGGCCGCGCCGGTGGCTACCTCTTCGAGGACTCGCTGGAGATCGAGACGGAGGCGACCATCTGGACGCCGAAGATGTTCGAGGAGTTCGAGAAGCGCGCCGGCTACGACCTGCGCCCCTGGCTGCCGGTCGTGATGGAGCTGAAGGAGAAGTACCTCTACGACCTCGGCACCGGCGCCAACGCCGCGACGACCGACAGCCTGCGCACCAACCAGGTCCGCGACGACTACAACCAGGTGCTCTCGGACCTCTACCGGGACCACCACCTGCTCCCGCTGCAGGCCTTCGCCCGCACGCTCGGCATGGGCCTGCGGGTCCAGCCCTACGGCCTCGAGACCGACACGGTGGAGCACGCGGCGCTGCTCGACATCCCCGAGACCGAGTCGCTCGGCTTCAAGAACCTCGACGACTACCGGGTGATGGCGGGCGGTCGCGACATGGGCGGCCACACGATCCTGTCCTGCGAGGCGATCTGCTACAACGGCGCGGCCTACAACACGATGCTCGGCGGCAACAGCGCCAGCCCGACGCAGCAGAACCAGGCGCTCCTCACCCTCAACAGCATCTTCGCCGCGGGCGTGAACCAGGCGATCATCCACGGATTCCCCTACGCCGACGCGCCCGGCGTGACCTGGCCGGGCTTCGCCGCCTTCTCGCCCTACTACAACGGCGCGATCGGCTTCGGCGAGGCCTGGGGGCCGCGGACCCCGCAGTGGCAGCACATGCCCGACATCGCGGCGTACCTCTCGCGCACCCAGCTGGTCCTGCAGACCGGCACACCGAAGTACGACGTGGTCTTCCTGCGGCAGAAGGGCTGGACGTCCACGGGCATCGGCGCCTTCTGGGCGACGAACGACGGCATCCCGCTCGGGTGGACCCACTCCTTCGCGACTCCGGCCCTGCTCGACCTGCCGCTGGCCACGGTCCGCGGTGGCCGGCTGGCCCCGGACGGTCCCGCCTACAAGGCAATGATCGTCGGCACCGACCAGTTCCGCGGCCAGGTCGCCACGATGGCCGTCCCGACCGCGCGACGGGTGCTCGAGCTCGGACGCGCCGGGCTGCCGATCGTCTTCGTGCGGGACTGGTCGGACCCGCGCCCCGTCGGTCTGCCCGAGGGCACGCCCGACGCCGAGGCCGCCGAGCTGCGCGACCTCGTCGCGCAGATCAAGGCGTTGCCCACGACCCGAGTGGCGGCGGCCGACGCCGACATCCCGGGCGCGCTCGCCTCGCTCGGCATCACGCCCGACGTCGAGCACGAGCGGTCGACCGTGATGACCCTGCGGCGGGTGGTCGGCGACGTCGACCTCTACTACGTCGCCAACGCGCGGCACGCCGAGAACCGCAGGCTGAACCGCGTGACACAGGACGTCTGGCTGACCACCACCTCGCCGCGCGCGGTGCCGGTGGTGCTCGACGCCTGGACGGGCGAGACCCGCCCGGTCGGCCTCTGGGAGCGCCAGGCCGACCGGGTGCGGGTCCGCGTGGACCTCGCCCCCGGCCAGTCCACCGTGATCGCCTTCGCGACCCCGCAGTCGGCCGATCCCGCCCAGCTGCACGCGATCGCCACCACCGCCCTCGACGTGCTGCGCGAGCCGGGCAAGCTCGTGGCCCGCGCGGGCACCGCCGGCAGCCACACCGTCACCCTCGGCGACGGCCGCACGGTCGCCGCGAAGGTGGACCGGGTCCGCGACCCGGTCGTCCCGACGTCCTGGCGGCTCGAGGTCGAGGACTGGCAGCCCGGCGCGACGGCCACCGAGACGGTCAAGCCGGTACGGACGGCCGAGCTGACCACGCTGGTGCCGTGGAGCCAGATCCCCGGGCTCGAGGACGTCTCGGGTCTCGGTCGCTACACCACCCAGGTCGACCTCGGCTCCGACTGGACCGACCGCGACGGCGCCTGGCTCGAGCTCGGCGAGGTCACCGACACGTTCCGGGTCACCGTCAACGGCGTGGCGGTGGGTGGGTGCGACCCGCTGCACCCGCGCGTCGACCTTGCCGGCCTGCTGCGCCGCGGTACCAACGTCATCGAGGTCGAGGTGGCCTCCACCCTCCTCAACCGGCTGCGCACGGTGACGCCGGCTGTCTACGGCGTGGCCCAGCGCCAGGCGTACGGCCTGCTCGGACCCGTCCGCCTGGTGCCGTACGTCGACCAGCCGGTCCGCCGCTGACGATGGGTAGGAGCCCGGTGCCCCTCGGCGACGACGAGCTCGTCGTGCTGCGGCTGATGGCCGAGGGGCGGACGGTCGAGGCGGTGGCGCGCCGGCTCGATGTCTCCGAACGGACCGTGAGGCGCAAGGCCCGTGCGGCGTGCGAGAGCGTGGGCGTCGACACCACTGTCGAGGCGATCGTGTGGGCCGTGCGCCGGCGGCTCATCTGAGAACACCACACCTGCATCACCATGAAAGGATCGCCAGCGTGAGGGTCGCCCTCCAGGTCACCTGCGTCAACGACGCCATGTTCCCCGACACGGGGAAGGCCGTCGTGCGGTTGCTGCGCCGTCTCGGGGTCGAGGTCGACTTCCCGCGGGCGCAGACGTGCTGCGGCCAGCCGATGGTCAACACGGGCTACCTCGACGAGGCGGTGCCGGTGGTGCGTGCGTTCGTCGACGCGTTCGCGGGGTACGACGCCATCGTCACGCCGTCGGGCTCGTGCGCCGGGTCGGCGCGGCACCAGCACTCCATCGTCGCCGACCGGTCGGGTGATCCTGCGCTGGCGGCGGCCGTCGCGGAGACCGGACCGCGGACCTACGAGCTGAGCGAGTTCCTCGTCGACGTCCTTGGCGTCACCGACGTCGGTGCCTACTTCCCGCACCGGGTGACCTACCACCCGACCTGCCACAGCCTGCGGATGCTCGGCGTCGGCGACCGGCCCACCCGGCTGCTCGAGGCCGTCCGCGGCATCGAGCTGGTCGACCTCCCCAACGCCACCGAGTGCTGCGGCTTCGGCGGCACCTTCGCCCTCAAGAACGCGGACACGTCGATCGCGATGGGCGCCGACAAGGCGCGGCACGTGCGCGACACCGGTGCGGAGGTGCTGGTCGCCGGCGACAACTCCTGCCTGATGCATGTCGGCGGGATGCTCTCGCGCCAGCGGGCCGGCGTCCGCGTCATGCACCTCGCTGAGGTCCTGGCGGCCACGGAGAGCACCGAGGGCGACCCCGGACCCAGCAACCGGCTGGTCGAGGAGGTCGCGCAACGACCGTCACGAGACCGAGGCACCCGATGAACACCCCACGCCGTTCTTCTCCTCCGCTCCGCTCCCCCGAACAACGCCGCGGGGACCCCGAAAAGCGGAGCGCCACCTTCGTCGGCATGCCGGCGTTCCCGACCGCCGCGCGTGAGGCGCTGGCCGACACCCAGCTGCGCCGGAACCTCGCCCACGCCACTCGCACGATCCGCGACAAGCGCGCCGCGGTCGTCGCCGAGGTGGAGGACTGGGAGGAGCTGCGGGTCGCGGGCGCCGCGGTGAAGGAGGCCGCGCTGCGCGACCTCGCCACCCACCTCGAGATCCTCGAGGCATCGCTGACCCGCGCCGGCGCGACCGTGCACTGGGCCCGCGACGCCGAGGAGGCGTGCGCGATCGTCGCGTCAGTCGCCCACGCCCACGGCGTCGACGAGGTCGTGAAGGTCAAGTCGATGGCCACCGGGGAGATCGGCCTCAACGAGGCCCTCGAGGCCGAGGGCATCGCTGCCTGGGAGACCGACCTCGCCGAGCTGATCGTCCAGCTCGGCGACGACCTGCCCTCCCACATCCTGGTGCCGGCGATCCACCGCAACCGGGCCGAGGTGCGCGAGATCTTCCGCCGCCGGATGGGCGACGTCGGGCGGCCCGCGCCCGCCGACCTGACCGACGAGCCGTCCGTCCTGGCCGGGGCTGCGCGCGAGCACCTGCGCGAGAAGTTCCTGCGTGCGAAGGTCGCCGTCAGCGGCGCCAACTTCGCCGTCGCCGACACCGGCACGCTCGTCGTCGTCGAGTCCGAGGGCAACGGGCGGATGTGCCTGACCCTGCCCGACGTGCTGGTGAGCGTGGTCGGCATCGAGAAGGTCGTCGCCACGTGGTCCGACCTCGACCCGATGCTGCGGCTGCTGCCGCGCTCGTCGACGGGGGAGCGGATGAACCCCTACACCTCGACCTGGTCGGGCGTGACGCCCGGCGACGGTCCGCAGGAGGTGCACGTCGTCCTGCTCGACAACGGCCGCACCCGCGCGCTCGCCGACGACGTCGGCCGCCAGGCCCTGCGCTGCATCCGCTGCTCGGCGTGCCTCAACGTCTGCCCGGTCTACGAGCGGGTCGGCGGCCACGCCTACGGCTCGGTCTACCCCGGCCCGATCGGCGCGATCCTCAACCCGCTCCTCAACGGCGTCGCCGACGAGCAGACCGCGTCCTTGCCCTACGCGTCGTCGCTGTGCGGCGCGTGCTTCGAGGTCTGCCCGGTCCGCATCGACATCCCGTCGGTGCTCGTCGACCAACGCGCCGCCGTCGTCGACTCGCACCGCGGCGACCGGGTGCCGAAGCCGGAAGCGGTCGCGATGAAGGCCGCCGCGTGGACGTTCTCGTCCGCGAAGCGGCTCGCGAGGGCCGAGCGCGCCTCCGGGCTCGCCGGCCGGGTCATCGGTCGCTTCTCCCGTACGACGCTGCCCGGAGGCCGCGCCGCCGCGGGYCGCCTGCCCGGGCCCRCCGCCGCCTGGACCGGAGCGCGCGACCTTCCCGCCCCGCCGACCGAGTCCTTCCGCGAGTGGTGGGACCGCACCGACGGTGGACGCGGCCCCGACAACGAGCAGGAGGGCCGTTCATGATCACCCCACGACGTTCTTCGCCTCCCCCGCTCCGCTCCTCCGTCGAACAACGCCGCGGGGACCCCGAAACCAGCGCGCGCGATGAGATCCTCGGGCGTGTCCGCTCGGCCCTGTCCGGCGTGTCGCCCGCGGTGGACCTCCCTCCGGCCCCTCGGGCCCCCGACCGCGGCGACCTGGTCGCGCTGTTCGTCGAGCGCGTCGAGGACTACCGGGCGGTGGTGACGCGGTGCGCCCCGGACGACCTGGGCTCGGTGGTCGCCGAGGTCCTCGGGTCGGCGTCCAGCGTCGTACCTCCCGGGCTCGGCCTCGACGTCGCCGGCTCGGTCGTGGACGACGGGCTGGCCGCGGCCGCTCTCGACCGCATCGACGCCGTCGTCACCCGCGCCCGCGTCGGGATCGCCGAGACCGGCACCATCGTGCTCGACCACGCGCCCGACCAGGGCCGCCGGGCGATCAGCCTCGTGCCGGACCTGCACGTCTGCATCGTCGACGCGGCGCAGGTCGTGGCCGACGTACCCGACGCGATCGCCCTGCTCGACCCCGCCCGCCCCACGACGTGGATCAGCGGACCGTCGGCCACGAGCGACATCGAGCTCGACCGGGTCGAGGGCGTCCACGGCCCCCGCACGCTGCACGTCGTGCTGGTCGGCTGAGGCGCTGCGTCGAGCGGTGAGTGACGCAGGTCCTGCGCCTTCACAACCTGTCTGACTCACCGCTGGCCCCGCCACGTCCCACCGTCGACCGTCCATCCTTGCCGACGGCCGGTGGCGCACGGCCTGTCCGATAGCGGTCAGCGGGGTTGTGACGGCGGTCACGCAGCGCCTACGGTCGCCTGAATCGTTTCATCGTCTCGGAGGTTCCGATGTCCCGCTCGCTCTCGCGCACCCGCGGCACCGCGGCCGCGCTCGTCCTGGCGCTACCGGCTGCGCTGCTGACCATCGGCGCGGCCGACGCCGCCCCCGGCAAGCCGGGCGCCAAGCCGACTGCTCCCATCCACCTCGTCGTCGACGACCTGACCGCGCCGCTCGACGCCGCGACCACGCCACGCTTCGGCTGGCTGCCGCAGGACGTCGATCCCAACGAGGTGCAGACCGCCTACAAGATCGAGGTCCGCGACGAGGCGGGCCGCATCGTGTGGGACAGCGACAAGGTCTCGTCCCGCCAGCAGTCGTACGTCGACTACGCCGGCGCCGACCTCGAGCGGGGGGCGGCGTACACCTGGCGCGTCCGCACCTGGGACAGCGACAAGCGCCCCTCGCCCTGGTCGGCATGGTCCGGCTTCGAGACCGCGATCTCCGACGCCGACTGGGGCGACGCGGCCTGGATCCGCCGTCCCGCCGGCAACCCCGACGCCAGCGCGCTCAGCATCGTCGACGGCCGCGGCCGGGTCAGCGGCGGCAACGTCACGCTCGCGAGGGCCGGCGCCGACTGGACCGACTACGTCGTCAGCATGGACGTCACCCCGGTCACTCGCGCGGCCGCGATCGTCTTCCGGGCGCCCGACGCCGCGACCGGCTACATGTGGCAGCTCCACGCCAATGACGACGCGATCAAGACCCACCGGATGATCGGCGGCGCCTTCCCGACCGACGCGCGCCGCACGGTGCCCCACGTCATCGACCCGGGCGTCACCTACCGCCTCGGCATCAAGGTGCAGGGCCAGACGTTCACGACCAGCGTCGACGGCACGGTCGTCGACACCTGGACCGACCCGTCGGCGACCGGCTCGCGCGCCGGCACGATCGGCTTCCGCGAGGCCAGCGGCGAGGTCGCCGACTTCGACAACGTCAGCGTGACCTCTCTCGACGGCGCCACCACGCTGTTCTCCGAGGACTTCTCCGGCGACCTCTCGAAGTGGGTCCGCGGCTCGACCGGCCAGGAGGCCGACGAGTACACCCTGGCCCGCACCGAGGTCGACGTCCCCGCCGGCAAGGTCGTCCGCGCCCGCAGCTACCTCGCTGCCAGCCACACCGCCGAGCTCTACCTCGACGGCGAGCGCGCCGACCGGATGAGCAACTACGGCTACCCGAGCGAGGGCTACTACCAGGTCGCAGACGTCACCGACCTCGTGCAGCCCGGCAAGCGCCTGTCCATCGGCGCGATGCTGCACTGGTTCAGCGCCGGGCAGGGCCGCGCCGCCGGCGTCCCCGGGCTGCTCGCCCGGATCGTCGTCGACTACGCCGACGGGTCGTCGTACGTCCTGACCACCGACGGCAGCTGGAAGGTGCGTCGCGGGCCCTACGTACTCGTCGGCACCCGCAACGGCGAGGGGCTCTACGTCGAGCATCGCGACGGCCCGGCGGCCAAGGCGATCGGCGACTGGACCGCGGTCGGGTACGACGACAGCGGCTGGTCCGACGCGGTCGTGATCGGCACGCACCCGGTCGCCCCGTTCACCTCGCTCGAGGCGCAGCAGACCCGGCTCACCGAGACCATCGTCCACCCCGAGCGCATCCTCACCGCGCAGGACGGCACGCCGGTCGCCGACTTCGGCAAGGTCATCCCGGCCCGCCCGGCGGTGCACTTCGAGCAGGGCGTCGCCGGACGCGTCGTCCCGATCCGCGCGAGCTACGGCCTCGCCACCGACGGCCGCGCGTCCACCAGCGGCGTCGACACGCAGGGCACCAACATGTCCTTCCCCTACACGCAGGTCGCAGGGGAGCAGGACTACGCCGCCTTCGGTCACCTCGGCTTCCGCTACCTCGAGGTCCCGGGTGCCGGTGAGGACATCTCCGTCGACGACGTCACCGCCACGGTCGTGACCACCGCCTACCCGGAGGACGGCGAGGCGACCTTCAGCTCCTCCGACGAGACCCTCGACGCGGTGTGGGACCTCATGTCGCGCTCGCTCGAGTACTCGGTCCAGGAGACCTTCGTCGACACCCCGACCCGCGAGCAGGGCCAGTTCCTGCACGACACGGTCAACATCTCCTACGGGCTGATGGCGACCCACAGCGAGCGGGTGGCCAGCCGTCAGGCGATCCGGGAGTTCATGCTGAGCCAGACGCGCTACTGGCGCACCGGCAACGACGCCGGCCGCTACAACGCGGTCTACCCCAACGGCGACGGCAAGCGCGACATCCCCGACTTCACCGAGGTCGTGCCCGACTGGATCTGGCGCTACTACCTCGAGACCGGTGACACGCGGATGCTCGAGCAGACCTACGACGAGCTGGCCGCGACGGCGGGCTACGTCCGCCGGCACATCGCCACCTCCGGCCCGACCCAGGGCCTCGTCACCCAGCTCTCGGGAGGCAGCGGCCAGTACCTCTACGGCATCGTCGACTGGCCGGCGCACGGCCGCTTCGGCTACGACATGTCCGCCACGGCCCGCACCACGGTCAACGYCCTCGGCGTCGACGTGCTCCGCAAGGTCGCCCTGGTCGCGGAGGCCCTCGACCGCCCCGGCGACGAGGTGGCGGCGTACCGCTCCGACGCAGACGCGCTCGCCGGCCGGATGAACGCCACGCTCCGCAAGCCCGACGGGACCTACGTCGACGGCCTGCTCGGCGACGGCTCGCAGAGCCCGCACGCCGGCCAGCACGCGACGTCGTACGCCGTTGCGCTCGGCATCGCGCCGGAGGCTGACGTTCCGGCGCTGGGCGACCACCTCGCGAGGATGGGCATGAAGCAGGGCCCGATGACGGTCCACTGGCTCGTCGAGGCCCTGGCCGACTCGGGTCGTGGCGACGCGCTGCTGAAGCTGCTCACCAACGAGGACGACTACGGGTGGGCCGGCTGGCTCGAGCAGGGTGGCACCTTCACCCCGGAGGCGTGGGAGCTGAGCGGCTCGGCCAACAGCGCCTCCCACGGCTGGGGCTCGCGCGCGGCCGTCGACCTGCTGAGCGACGTCCTCGGCATCGACCTCGCGGCGCCCGGCGGCTCGGAGCTGTCGATCAGCATCCCCGACACCGGCCTGTCGCAGGCCGAGGGGACGCGGCCCACGCAGCACGGCACGGTTGCCTCGTCATGGGAGCACGACGCCAGCGGCACGTCGCTGACGACGACGATCCCGGTCAACACCACCGCGGTCGTCGAGCTGCCGCCCGGTGACTACACGGCCACCGGCCGCGGCGGCGTCCGCCCGGTGAAGGTCGCCGGCGGCGACGGCACCGTGCGCTACGAGGTCGGCTCCGGCACCTGGAGCTTCGTCTCCCGGTAGGCGTTGGCCGGCCTGGCTCGAAGATCACTCGTACCTGTGCGAGTGATCTTCGAGCTTCCGGGGCGCCCGTCCTAGGGGATGGCGTTGATCTGCTCCCAGTCGCGGATCCGCCCGTTCCACCGCTCCAGCACCCACGGCCACTGCTCGCGGAGCTCCGGCGGTCGCTGCTGGTTGCGGCTGGCGGCCCACTCGCGGGCGGCCTTCTCGGCCTCACGGCCGGTCACGGCGGTGAAGTCGCGCAGCGTGCGGTCGCGTTCGGGCGAGTCCTCCGGCCCGGGCGCGTAGGCGACGCGGTACATCACGTACATGAGCCCTCCTGAGTCTTTCCTCCACTCAGACAGGAGGGGCCGGGGAGGACTTTGATACGTAGACGTCGGGCAGGAGGTGCTCGAGGACGCCGACCTCCTCGACGTTGTGCCTCACCCACGCCTCGGCCATGGCGGTCGGGAAGACCCGCGAGGTGAGGTGACGGTTGACCGGCGTGGCCGCCCGGAGGCGGGAGCCGAGGTCCATCACGCTGACGTAGTGCGTCCCGTCGGGACCCCACGACCAGGTGTGCTCGAGCTGGAAGATCCGCACCCCGGCGATCCGGCGCACGAGCCGGATGCCGGTCTCGTCGAGCTTCTCGACGCGCTCGACGGAGTCGACGCGGAAGCGCTCGTCGCGCCCGAACGCCTCCACGATGCGATAGCTCGCGCCCTCGCCGGCGCCGCCGCCCGGCGCCGGTCGGGCCAGCTCCCACGCGATGTGGTCGAGCGGGTGCCACGCGAGGTAGCCCGACATCCGCTCGCCGGCGTACTCGATCTCGTCGCCGATGTGGCGGAACCACCACAGCAGCATCGGCGGCGTGATGCCGGCCAGCGGCCGGTGGTCGATGGTGACCCGCATCCGGTGGTGGGAGAGCCGGCGGATCGTGCTGCGGGCCGAGTCGGTGGTGCGGAGCGGGTGGAGCACCGGCCGCGGCGCGGGCAGGGTCATCGGACGGGCCACGGGCGTCACCTCCGGTCGGCGAGGGATCCCACGGTAGGGGCGGAGCGGCAATGCGGGCGAGAGGTCACCCCGCTGTGCGAGGCCGCGACCTGCCGGGGCTGTGAGACTCACCCCATGGATCACCGCACCCTCGGAAGGACCGGCCGCGAGGTCTCGGTCGTCGGTCTCGGCACCTGGCAGCTCGGCGCCGACTGGGGCGACGTCAGCGAGGCCGACGCGTTGGCCGTGCTGGAGGCCTCGGCCGAGGCCGGGGTGACGTTCTTCGACACCGCCGACGTGTACGGCGACGGCCGCAGCGAGCAGCTGGTCGGCCGCTTCGTCGCCGCCCACCCCGACGCCGGCTTCACCGTCGCGACCAAGATGGGCCGCCGCGCCGAGCAGGTGCCGGCGAGCTACGTCGAGCAGAGCTTCCGCCAGTGGCTCGACCGCTCCCGTCGCAACCTCGGCGTGGACACGATCGACATGGTGCAGCTGCACTGCCCGCCGAGCGAGGTCATCGACGACGACGCGACGTACGACGTCCTCGACCGGCTCGTCGACGACGGCGTGATCTCGGCGTACGGCGTCAGCGTCGAGACCGCCGCGCAGGCGCTCAGCGCGATCGGCCGGCCCCACGTCGCCAGCGTGCAGATCATCCTCAACGCCTTCCGGATGAAGCCGCTCGACGAGGTCCTCCCCGCGGCGGCCTCCGCCGGCGTGGGCATCATCGCCCGGGTGCCGCTGGCCTCGGGGCTGCTGTCCGGCACGTACGACCTCGACACCACGTTCGCCGAGGACGACCACCGCACCTACAACCGCGACGGCAGCGCCTTCGACGTCGGCGAGACGTTCTCCGGCGTCGACTACGAGACCGGTGTCTCTGCCGCTCAGGAGTTCTCCGCGCTCGTGTCCGACTCGGGGCTGGACGTCACGCCGGCTCAGGCCGCCATCGCGTGGATCGTGCAGCAGCCGGGCGTCTCGACCGTCATCCCGGGCGCGCGGAACGTCGACCAGGCGCGGTCCAACGCGGCAGCCGGACTGGTCGGCGAGCTGCCGCCCGCCTTCCTCGACGGCGTGGCCGACCTCTACGACCGGCGGATCCGCGACCAGGTCCACGCTCGCTGGTGAGCGCCGTCGCTGCCACAATCTGTTCATGACGGGACGCGCACATCCGGGGGTCGACGCCTACATCGCGAAGCTGCCCGAGTGGCAGCAGTCGATCTGCGAGCAGCTGCGCGAGATCGTCTGGGCCACGGACCCCGAGATCGAGGAGACGATCAAGCGGACGGTCCAGCCCTACTTCGTCCTCAGTGGCAACGTCTGCGCTCTCCTGGCGACGAAGGACCACGTCAACCTGTTCCTGTACGACCCGACGGTCAGCGATCCGGCCGGCGTGATCAACCAGGGGCACGACAACCTGACCGCCCGGTCGATCCAGGTCTACGAGGACGACGAGATCGACCGCGACGCGATCACCGGCATCCTCGCCGAGATCGTCGAGCACAACCGGCAGGGTGGCTGGCGGCGGCTGGGCCGCCCCTGACTCGTCGTTGCGTGAAGCGGCGGAAAAAGATTTACGCGACGTGTCGGCCCGCGAGTCCTACATTGAGGCATGGCTGACATCATCCTGGGCGTCCTCGCGATCGTCGCCGGGGCCGCCATGCTCGTCGCAGGCCAGGCTGTGCTGCGACTCATGATCCCCATCTGGGGCTTCTTCGCCGGCTTCGCCGCCGGCGCCGGCCTCGTCGCCGGGTTCGCCGACGAGCGCTTCCTCGGCACCGTGCTCGGCTGGGTGCTCGGCTTCGTCCTCGCGGTGGTCTTCGCGGTCCTGGCCTACCTCTACTACTACGTCGCCGTCGTCCTCGCGATGGGCGCGGCCGGCTTCGCGATCGGCTCGGGCATCATCGTCGCCCTCGGGATCTCCTGGAGCTGGGTGGCCGTCCTGGTGGGTCTGGTCGTCGGCCTCGTCCTCGGCCTGCTGTCGGTGTTCACCAACGTGCCGATGATGGTGCTCGTCATCGTCGGCTCCATCGCCGGTGCCGTCGGCGTGACGGGCGGCCTCATGCTGCTGGTGGGCTCACTGAACTCCTCCGACTTCACCCGGGGCGACTTCACCGACCGCGTCTCGAGCAGCTTCGGGTGGTCCCTGCTCCTGCTGGTGCTCGCCCTCGCCGGCATCGCCATCCAGGCCATGGAGCGTGCCCTCAGGCGCCAGACCATCCGCGAAGCCTGGTACGTCGAGGTCCCCTGACACGCCCGATCGATCAAGGTCGACGAGGACGCCCGCGGGGCTCATGGTTGGCGTGCCAACGGGAACGGGACCACATCGACCACGAGCGAGGGGAGCCCGGCCCATGACCCATCACGACGACGTACCAGACGCCGCAGGCGAGGAGCGGGAGTCGACGCCGAACGCGTCCGGCCCCGAAGGCGCGGCGGGCGGCATGGGCTCGAGCAGCGAACGGATCGGCCACACAGGGCCTGGACAGGTGGGTGCGGACGGCCTCCGGGACACCTCGGTCGTGGACTCCGATGCCGATGCGCCGCCGGAGCAGAGCCGCGGTGGCGAGGAACCCCAGCCGGACGGACTCGAGCCGAAGGCCGGCTACCCCAGCCTGGACCCGCGACACGAGGACAAGCCCGACAAGGGCTGACCCGAGCCGACCACGTCCCACTTTTCCCGGGGCGTTCGGGACTCCCGTCCCGTGTGTCCAGCCCGAGAGGCGCCCATCCTCGATGGAATCGGATGCCACGAAGGAGACGGGGACATGGACACACACGGAGGCACAGCAGGTTCATCGAGGCGGGCTCCCGGACGGACGGGGCCGCCTCGTCTGGCCCTGGCCGGCTTCGCGCTAGTCGCGCCGTTGATGGCGGTCGTCCCGGCGAGTGCCGCCGCGGGCACGTGCGACGGCAGGGCCGCGACCCATCTCGGCACGCCGGGGGACGACGTGCTCACGGGGACGAACGGCGACGACGTGATGGTCGGGCTGGGGGGCGACGACACCATCTCGGGCTTCCTCGGCAACGACGTCATCTGTGGCGATGAAGGGACGGACCGGCTGGCTGGGTTCGCGGGCGACGACCGCATCTTCGGCGGGTTCGACAGCGATGCCGGCGGCGACGTCATCTGGCCGGGAGCGGGCAACGACCTTGTCGACGCCGGCCTCGATCCCCTGACGCGCGACGACTACTCCCTCCCCGCGGACACGGTGCTCTACTCGGACCTCCTCGGCGCCGGACTCCCCGGCGGGATCAGGGCCGACCTCACCCCCGTCGGCGGACTGGGCTACGTGGCAGAGCCGTCGGGCACCGACCAGATCGTCGTGACGGAGGCCCTGAGCATCGTGGGCACGCGAGCTGCGGACGTCCTGATCGGCTCGCCGTACCTCGACGTGCTGATCGGGCGCGGCGGCGCTGACCAGATCGACGGCGCCGGCGGCAACGACACCCTCGTCTCCGACTTCACGAACACGGACGTCGACCCGGCGACCGACGCGCCGGACGACATCGACGGAGGGCCGGGCATGGACTGGATCCGCCTGGGACTGGCCGGGGGTACGGCGCGTGGCGGGGAGGAGATGGATCACCTCGAGGTCCATCCGGAGACGGCCCCGGCCGTCCTGCGCGGTCAGAGCGGGCCCGACGAGCTCCTGGTCGAGGCCGTGGAGGACGTCGACGTCGATGGCGGGGGAGGCCACGACACCATCTTCCTCAGGCTCGCCCCCACCTCCCGGGCGATGTCAGTGGACGGGGGAGGCTCCCGGGATCTCGCCATCCTCAACGTGCGCAAGGGCGGCTTCGCGAAGGGCTCGACGATCACCGTGGACCAGGGCCGCGGGGTGCTTCGGACCAGGGCGCGGGCCGGTCGGGTGCGGAGCCTCGAGGTCATGGCGATCTTCAGCAAGGACGAGCGCTGGCGGTTCCGCGGCACCCCCCACAACGACGACCTCTTCATTCAAGGAGGACGCAGTCTGGAGGCCGTGATGCGCGCGGGCCGGGACTCCGTCATCGGCACACGCGGGCCGGACGTCCTGGACCTGGGCACGGGTCGTGGCGACTTCGCGAACGGCCGCCAGGGACAGGACACCTGCCTCGGCGCCGAGCGGGTCAGGAGCTGCGAGAACGTGCGGTCCGGCCGGTCAGGTCGAGCCGCGCTCCTCCCCGATGCGCGGGCACGTGAGGCGGTCCAGCGACTCGAGCGTGGCACGCAGGTCGTGCCGCGGCTGCCGCTCGAGGAGTTCGAGCTCCACGGGTGATCGAGCCTCGACCCGACCGGTGGGACGGGGACTCAGGCAGGGGTCAGGGTGGCGCCCATGGCGGCGATGTGTGCCGGCGTCGAGCCGCAGCATCCGCCGACCAGGTCGATCCCGAGCTCGGCCAGCCGGGCTGCGTGCGACGCCATGTCGCCAGCAGTGGCGTCGTACTCGAAGTGGTCGCCCACCACCTGCGGAAGCCCGGCGTTGGACTGGGCGACCAGGAGGATGTCGTCGGTGCGGGCCTGCGCCATCTCCGCGGCGATGATCTCCATCTCCGCGGGACCGCGACCGCAGTTGGCCCCCACGGCGTCGGCACCCGCCGCGGCGAGGTGCGCCACGGCGTCGCCCGGGCGGACGCCCATCATGGTGCGCAGGTTGGTGTCGAAGCTCATCGTCACGGCGACCGGAAGACCGGGCGCGACCTCCCGCGCCGCGGCGAGTGCCGCGTCAGCCTCGCCGAGGTCGCTCAGCGTCTCGACCAGCACCAGGTCGATGCCGCCCTCGACCAGCGCGGTGAGCTGTTCGGCGAACAGCGCCTGGGCCTCCTCGCCGGTCAGGGTCCCGAGCGGCGCCAGCAGCTCGCCGGTCGGGCCGAGGTCGCCGGCGACGAGCAGTCCGTGCTCGTCCGCCACAGATCGTGCCAGCTGCGCCGCTGCCCGGTTCACCTCGCCGACGCGGTCGCCGAGCCCGTGCAGGTCCAGGCGCGGCCGGGTGCCACCGAAGCTGTTCGTCGTCAGCAGCCGAGCCCCCGCCGTGGCGTAGGCCGCGTGCGCCGCGCGCACCGCGTCGGGGTTCTCGAGGTTCCAGAGCTCTCCGGGTACGCCGTCCTCGAGGCCGCTGTCCTGGAGCAGCGTGCCCATGCCGCCGTCGAGCAGGACCGGACGGTCCGTGCGCAGCAGCGCCCTGAGCCGGTTCACTGGCCCAGCTCGTCGAGGTATCGGTTGATCCTGTCGGCCGGCCATTCCGCGTCGAGCTCGGCGACGACCCGGTCGAGCACCTCGCTCGGCGTGCCGTCGGCCTCGGTCCAGGGAGACCGTTCCCAGCCCGCCAGGTAGTCGTCGGCCCCGGTGTCACCGAGCCGCATCGCAGCCTCGTCGATCGCCTCCTGGAACCGCGGCGCGAGCTGTGACTTCACCGTTTCCTCGTCCGCCCGGGCAGCGACCATCGACGGAAGGTCGCGCCACCGGGTCACCTGGTACTCCGCCATGTGTCGCAGCGTAGTTCGGGCGCCGCGTCTCGACGGGGATGGTCCGGGGAGTGAGGCCACCAGCGTCGGACTGCCTTCGCGGGTGATGCTCACCCTCCGCGGGTGAGCGGCGACCACCGTCCGCGGTGCCACACTGCGGCACACCGGTCGACCGGACCGGACCTGCGAGAGGGCACTGCCATGGACTCCATGACCAACGACTTCGGGGACGTGATCCTCTGGTCCTTCTGGTTCTTCATCTGGATCGCCGCACTCATGGTGTGGTTCCGGTGCCTGTTCGACCTGTTCGGAGACCACACGCTCAGCGGCTGGGGCAAGGCCGGGTGGGCGCTGCTCCTCATCTTCGTCCCCTGGGTGGGCGCCCTGATCTACCTGATCGCCCGCGGCCGCAGCATGACCGAACGGCAGCTCAGCAGGGCAAAGGAGATGCAGGCCGCGCAGGACCAGTACATCCAACAGGTCGCCGGCACGTCGACCTCACCCGCCGACCAGATCGCCAACGCCAAGGCGCTGCTCGACTCCGGCACCATCGACCAGAGCGAGTTCGACACACTGAAGGCCAAGGCTCTCGCCTGACCCCCTCCAGTTGGGTTCATGCTCGTCGGAACGTCTCACCCGGATCTCGGGATGTCCGGATCGTGACGGGCGCCGACAGGCGGCGACAAGACGCACGCTCTCGGCCGCGCGCGTGCACCGCGCACAGGTGCAGAAGTGTGGCCAGCGGGCCTAGCCCGCTGCATTCTTCACCAGCTTTCGGATCAGCTTCTCCTCGGCCTGGCCGATCGCAATCACCGCGTACGACGTCACCCACATCGCGCCGTCGTCCAGTTGGGCGGCCTCCTCGAACCCGATGGTGGCGTAGCGGGACTTGAACTTCGACGCAGGCTTGAAGAAGACGACGACCTTGCCATTGCGGGCGTAGGACGGGAAGCCGTACCAGGTCTTCGGGTCCAGCCCTGGAGCCACCTCGAGCACGATCCGGTGGATCGCCTCGGCGAGCCCACGGTCGGGCTGGGGCAGCGCCGTGATTGCTTCGACGCAAGCTTCGGCCTCGTCGGCCTTCTTAGCGCCGCCCTTCTTCTCTGCACGTAGCTCCGCAGCGCGCTGCTTCATGGCGGCCAGCTCGTCCTCGGAGAAGCCGGAATCGGATGTGTTGGTCGTGGAATTGGTGGCCATGGCCTCAGCCTATGATCGTCTCGCGGGGCGGAGACGTCTCTGACCCTGGCCGCTCTTCGACAGTGCCCCTTCTTGAGCAAGAGCCCCCGACGGCAGGTCCGCGTCACGCGAGCCTAGGTCAGGGCTCGCCGGCTCAGCTCCATCGAAGGGCACGCTTGTCGGCTGATGATTGCGCCCGGCAGGAGGCGATAGCACGCACTCCGCCAAGGCGCGGAATGCGGCTACTAAGAGACTTCCCGCAGGATCGGGGTCTGGCCAGACTTCGATCCAGGTGATCGGCGGGACGCTCTCATTGCGGCTGCCCACCCGTTTCGGGTGTGGCTCACATCTGGACTGCGACCCGTCGACCACCGTGACGAGGAGTGGCTCCAGAGGGGTCTGCCCAGCTCGTGGTAGCAATGCCCACCTCGTCGTCCATTGGCACCGGCCACAAGACGAGGTGAGCAGATGAGCAACACGAAGAAGGGCGTGATCATCGGGGTCGATCCCCACAAGATGTCGGCGACCATCGAGGTCGTCGACACCCACGAACAGCTACTCGGTGGCGGTCGGTTCGACACCACCAACGCCGGCTATGCCGCCATGCGCCGTTATGTGAAGCAGTGGCCCGACCGCGTTTGGGCGGTCGAGGGCGCCAACGGCGCCGGCCGTCCGTTGGCGCAAAGACTCGTCGCGGCAGGCGAGCAGGTCGTCGATGTTCCGGCCRAGCTCGCAGCGCGGGTGCGGCTCTTCGACACCGGTCACAACCGCAAGACCGACGCCCTGGACGCCCACTCCATCGCCGTCGTCGCGGTCCGCACCGAAGGGTTGCGGGTGGTGGTCGAGGACGGTGSMCTCGAGGCGCTGCGGATGCTCACCGACCGCCGCGACGAGCTCGCCCACCAGCGGGTCCAGACGGTCAACCGACTGCAGCGCCTGCTCAGCGAACTGCTGCCTGGCCAGCGCAAACGCGACCTGTCCGCCACCCAGGCCAAAGCCATGCTCGCCACCATCAGGCCCCGCGACATCGTCGGCAAGACCCGGCGCCGGATGGCCGCCGAGGAGATCGCCGACCTGGTCGCGGTCGACGCAAAGCTGAAGAAGATCRAGGCCGAGCTGAAGGCCGCGGTCCTCGAGCGCGGCTCGCACCTGATGGACATCTATGGCGTCGGACCAGCCGGCGCGGCCCGTGTCCTGGCCGATGTCGGCGACGTGGCCCGGTTCGCTGATCGCAATCGGTTCGCGTCCTGGACCGGGACCGCGCCCCTGGACGTCTCATCGGGCGAGCAGACCCGGCACCGGCTCTCACGTGCGGGGAACCGGCGGATGAACCACGTCCTGCACGTCGCGGCGATCGTGCAGATCCGTCACGACACCGACGGCCGCGCCTACTACCGACGCAAGCTCGCCGCCGGGAAGACACCGATGGAAGCCCTGAGGTGCCTGAAACGACGTCTGTCCGACGTCGTCTACCGCCAGCTCGTCGCCGCGCCGCACGCGCCCGGCAGCTGGCTGAGGCGGGTCCGGGAGGGCACTGCGGGGCGACACTTCAATCCAGCGCGGCCGACTCGCACCCGCTCATCGACACTTCGGATCAGCCACTTCCCGGACCCGCGAAGCCGACGCTACGCCGACCACCAGCCGCTCGGAAGACCCTCGCCAAAGCCGTGCCTTGACACAGAGGGGTGCCAGATCCGGACAGCGCACTCGCGCAGCCGGTTGACACTGCGGAGGTAGCCCGGCCCGGATCGCACCCAGGGGTCCCGGCCCTTACCGTGCCTTCGACCTTGGCAGCACCCTAAGCGGATGCACTCATCTCGGCATGTGCGGATCTCATGAAGAGCCTGAACGTCCTGAGCGACGGAGGCCGTGAGGGCGTTGACGAACCCGCTGAGGCGAGGCGTCGTGGACCGATGGATACCAACACCCTTCCCGCCCTGACCGACGCCGATGACCCGATGCTGCGCCTCGCCGTCGCCGCTCACCTCGCCCGCTACAAAGGGCAAAGCCGCGCCCACACCGCCTCCGACCTCAACCTCTACCTGCGCTGGTGCATCGAGAAGGACCTCAGGCCGCTACAAGCCGGGCGAGCGCACGTCGAGCTCTACCTGCGCTGGCTTCAAGAAGTCCAACGCCTGCGACCCTCGACGGTGTCGCGGCGACTCTCCGTGCTGGCCACGTTTTACCGGACCTGCGTCATCGACCAGATCCTCGAGCACTCACCCGCCGAGTACGTCCGACGCCCACACGTGCCCCTCGAATCGCCCACGCTCGGTCTCAGCCACCTGCAGTTCGAGGCCATTCTCACCGCCGGCCGCGACTCCGCCAACGCCAACGACTTCGCCCTCGTCGCGATGCTCGGACTGCTCGGCCTCCGCGTGTTCGAGGCAACCGGGTCTAACGTCCAAGCGCTTGGCGAAGCCCGCGGTCACCGCGTCCTCACCGTGCACGGCAAGGGCGACAAGACCGCCCTGATCCCGCTTCCTCCAGCGGTCGGTCGTGCCATCGACCAGGCGATCGCCGACCGCACTGTCGGCCCAATCCTGCTCAACCGCTACGCCCGACGCATGGACCGGCACGCGGCCACCCGCCGCCTGCGACAACTCGCCAGATCGGCCAACGTCACGACCGCCCGCATGCACCCACACATGCTGCGCCACACGTTTGTGACCACGATGCTCGACGCCGGCGTCGATCTGCGCGACGTCCAGATCGCTGCTCGGCACGCCGACCCGCGGACCACCATGCGCTACGACCGAGCTCGCAACAACCTCGACCGCCACCCCAACTACATCTTGGCCTCATTCATGGCCTCAGCGACCTGACGACCGCACATGCCGATGCGCGAATGTCAGGATCGCGCGGCCAACTCAAGCGCTCGAAGCACGCCGATGAGGTGGGGCAACTCGTGCCACGCCTCCCCCGGGTCTCGCCAGCGGTCCTCGAGCATGGTCCTAGATCGTCGGTCACCTGCCCCGCAGTGAAGGTGTCAGGTTCGCGCGTCATGTCGAAGGCTTCATCGACCGACAGATGCCAGTAGTAGTCCACCTGAAGCGGCACCTCGGCGCCAAGCCGCGCCTCAACCAGGTCAAGTGCCTGCTGCACAGAAGATCGCAGATCGGACAGTCTGACGACCAAGGGATCTGTCATGAGGACAAGCCTTGCAGATCGACTGCCCGGATCTGCCGCGTTGAGGGCGGGCTACGCTCGCCCGGATCTGCCGCGATCCGTGTCCGCTCATGCCGATGTGCGAGCGCAGCGAGCGCAAGGTCGGCCGAGGTCAGCGGTCGATCATGCACTGCGTGGCCTCGTTGTAGCGGTCGCCTTGCACTTGCACGGACGTCGAGGCTTGGTCGAGCTCGGCGAGGTCCTTCCAAGCGGAATGCGGACAGCGGCTGACCTGAAGCGCGCCTACCCTCAAAACATGGAGACACAGCAGCGGACCTATCCCGCGGGCGTCACGTCCTGGATCGACCTGGAGCAGCCCGACCTCGGCGCTACGCAGGCGTTCTACGGAGGGTTGTTCGGGTGGCAGTTCGAGGTGGCGGGCGGCGGCGAATACGTCATCGCCCGGCTGAACGGTCGAGACGCGGGCGGGCTGGTCGAGGGCGACGGCGAGGGCGACGGCAGCAGCTGGACGACGTACGTCGCGGTGGACGACGCCGACGCGACGGCCGCGCGCGTGGCAGCAGCGGGCGGAACCGTCGTCGAGCCGGTGGGCGTGGTCGGTCCGGCCGGGCGGATGGCCGTGGTCGACGACCCGGCGGGGGCCCGGTTCCGGCTTTGGGAGGCCGGGCACCGGCTCGGCGCGCAGGTCACCAACGCGCCCGGGTCGTGGAATTTCAGCGACCTCCACGGGGTCGCCGCCGGCACGGTCGAGCGCTTCTACGCCGACGTGTTCGGCTGGGTCGTTACGGACGTCGGGTTCGGCCAAATGATCCGCTGCCCCGGTTACGGTGACCACTTGGCGGCCACGGTCGATCCGGGTATCCATGAGCGCCAGGCCGGCGTTTCCGTGCCCGACGGGTTCGCAGACGCGATCGGCTGGATTGTCGCCCGCGACCCCGAGACGAGCCCGCACTGGCACGTGACGTTCGCCGTCGCCGACCGTGACGCTGCTGCCGCCGATGTCGTACGGCTGGGCGGAACCGTACTGGCCTCCGACGACACCGACTGGACCCGGACGGCCCTCGTCCGGGACCCCCAGGGGGCGCAGCTCACGCTCAGCCAATTCACCCCGCCGTCCGATTGAGACGACAGCATCCGCATCAGCGACGACCGGCGTTGGAGAAGGTCGGGGTCAGCGGGCCAGGGCCAGACCGCGTGCTCGTCTCCGAGACCGCTCGTCCCGCGACTACCTACTGTGCAGAGGGAACGCCCTCGATGAGGCGCGTGCTCTGCTGACGGTAGGCGGCTGAAGAACGCCGTCGCTCAGTGAGCTTCACGTAATGTCCGGATCTGCCGCGATCGGGCGGCAGGAGATCACCGGTCCCGGCACTTCCCAACTGAGTTGTCCTTACACCCGCCGGACGCGGTGCACGCACGTCAGCATGGGCACGTCGAAGTTGCCGTTCGCGGTCTCTTCCCGGCTCCCGAGGTACGAGCGAATCCCATCTAGCACGGTGGTCCGCTCAGGTTCCGGCATGGTCAACATCCCTGCCCTCGTCCCGAGCGTCGCCAACAGCGAATCGGCATCGCGTCGCTGGACGTGGGCGAACGCCGCCTGCTCCGCGAAGCCGAAGGGGCTGGGCCCACCCGCTCGCGAGAGGTGGACATCGGCAGTCTCCTTGCGCCAGCTCAACGGGGTGTCGCGTGGCCCGATGACGGCGCTGCCGCTGACTGCGCGCAGACCTGCTACCCAGTCGACGCGGTCGTCCATGACGTTCCACAGTCCCGCCAACACGCCGCGAGGCGCCAGCACCCTCGCGATCTCCGGGCCGGTCACGGCCATGTCGAACCAGTGCATGGCGTTGCCGGCCAGCACGGCGTCGACCGACCCGTCCGGCAAGGGAATGTCCTCCGCACTTCCAGGCAAGGCACGGACATGCTCGAGGGTCTCGCGCAGCAGGCCAAGCATCGCCGGGTCGGGCTCGACGGCAACGACATCTGCGCCCAGGACGTCCAGGACGCGAGTGAGCTTGCCCGTGCCGGCGCCCAGGTCGAGCACGCGATTGCCGGGAGCTGGCTCCAGCGCCCAGCGCAACGCATCGCGCGCGTAGTCAGGACGATGCTCGTCGTACGCAGCGGCAGCCGCCCCGAAGGACGACGCATGCCGGACACGGTCGTCAGGGTCCATCGCACCACCGTAGTGAAACGAGAAAGGCAGCCCACTCGTCGGCGGGTCCGCATCCACCGCTCGCGCCAAGGTCTGATGTGTTGAAGGGCGGCTACGCTCGCCCCGATCTGCCGATGTGCGAGCGCCCACGTCTCCCGTGACAGGAATTGCGACGAGACCAACGCGCGTCCGGGGCTTGTTCGCCGTGTTGCGAGTGTCGCCTCGCCTGGTGCGGGCAATCAGCACGGGCAAGCCTAGGAGTGGAACGGCGATGAGGTGCTGCGGTGGTTCCGCCGCTTGGCATGCGGGGATGGCGGCGGAACCCCGGCTGAACTACCTCGAGCAACGAGGCGTCCCTACCAGCTCTCCCACCTTCACCGCCGCGACGCAGGAAAACCACCACGGAACGTGCCGCGTCCCCCTCAGACACTGTCAAGGGCGGCGCGCCCAAAGCGGCACAAGGCCCTTTGAGACTTCATTCCGGACATCACGTCGGGCAATAGCTCGCCCGCGACCTTCCGACGGCGTTCGGGATGCCGGACTTCCGCCTGGACCTAGGGGCGGTTCAGGTTGGGGGCGATGAACTGGCCAACGCCCGGAGGGCCGTCTTGTATCGGCACCTCCGGGCGTGGTGCATGGGTCACCGGCCGGTGCGAACCTTGAGGGTTCGGATGACGTCCTTGTTCTTCACGATGGAGACGGTGTGGGTGCCTGACAGCTTCTCGAAGCGAGCGGTCACCATGCTCTTGGCGCCGTGACCTTGCGAGATGACCGCGATCGGCTTGCCGTCAGCCTTCACGACCCACGACACCTTCTTGGCCACCGCGGTGTCCTGGTCCTCGGTGGACAGCGTGATCTTCATCCGGTTTGCGGCCGGCTTGCTGACGCCGTAGTGGCCGATCGCGTCGGTAGCCGACTTCGTGGTCACGGCCCCGGCCAGGCCGACCGGGCCCTGAGCGCCCGTGGCGCCCGTGGCGCCCATGGCGCCGGTCGCGCCGGTCGCGCCCGTGGCGCCCGTGGCGCCGTCGACGCCGTGGTCGGTGAAGACGTAGGAGTCTGCGCCGAAGGTGATGGAGTCGATGTAGCCGTTGCCGAGGACGCCGGACCCGAGCGAGAAGCCACCGGCGACGGCGCGTGCCTGCGGCATGGCGGCCTTCCACTCGGACAGTGTGCCGAAGTAGGCCGAGCCGTTGCCGCCGTCGTTGGCGCGGGACGGGTCTGCAGCCTTGGCGGCTGTGCTGGAGCTGTTGGTCAGCCACCAGTTCTGGCCGTAGATCGACTCGCCGACGAGGATGTTGTAGTCGTTGCCGTTGCCGGTGATGCCGTCGACATCGAACACGAGCTGGGCGCCCGGAGCGGGGCTGGTGCCGGTCCAGCTGATCGAGCCCTCGGTCGGGAACTCCGGGGCGATCTGGAAGTACTCGGCTGCCTTCGCCTGGGACGAGTTGTTGTCGGTGTAGACGCGGAGGCTGTCGTCCATGAACTCGACGTGGCCGGCTGAGCGCGTGTCCGACAGAACGCCGATGAAGTCGCCGTGGCGGATCGTCTTGGTGGTGGTGGGGGTCGCTGCGCTGCCGGGAGAGGCCGCGCAGGTGATGACGATCGCTGAGGCGGTGAGCATGCCTGCGATGCGGAGACTGCGGAGGTTCATGTGGTGCCTTCCGGTGGGATCGACCTGCTGTCTGGGTCGGTTGTTGGCACAATGCTAACTACGCTGTTGACGGATCGCCAATTCCCGGCGCTCGCGACCGCCGTACCCCCGCAGCTGGTGCCGGCTCGCACGCCGGCACAGGCGCGCGTCTTCGCAACCCGCGGGCGCGAGGCCGTTGTGGTCCGGGGCATCCGCCGCACGCGGCGGGCGTCACGCGCGGCCTGGTACGGCCACGACCTCGGCCCGACTGTCGGTCTCGTGGTTGCGTGCTGCGTGGCCGCGCTTTCGACGGGCGCTCGCACGAAGCGCTGCACGGACAGTGCGAAGACCATCCCCCACGTGCTCGGGTGCTCACGACGTGGGTGGCGCAGCGGGACGCGCTGCGAGCGCGAGCGCGCCTGTTCGTGCACTCCGACCACTGCTTCGACGGAGTGGACGGTTGCCCTGCGAGCCAGCGATCAGCGTGCGCGGGCAGGGGAGCCGAAAGTTCGGAGGACGTGTTCGAGCGTTGAGGCAAGCAGTTCCTGGGTGGACTCGCGTGTGGCTTCGCCGCGCAACCATCTGCGAGTGGCGGTGCGGTTGAGGCCGGTCCAGCACTCGAGCGCGTGACCGAGCCGTGGTGAGTCTTCGGCGATGTCGGCGTGGAACGACGCCAGCAGCGCGACGGCCCGGCGCACGAGGTCATCCAGCACGCGCTTTACGTCCTCGTCGCCGACATCCTCGCCCGGCGCGATGGCGGCAAGCCAGATCGTGCGGTTTGTCTCGGTCCAGTCCAGCCACCGCGAGACCGAGTCCGCCACGCGGGCGCGGGCGCTGCGGCCCTGGGGCGGCCGGAGCTGTTCCTCGCGGACTTCGCCGAGCCACTCCAGCAATCCGACGTAGACCTCCTTCCCTCCGCCGAAGTAGTGGTGCACCAACCCGCGTGTGACACCGGCCGCCTGCGCGATGTCGCCGACTGAGATCGCGTCATAGCCGCGCTCGGCGAACAGCGAGTTGGCCGCAGTGAGAATCTGCCCGCGTCGCTGTGCGGCGTCGAGACGGTTGAAGCCCGAAGTCATGCGCAAAACCAAGCACCAACTTGGCAACGCACTCATCTGCCGCGATCCGCTCGAGCTCATCGCGGCAGATCCGGACATTCGCCTTCTAGTCCCGAGCGGGTGGAAGGACCTCACCTCTCAGGCACCTGCGGCGTACCTGCTCGTCGACTACCTGTTGGTGAGTGCTGGTCCTGCCAGCCTTGGCGTCAGCCAGACCCTCGCGGATCGCGGCCATCAGCATTGAGTCGGCGAAATGGCTTCGGTCTCAGCCGCCGCATCTTCCCCTGCTTCCACAGCAACAGCCTATGTCGGGGCCTGCCCCGCCGTCCCTAACCCGGAGAGGGGCTGCGTGCTCACTCGCCCTGGGCGGACAACCAGAGCAGTGAACAACTGTGAAGAGCGGATCCAAGGCACGGGGCGTCGCGGCAGGTCCGGACGTTTGCGAAGCCCTGGCCACCGAACAAGTACCCAAAGGAGGTCCCGATACGGCTAGGTACTGCTTGGGCTTGCCCTCCTCGACGTTGTCTGGTTCGTCGGGCACGGGATGTAGATCGCCCCGAGTGTTCGCATTGCCGGGTAACCCACTCGGGGTCCGTCGGGCCAGAGCGCGCGATGCGTCAGCAGGTTCGGTGGTAGCCCTTGGACTTGGCGATCGCCTTGCGTTCCCATCGCACGTAGGAGTTCTTGAGCCAGTACCGGATGCTGCGATCTACGTTGGCGAAACCGCTGTCGATCTGGCTACCTCCGATGTCCCACCCACCCTTCTTCCGTTCCAGAACACGGTAGAGGTAACCCTTGGAGTCGTGGTCGGGCGCCGCCCTGTCGATGTGGGGTATCACGACCATGCCCGGCTTGACCCACGAGCGCAGGTTCCGCTTCGCCGCCCTGGCCTCGCAAGACCTATTGGGAATCTTGACCCCGAGAAGGCGCACCACTTCCGGGGCATTCACGTCATCGCTGACCTTGATCAACTGGCCGTCGATGACCTTCACCACTCGGATGACGGGAGTCGGAGTCGGAGTCGGAGTCGGAGTCGGAGTCGGAGTTGGCGTCGGAGTTGGCGTGGCGGTGGCCGTCGGAGTGGGTGTTGGCGTCGTCGTGGGCGGTGTCGTGGGCGTCGTGGAGTACGAGCATGGGCACGGGTTGCTTTCGCAGGCGATCCCGTCGCCATCGGAGTCAAGGTTGTGCGGGTCGGAGTACGGGCCACCAGCCGCGAGGAAGAACGCCTGCGCCGCGGCCTGTGTTGAGAAGTCGGTGCAGTTGCGATCAGTAGCCGCTCCAGCGCCTACGGCGGTAAGTCCGACCACCGCGCTAATCAGCAGCACGAGGCTGGCGGCGGCGGTCGTGGCAGCGCGGACGACGTGATTCATGCTTGGCGACTCCCTGGACGATTCTGCGGTCTCCGAGAGGTTAGACAAAGGGCTTGATCCCCGTTCTCGAAACCCGAAACCTCGGGGACGCTTTCTCTCGGGCTCACCCGCCGCGATGTCGGTCCAGTCATGGACAACAACACGCAAGCACATCGGCAGATCCGTGCGCTCGGTTCGCGGCAGATCCGGTAGCCCGCGCTAGGCGGCTGCTTGAGATGCCGAGACCGTCGCGCGGACCATCCCGCGCCGTCGTCGGGTGTTGCGGCCGGGCTGTCGGAGGTAGACGCTGGGGGAATGCACGTGCCGTGCATACGAGGTGGCCGCTCCGGAGCCAGCCTGGTCCTGGCGCTGGTGCTGCTCGCCGCCTGCACCTCCGGCTCAGACGACTCACCTCGCCCGTCGAGCGACACCTCGGACGCGGCTGCCGATGCTGCGGAGGAACCTCTCGTTCTCGACCGGATCGTCGAGTCGTGGCAGAGCCCCAGCGCCGACGTCTACCTCGAGGACCTCCCTGGGGCGATTCTCGTGGCCTCCGAGAAKGGTGAGACCCGCTCCCTCGCCGTCGGCAGCTCTCGACTGGACCCSGACGAGCCGATGYGCGTCGACGACCGCTTCGGCGCCGGAAGCGTCACCAAGCCGATGGTCGCAGCRGCCATTCTSCAGCTCGAGGACGAGGGAGCACTCAAGCTCACGGACACGGTCGAGGAGTGGCTCCCAGGCATGCTGSCCTTCGGCAAGGCGGTCACCATCGAAGACCTSCTCGACCACCGCAGCGGCATCTTCGACGTCGTCAACGCTGAACCGGACGTTCCTCTCGGCATCGATCTGACCGACCAACGGCTACGCCGYCTGCTGGACCACCCGCCCACAGGRCCACCGGRCAAGACCACGCGCTACACCAACCCGGGCTACTGGCTGCTCGGCAAGATCATCGAGCGGGCGACCGGCCACCARCTGGCCCGCGAACTGGACACGCGGGTGTTCACCCCTGCAGGGATGACAGACACCGTGCTGTCAGCCGACCTGCGCGGCGAACCGCGCCTCGTGCGCGGGTACAACAARGACGGCGASGACATCACGCCGGGCGACTACACGGGACCTTGGGCCGCTGGCAGTGTCGTGACCACCGGCGGCGACCTCGTCCGGTTCCTCGACACCCTCCTCMACAAGGACCTCGTCTCCGACGCGAACCTGAACGAGATGACCACCTCTCGCGGAGACCTGGCACCCGGCGCGGGCTACGGGCTCGGCRTCGTGCTTGCCGGCAGCCCGTGCGGTGAACTCATCGGCCACGACGGCGAAATCGCCGGCTACCGCACCTTCGCCTTCTACAACCCGGCCAACGACCGCACCGTCGTCTCCTTCACCAACACCTCGGCGAACGCTGCCGACGAGGCGCTCTCCTACCTCACCGTCCAGGGCCTCTGCTACCGGTGATACGGACCCCCCGCGCGGGACTCACCGACCAGACGTTGGGCGCAACTCAAGCACCGACCTCATCTCGACAGATCCAACGCACCATCAGCGGCAGATCCGGACTCGGACGGACGAACTCCGGTACGGCAGACATGCAGCGATGCGCACGCCACCTGGTACGACGATGCGTGTCGTGCCCGACGGGACAAGCCTCGCGGCCCGCGGCAGATGTGGCCGTGGTGGCCCCGGCGACTGGGTTGCCGGACCAGCGTGTGCGGGGGATCCTCGACACAGGGTGGGTGGTTGGAGGGCTCCATGACTGCACTTCGCAGACCCGACGTGGTGGGTCCGGCCAAGTCCTTGTACGACGCCCTTCACGACCTCCACCACCGCGCCGGCTGGCCGTCATTGCGCACCCTGGCCGGCGAGACGGGCGTGTCGCACACCACTGTGTCGAAGGCATTCTCGGGCCCTGCACTTCCCTCGTGGGGCACCCTTGAACTGCTCGTGGAGGCCCTCGGTGGTGACCCCGTGTTCTTCCACGGACTCTGGCTCGCGGCTTCGCTCCCTACCTACGACGACGGCTCAGGCTCGACCCCCGCGCCGCAGATCGCAGGGCGGCGTCCCGAGCTCGCCGCGGTACGACGTCATCTCGACACCGGGACCGGCCTCCTGCTGGTCGCAGGCGAGGCCGGGATCGGCAAGACGACACTGGTCAGTACGGCGGGTGAGGAAGCAGGGTCCGTGGTCCTTGTAGGCCACTGCCTGCCCCTCTCGACGGAGATCCCGTTGCTTCCGTTCGCCGAGACGCTGCGCTCACTGCACGAAGAGGACAGGGGCGCGACCCTCGAGGAGGTGCTACGGGACTGTCCTGATTACGTCGGTCCGTCACTGACCAGATTGCTGCCATCGCTCATCACGACCAACGAGCTCGGCGGCACCGACCCTCTGTGGTCCCACGAACGTCTGTTTGCGGCGGTTCGCACAGCTCTTGAGGCCCTTCAACGCAAGCGCGCGACTGCCCTTATCATCGAGGACCTCCACTGGGCCGACGCCGACAGCCTCGACCTCCTCGAGCAGATGGCGCAGTCCTCGCCCGTGAGAGTCGTCGGCACTTGGCGTCTCGACGATCCCGACGTCCCCACGCACCGCCGCGACTGGCTGACCCGCGCGCGTCGAGGGACGAAGTGCATAGAACTGGCACCCCTGTCACTGGAGGACAGCACCGTGCAGTTGCGTCTCCTCCGTCCAGACGTCACTGACGAGCAGGCCCGCGCGATCCACGAGCGGAGTCAAGGTCAGCCACTGTTCACCGAGCAGCTCCTGGACGCGCCAGGTAGTTCCTCGCCCTACCTGGACGACCTCCTCGACCGTCGGATCCGCCCGTTGCGCCGGCGCTCATGGCGGGTTGCGTCTGTGCTCGGGACCGCGGCCCGCCCACTTACCGAGGGCACCCTTCGCGTCGCGACCGGACTCGGGCGGCGGCAGATGGCGGAGTCGTTGCGCGAGCTACATGAAGCACGGCTCGTGGAGATCTCGGGTGACACCGTTCACCTGCGCCACCCACTACTCGCGGAGGCGGTGCGCCGCAGGCTGATGCCGGGCGAGACCGCCGACGTGCACCTGCGGTTGGCGCGCGCGATGTCGGCAGACCCGGGAGCCGAACCGGCCGAGGTCGCCATCCACTGGCAGCACGCTGGCGCGCCGGCTGATGAGCTGACCTGGCGGATACGCGCCGCCCGCGCAGCGTCTGAACGATTCGCCGCTTCGCAGGCGGCGGATCACTGGCTGCGGGCGCTGGACCTGTGGCCGCAGGACAGCTCGACGGCTGGCGAGCCACCGCTCCGACGCTACGCCGTCATCGCGGGTGCGGCGGATCAGCTCGTTCTGGCCGGACGCTCCGCCGAGGAGACGCCGGTGCTCGAGGAGGCTCTTCGCGCGCCCGAAGAGTTCGAGGAGGTGGAGCGGGCCGACCTGTTACGCCTCCTGGCCCGCGTCAACTCCACCCAATGGACCGCAGTTGGGGGCGGGCTCGAGCTCATCGACCAGTCGATCGCGCTGTACCGGACGCTGCCGCCGTCTGGCGGTCTCGCTGCGGCGCTTCGATGGAAGTCGGTGGAGCTCGAGTGGCACGGACGCCGCGACGAGGCGATCGCGGCCATCACAGAGGCTGCTTCTGCGGCCGCTCTCGCCGGAGACCTCACGCTGGTTCGCTCAATCCGCGCGCAGCGAGCCTGGCAGCTCGCCGTCGCAGGAGAAGAAGCGGCGGTCGACGAGATCGAGTCCCTCCGAGCTGAGTTCCCCAGCGGTACCGACCTCGAGCATGACGTGTCCGTCGCCCTGCGCCACACCGACATCCTGCTCATGAGCTGCCGACCGGCCACAGAGGTCGAGAGTGCGGCCCGACGGGAGCTCGACCGCGCCGAGTGGAGCGACCTCAACGACCATCACGTCAAGATCTTGAAGGGCAACGTCGCCCAAGCCTGGAGGCGGAGTGGAGACTTCGGCCGCGCGCTGCAGGTCCTCGCCGTGGACACCGAGCTCCATGACCCGGGCAGCGGTCCACCGTTCCTGCATCCTGAGCGAGCCTTGCTGGAGCTGCTGCAAGGCAACATCGCCGAGGCACGGCGGCGCCTGGCGTTTCTCATACCGGGCCGTCACGAACCCCTGGATCCGTTCATCACTGAAGCCCACATGCAGTACGACTTCTGGGCGGGCGACCCAAGCGACGCATTCGTCAGGTTCAAGGGCCTGGCGGACTCGCGTCACGACGAGATGTCGCCCGGGACAGTGGGCGACTTCCTGGCGCTCGGCGCCCGCGCCGCAGCTGAGAGCACCGCGCGGTCGTCCTCGTCGGAACGACGGGACGCCACCCGATCGCTGCTCGGGATCCGTRCGCGCCTGCACCATGACCCCTACGAGCCGCCGGCTGTACGCGCGGACAGAGCCGCCAAGCCCCAATGGTCCGCCGAGCTCGCGAGGATCCGAGGCCAAGACACGGTCGAGACATGGGTTGCGGCGGTCCGTACATGGGATGGTCTCAGCCGTCCCCACGACGCGGCCTACTCCCGCTGGCGTGCCGCTGAATGCGCGTTGCGCGATGGCAAAGGTTCAGTCGCGACTCGATTGCTCAAGCGCGCTGCGGCCGACGCGCGCGAGCACGTACCCCTGTCAGGGGCCATCGCCCGGACCGCCGAGACAGCTAGGTGAGGCCATCACGTCACTCACCGCGGTCCATTGGAACCCCACCCCCACCGACGAGCCGACCACAGGCTCGGATCTCGGCATGACCGACGCTCGGGTCGCGGCAGATCCGGGCGAGCGTAGCCGTCCTCAACGCGGCAGATCCGGGCGAGCGTAGCGGCCCTCATTGCGGCAGTCCCGGTTGACGTGCGGGGCAGGAACTGCTGACGGTTAGTCGTGCTTGTGCCACCACCTCTGCGAGTTCACAGTGTGGTCGCCTCGGCCCCCTACGTCTCCTAGGGACATCAAGATCACGATTCCAAGGAGGATGCCGCCGATGATGATCCAACTCCACATGGGCTCTCCATCCAGAACTGCGGGACCCATGATGCTACGCGCGGACTGGTCGGTGAACCATGACTCKTTTTGGGCACCATTGCAGGCGGACCCGCAGGACCCAAGTGGCTTGCTCGGCGGAGTCCGCACATCGGCATGAGCGGATGCCGAGGATCGGACTGGATCGGACGTCCGCTACCCCAGCAGAGGTCCCCAAAAACGTGTCGTTTTGCTTGACGTTGCTCGGGACGGGACGGGGGGCCGTCGTCGTGCGAGGTGCGGAGCTGGGCGGTGTTGGGTCGAACTGACCGACGCCCCTATGACCGGTGGGCGATAAGGCACGCCCCGCGGTCGAAGCTACGACGCTTGCCCGCCTATCCCCAGTTTGGGGTCTGGAACACCTGGGTGTTGGGAGTGACGCTACGAAGGTCGGCATCACAGCGTCCCCAGCCGCCCCCGGGAGCATCATGTCCAGAAGAATCCAGGCCGCCGGAGCTGCGATCGCGCTTAGTGCCGCCATCTTGACCGCGCCCGTGACCACGCCCACTGCCGCTGGCACGCCCGCCCCAGTGGCAGGCGCGGGAACCGGCACCTCAAGAGCCGCGGCCGGCACATTCGTCGCCTCTCCCATCAGATGGGGACGCTGCAAGGACGAGTTCCTGCGCGACGCCGGTGCCCGGTGCGGCATGCTCACTGTGCCCCTCGACCACGCCGATCCCGCCGGGGCCACCATCCGCCTCGCTGTCTCCCGCGTCAGGCACCAGGCGCGCAAGTACCGCGGCGTGATGTTCACCAACCCCGGCGGTCCCGGCGGGTCCGGCACCTACCTTGCCGGGATCGGACAGTTCGTCCCGGGACACGTCGCGCGCACCTACGACTGGGTCGGCATGGATCCACGCGGCGTCGGCGACAGCCGCCCCGCGCTGACCTGCGACAAGCGCGCCTTCAAGATCGGCACCCGGCCGAAGACCTACGACCCCGTCGACACTCGCACCCTCGAGGCGTGGCTCGACTGGTCGGAGGACTACGCAGCCGACTGCGCCACGTCGAACGCCGCCGAGCTCCTTCCCCACCTCAAGACCACCGACAACGTCGCGGACTTCGAGATCCTCCGCCAAGCCCTGCGCGCCGAGAGAGTCAGCTTCTACGGCTACTCCTACGGCACCTACATCGCCCAGGTGTACGCAACCCAGCACCCGGACCGCATCGACAAGCTCGTCCTTGACGGCGTCGTCGACCCCCGCAACATCTGGTACGCCGCCAACGTCACCCAGAACATCGCCTTCGACAAGGCGATGACACGCTTCTTCCGGTGGGCTGCACGCGGCCACGCCGACCTTCACCTCGGTCGCACCGCCGATGCGGTCGAACGCACCTACTACCGCGTCTCCCGCCGCCTGTCTCAGAAGCGCGTCAACGGCGTTGGGGCCACCGAGCTCGCAGACATCATGCTCGGCCCCGGGTACGCCACGTTCCTCTATCCCGAGGCCGCAGCCGCCCTGTCCGAGATCGCTAACCATGGCACCGCTCGCCTCGCGCGCAACGCGTACACGTCACTCAACCCGGTGGCCCCACGCGGCGACAACGGCTACGCGATGTACCTGGCCACCGTGTGCACCGACGCCCCTTGGCCCACCGACCTGAACTTCCTGCTCGCCGACAACCAGCACCTTGCGCAGGACTACCCGTTCTTCACGTGGGGCAACGCCTGGTTCAACGGCCCATGCCGCACCTGGCCGGCTGCGCCTGCACCCGTGCCGGTCGACATCGCCACCACCGACCAGGCCGCGCTCCTCATCAACGAGACGCGGGACGCCGCCACCCCCATCGACGGTGCCTACGAGGTGCGACGCCGGTTCACCCGCGCGGTCCTCATCGAAGGCGTCCGCGGCACCACCCACGCCGGCAGCCTCAACGGCGTTCGTTGCGTGGACCAACGCATCGCCACCTACCTCGCAAGCGGGCGACTTCCCCACCGTAGATCCGGGGTCCGACCAGATGTCCGCTGCCCCGCCGTCCCCGCTCCTCCAACGGGACTTCCAGACAACCAGCCTCGAGCCCGCATCAACCCACAACCCGAGACCAACCCCCGCCCTGTCGTCCCAGCTCTCTGAGCGAGTCGCCGCTCCGGTCCAGCGCGCCACATCTCGACCGCTCGGGTTGAGCACAGCCGAAGCCCACGACACACCAACGCGTTGCTCCGCACCTGAGGCCCATTCATCGGCAGAGCCGAGCGCTCATCGCGGCAGATCCGGATGCTCCGTCCAGCGCCCGCTCCTGGCGGCGACGTGGAGCTTGCAGGTCTCGCGGGAGTAGTGCAGTCATCACGGACGGTCTTCTCCTCACCGGTCGGGTCAATCACGCCCATGACATCTCACGCAAGCCGATGTGCCGTCGGTTCGTTGGAGTTTCGTGGCGCCGGACGCCGCGTGCGGGACCTACGGCCTGAGTGTCCGCGCTGCGCCTTCCTCCACGATGGGTATGACGCCGACACGCCGCTACCGAGAGCATGCAGGCGGGGAGGTGGGGTATGCCGCGGAAAACCTTGGCGACGGTGGTGCTTTCAGCAGTGCTCCTACTTTCGGCTGTCGTGGCGCCGCCCACTGCGAGTTCAGCAGACGGTCTACGAGAATTGACCGTCCGGGGGTCTCACCTCTGGCCCGACCCGCGGCCCGGATGGCTGAACAAATCCACGATCCTCGCCCGAAACGACTCTGGCATGGCGCTGACGAGTGTGCAGACACTCGTGAGCTACTACGACGCGCAGGGCGCTCTGCTGGAGCAACGGGGTGGATACGGCGGCATGTTGTCCACCGTCGGTCCCGGGGAGACCGTGGCCGCCTACAGCTTCGGCCCCAAGACCGCCGTCCGGCACACCGTCGACCTCGTCGTCGGCGAACCCACTGCGCAGGTCCCTAACCGGAACTTCCGCGTCATCTCGGTGTCGTGGCCCGACCGGGGTGTTTGGGGCAAGTTCATTGACGTCGAGGTCACCAACCTCAACCGCACCACGGCCACCCGGGTGTCCATGCAGGTGATCTGCTTCAACGACGGCCGCGTCTACGCCTTCCACGGGCCCACGTTCCCCACTGACATGGCGCCGGGCCAGACCAGTGTCCTGAGCCAGATAGTCACACCGGAAGTGACGCCGTGCGAGGTGCACCCGATGATCACGATCGATGCCACCTCTGACCCCACCGTCCCCATCGCCGTTCCGAGTCCGCCGCCATCCGCATCGGCCACGCCCGGGAGCCTTTCCGCGTCCCTGACGTGGTCTGCACCCGACAGCAACGGGGGCCCCATCTCCGGCTACATCATCACCGCCAGCCCCGGCGGACAGACCTGGTCGATGTCTGGCGCCCAGACCGATGCGACGCTCACCGGCTTGGCCGCTGGCACCAGCTACCAGTTCCGCGTCGCAGCCACCAACGCAGCCGGCACCGGCGCACCGGCCGTGACGGCACCGGTGGTGCCGAACGAACCCCCGTCGCCGGTGGCCGTCCCGGTGGTCACACCAGCACCCGCGCCAACCGCTCGGGTGCCGGGACGCGTTGCCCGGCCGACAGCGTCAGTGAAAGGACGCAGCGTGACGGTTCGCTGGCGTCCGCCCCCTACGCACGGAGCGCCGGTCACCGGCTACACGGTGCGTTCGAGCGCCGGTAAAACCATTCGTGTCGGTCCCGGGAGGAGGTGGGTCACCTTCCAAAGGCACGCGGTAGGCGCGTACCGCTTCCGCGTCGTCGCGCAAAGCCGCGTCGGCTCCGCGCCGGCCAGCCGTGCAGTGAAAGCCCGGGTCCGGGGCTGACAAGAAGGCTCGGCCCTCGTCCTTGGCCTATCTGCGTAGAAAGACATCCTGCCTGCCTCCTTGGAGATGTCGAGCGGTCCGCACCTCGGCAGATGTCTAGGTACGTGTAGGCCAGGAAGCGATGGACCGCAAGCTTGAAGCGGGTCATGGGCAGACGACGTCGTCCACGAGCTGGCGACCACTGACCCGAACCTGGCGCAGCCTCGATTGGACGCCGAGGCAAGCCTCCGCGTTCACTCGCCCAGGTCGACGCGAAAGTACGGAGCCGTGTCGATGATCGACACGAACGCCGGCGCCAGCGCCCCGTCAGCCCACGCGACGCTCACGAACAGCGTCGGGCCATCTTGGGAACGCCCTCACGCTCGCGTTGTGCGATCAGGTGCTCCCGGCTGAACCGGGCAGCGGCATGGGCCGAGCGGACCAGGCAAGCTGAAGCGCAAAGGGCCGCCCCTGCCTGGGAGTGTCCAGCGCTGGACAGCCTCGCAGGGGGAATGTCAGAGGTTCGGGCAGGAGAACGTGACCTCGACGTTGCGCTTGAGGATGCGATCCCTCTGCGGGAACATGCCCGGCTTGGTGATCGGCGCCACGTGATGCTGGTACTTGAAGGTGGCCGTCTGCTCGGTTGCGCTCGGCTTGTACAGGAAGTGGATGCCCGCAGTCACGTAGCGGGTGCCCCCCTTGCGGACGTTGTCGTAGCGACCGTTGCCGTTCACGGCGGCGTTGATGATGGCCGACGAAGTGGCGGGCTCGCCGAGGTTGTTATAGCGACCGCCGGTGACCTTGAAGCGGACCGTGACGTTGTAGGTCTCGTCGCCGAGGTCCTCGCACGTGGCGCCAACAGCACCCACGAAAATTGGGGCGACGTACTTGGGCTGGGCGGCGACAGCTCCGGCTGGGGTCGACGACACCACGGCGAGCGCGAGGAGCAGGGTTGATGCGATGGCAAGCAGCACCGGGGTGGTAGGGCGGGCCACGTTAGCGGTTTGGGGCATGCGTTCTCCTGAGGATGCGTTGTGAGTCTGGCTTGGCTGGCGTGGGGCGTCAGGGTTGGCTTCTTGGAACGCTCGGCGTCTTTATGAGGTCGGCGCGAGCGACCGGGCTGCGATAGGTCGGGTTCGATGGGTAGCCGTCGATCAGCCACGCCAGGCGCGGCGGCTCAGCCGCGCGGGTGCGCTTGCATCGTGGGCGCGTGCGGTGTGCCCACAGAGGTAGTCATCACTGTGACTTCAGGAGGTTGTCCGCATTTTCGAGGATGCTCATGGCGGGGCCGTTGAGTCCGGTCAGGGCCACCACCACTCCCGAGGGGGTGGCAACGACGTCGGTGGCGGTGAGGACGCGGTCGGCTGGCAAGTCGACGGGGTGCCAGGTCTTGGCGTTGCTCGAGAGCCACACCACCGCCCGCTGCTGCAGGCCGGCGTAGATAGCACCGGTGGCGATAAACCCGCCGTCAATCGTCTTGATGGTGCCGATCGTGTCCTCGGGCTCCCCCACCTCGACGGACGCGAACTTCTTACCGTCGGTGGTTGACCAGACAGCGTCACGGCCGCCGGCGGTGCCCTGGATGAGGGTGACGTTGCCGGAGTTGGCGCAGGAGTCGAGGTTCGTCGCGTTCGCGCCGATCCCCTTGACGTTGAGGGTCTTCCACGTGCCCTGGGTCCTGCGGAACGCGAGCGGGCGGGACCCGGTGGTGCTGTCTTCGACGCCACCGACGGCGATGAGGTCTCCGCTGGGCAGCGCGCACGTGGCGCTGAGCCAGGAGTTCGCCGAAGGAGAGGCATCGAAGGGGCCCTTCGCTCGCTTCCACGATGTGCCGTCCTTCGAGGTCCACAGGGCACCGATCGAGTGGTCGCTGGCATTGAAGCTGGCGCGGTCGTCGCCGACGACGACCCATTCCCCGTCGTGATTGGCCGCGTTCGATACGAACTCGGTGCGAGGCCCGTCGAGACCCTGTGCCGGCTCCCAGGTCGAACTGTCAGCGGCCTTGAACCATCCGACCACGTCGTAGGCGTCATTCGTGCCGCTCGGGTCACCGGCGGTCGGCCGCTGGGCCGCGACGAAGGCGTTGCCTGAGTCATCGGTCACCGCGGCCAGACCTGAGACCTCACCGAGCTCGGTCGGTGCCCACTCGGTGGACTCGAGACGCCCGTCGGTCAGAGCGAGGGGCGTCAACTCGCTGCTGCGGGACCAACCCTCGTCCTTCGTCGTCGTGACCTCCGTGTGGGCACCGACGACGAGCGTGTCGTCTCCGACCTGCTCGACGGCTTCCCACCAGCCGACGTTAGGAACGGCGCCGGTCTCCGCGGTCGTCTTCCAGCGCCCCTTTGCAGTGAGCGTGCCGGTCTGCAGCAGCCCGTTCCACGATCGCATGGCGATGATGGCCGCGCCGTCGGCGACCACGTAGGTGCTGGCACCGGGGGTGCGCCAAGGCGGCAATGCGCCGAGGGTCGTCCAGCGTCCGTCCGGGGTACGTCGAACGGCGGTGCCGGGGAGCAGTCGTTCGTCGCTGATGCTGGCGTACACGGTCTTTCCCGAGACGGTTGGAGAGCTGACCCAGCTCGACCAGCCGGATTGATGGCCTGGCACCGAGGGAAGCGACGTCTCCACTCGCCAGTCGGCACCATCCGGGGAGAACCAGGCTGCTGCGAGGTAGTTGGTGCCTCGCAGGGAGTAGCCGGTCGCCAAAAATCCCCCGCCAGGGATAGCCACGACGCCGTTGAGCGTCGGCTCGGTGCTCGCAAGAGGGGCCTGCGGATCCCACGTGGCGCCGGCGTCGTTTGACGTCAGAGGGATGACCTGCCCGCCACCCTCCTCCCGCTCCACGTTGATGAGCACTACGAGAGTCTTCTTGGAAGCTGCGGCGCCGCTGATGCTGGTCACCCGCCCGTAGTCGGGGGTCGGCAAGGTCACCGGGTCGCCTTGGTCGAGCATCACCACGACGGGCTGGTCCTCAGCATCAACGCCAGCGACGAACGGCCCACTCGTGGGCTCGCCTGCGACCAGGCTCAGTGCGATTCCACGCTCGACGATCTCGGTCGGCAGCTCGACGGGAGTCCATGTCTTGCGATCCTCCGAAGACTGGAGGAAAGGTTCGTTGACGCCTGCAACCCAGCGGCTGCCCAGGACGTAGGACGTGTCGCCCACTGCGGCAAGCCCACTGACGGCTGAGTCGCCGTCTCCGACGTCCAACGTCATCCCTTTGTCAGGTCCAACCGCATCAGCGTTCCAAAGGGTGGCGGCCGCTGGTGCGCCMGGCGGGGTCACACGCCCCCCTACCAAGGCAGGGCGCCGGCCCTGACTGGGCAGAGTCGCCGCAACGGCCACCAAGGGCTCTGACGAAGTAGCGGCGTCTGCGTCGACGGTCGACCACTCCGCCTTGACGCCGCCGACGCCGTCATTGGTCACCCCCAACCCGGGCGACGAGTCCTCGGTACAAGCGGAGAGCGCAAAGCAAACCGAGACGACAACTGCAGGTAAARGGGCGCGCGAACGCAACGAGGTGCTCCGATCTGGGCATGGCAAGGCAGAACGTCGAACGGTATGTGGGACGAGAGTGGCTTGTGGTGCGAACTGGGGAATCGGCAAAAGACGCCGGGTACGCGGACCGATTTCCTCATCCCTTGGTACCGGGAAGGCTCCGAAACGCCTTCGGGAGGCCGAAGGCTGGTTACCGTGCCGCGGCGGCCGGACATCCTGGGGTTACCTGCCCCATCCAGGGCCGCTTTAGGAGAACCAGCTGTGCGTACCCGCACCCTCATCGCGTCCGTCGCCGCCGGCGTCGTCCTCACCGGCTGCTCGGCCTCCGCGGACGAGCCCACGCCCCCGAAGCCCGACGCCACCAGCTCGGCCACCCCCTCAGCCAGCAGCTCGGCCAGTCCCGAGCTCCCCGAGACCTCCTCCACCACCACCGCCGTCCCCGAGGTCTCCGTGACTGAGACCAAGCCCGCCAAGCCGGCGCGCCCCACCGGGTGGACCGGACCCAAGGACGGCATCCGCATCGAGTCGACGGCGCTCAGCATGCACGGCGAGGCCAACGCCAAGGCTGCCGCGAACGCCGCCATGAACTTCCTGCGCAAGTGGACCCTGCGCGAGGACCTCATGCGCGCCGACCTGCCCGCCGCGCGCACCGCGCTCCAGGGCGTCACCCCCGAGCTCGCCCCGAACGCGGCCGCCGCGTGGCAGCAGAACCTCACTGCGGCCAAGGACCTCAAGAACGATGACGCGTGGGGCAACCTGCAGGCCCTGGTCCGCGTCGGTTCCCCCGGCGCCATGTGGGACATCCCCGCCGACGAGCCGCTGGTCACCAACCGCACCTTCCTCGGCGACGTGTTCGTCGCCAGCGACCGCGGCTTCGGCGGACTCCGGGTCAACATCGACTACGCCAACGACTACACGCGCGTGACCAACCCCGCCAAGCCGCAGGCTGGCCGGATGCGCGTGCACCAGGAGTCGATGGTCAGCCTGGTGATGACCAACAACGACGGCAACGGCTGGAAGATCACCTCATGGGAGGGCACCTTCGACTCCGACGAACCCGTGGCCCTCAACTGACTGGGTGTGTCTTTGCTTCCAGGACGGATGTCGGATCCGATTGTGCCCGTTTGCGCGGCTAGTTGTTGGCACTCGTAACGGCTTACGCGGCGAACTTCTGATCCGCTCTGCCACCTCATAGTCGAGCCTGCACAGACCCTCAAGGTCGTCGACGAGGAACGACTGCGGGCCACGCAAGTCGGCCTCCAGAAAACCCCGGACGCACCGGTGGCGTTGGTCGAACGCCCGGTCAGAACGAGCTGGATGCGCTCAACGGCCACGATCGGGCCGTCCACTGCCGTCGACGCCGACGTAGCCCGCGGCCACCCTCCCAGCGGCTCTCGGCGTTGGTGCGAGGAGACTGYGACCCACGAGGCTGAGCGCGCGCCGTGCAGCTCGTTTGGATCGGGCGCTGTGGAAAACCCCTCTCGTTGAGGATTCACTCCCGGCGCGGGTGGGTAGAACCCTTGGCGACCGACTCGGGCAGGGGGCACATCGTGGACCAGGTGCAGGTGATGCACGCGGCCTTCGCGAAGGCGAAGGACGACGTGTACGACGCGGCGGAACGGCTGCGCACGGGCCGCAATCAGATTGATGGACGGGTTCGTGGGTTCCTGAACGCCGGATGGTCGGGCGAGGCGGCCGACGCCTTCTCGGACGCGTGGGAGGAGTGGAAGGAGTCCGCCGGCGAAGTCCTCGCTGGGCTCACCGCGATGCGTGAGCTGCTGGATGAAACCCAGAGCGACTTCATCACCTCCGACGACGCCTCCCAGCAGCGCCTCGACGCGTTGTCCGCGCGCATCATCGACAGGCTGGGCTGACCGTGGCCGGGCGCGCTTTCGCCATCGACACCGACGACCTCGACGCCGTCATCTCCGACGTTCAAGCCACCGAGAACGCCCTCGAGGCACTGACGAACGACATCGAGAAGCAGATTGCCGCCCTCCAGTCCACGTGGGAGGGCCTCGCCGCAGAGGCGCAGGCCGAGGCCCACAAGACGTGGGAGGAAGGCATGCGCGGCATGCGCGCCGCCCTTGCCGATCTACGAGCCTCGGCCAGGAACGCACACACGAACTACACGGGAGCCGCGGACGCGAACGTGAAGATGTGGGAGTCGTTCTCATGAGGATCGAGGTCGACTCCGGCGGCTACACCAGTGCGGCATCCGCCCTCGAGACCGCGAACGGGCTTGCCGCGGACGCCTACGAAACGCTGAGCGGCAAGCTCGGCGGTTTCGGCGGCATGGGTGGCGACGACAAGTCGTCGGAGGAGTTCGTCCCGAACTACGACTCCGGCGCCTCAGCCGCCGTCACGGCAATGGCGGACCTCGTGACGGCGTTCGGGACCCTGGCGACCATCGCGGAGGCCTCCGGTGCCAACCACGCCGATGCGGACGCCGGGTCGGTCCATGGCAGAAGGGGGGGCGGGTCTGGCGCGCAGGAGGATGTCGACCCGGTCGAGGTGTCCCCTTACACCCCACCGACGGCGTCGGGTGCGAACGCTGAGGACACCCCGCAGTTCTGGGACGTCATCCTCGACTACCTCGAGGGCTACGCGTGGCCCGGCGCCGACACCGGCCGGCTCGGTGAGGCCGCGTCGGCGTGGGATGCCGCTGCGTCGAGCCTCGACCGGCTGAGCGTGTACTGCGACGTCGCCAAGACCCAGCTGGGTAACCAGCGTTCGCCCGAGATCCCGGCCGCGAAGGCGGCGATCGGCGAGGTGAAGCAGGGCGCCGCTGACATCGCCGGCGCGTGCCGAGAACTTGCCTCGGCATGCCGGGACTACGCGAACCAGGTCGAGGAGACGAAGAGCACCGTCAAGGGCCTGATGAAGGACCTCGCCATCGAGGTCGGCGCCACCGCAGTGGTCGCCGGCATCGGGTCGTTCTTCACCGCCGGCCTCGCCGCCGGCGGTGGTGCCGCGCTCGTCGCAGCTCGCGCCGCGAACTACGCACGCCGCGTCATCACCGCTTTGTCGGCCATCCGGGGCGTTCGGGCGGTGTTCACCATCGTTCGCACCGTCGACAAGCTCACCGACGTTACCCGCATCCTGCGCAAGTTCCGCTCCGCGCGGGCCCTGCGGCGGCGGCCCACCGGCAAGCTGCCCGTCAAGGGCAAGCCGAACTCCTACGGCTACGACAGGCACGGCGACCGCCTTCCGTACGCGAACTCCCGGCCCGGATACGACAAAGACCAGGTCAACAAGGTCTGGGAGAACGCGAAGGACGAGAACGGTGACGTGTGGGTCCTCAACAAGGACGGGGACCTCGTCAAGATCGACTGGCAGCCCGGGCAGCCCCAAAAGGATGTGTGGGACATGGGCCACGTCCGCGGCGAGGAGTACCGGAAACTGCGCGATGAGTACCTGTCGGGCAAGATCACCAAGGAAGAGTTCTTGGAGCGATACCGAGACCCTAGGAACTACGAAGTTGCCCACCCAGGGCGAAATCGTTCGCACGTCGACGAAGCTCCATAGCTGGAGCAGATCGACGGTCCGAACAGCACAACCAGACAGCGTGAGACTGTCGCAACGAGACTGATAGGCACACTGAGCCCATGGGACTGTTCAACCGCAATAAGCCTCGTGACACGAGCGCGCTGCACGCCGCGCTGACCCGGGGCACCTACGCCGACTTCGAGAAGGTCTACGACCCAGCGTGGGTGAACTACGAGTTCGAGCACGACACGTTGCTGTCGCTGGCCCTGACCAACGCCGATTCCCCCTCCCGGGTCGCCATCACCAATCGCCTTCTCGACGACGGTGCCGACGTTCGCGAGGCCATGCCGCTGCACCGCTTCCTGGACCGCGGCGAGCACGACTTCGCGGCGGAGGCGCCGCTGCTGAAGCGCCTCCTGGATGCTGGCGCGAACGTCAACGCGGTCGACTCGAAGGTCGGCACCCCGCTCGAGACCCTCGCCGCGAAGTTCAAGTTCAGCGACGTCACACTCACGCCCTTCTACGACGTCCTCCTCGCACGCCCGGACCTCGACCTGCTGCAGGCGGGCCTGGACGGCCGCACCGTGCTGACGAACCTGCGGAAGTGGTCGGCCAAGCGCGGCGAGCTCGTCATCCGCGCCGAGCAGACCCTCACCGACCGCGGGATACCGGTCCCGCCACCAGCCCAGTAGCAAGGCCGAACCAGCCAACCGCACTGACGCAGCCGCACCCCACCCGAGACGTCAAGGAGCCTCATGCCGATCGAGTTCATCCCCGCCGCCGGCGCCTGCCTGGTCTCGAAGAACGTGCTCACCGGAGCCGGCCGCATCAAGTGGATGGTCCGCGAAGAGTCTCAAGCCACTGCCGACAACGGATGGCGGATCTTTTCCGACGTCGACACCACCGAGTACCTCAGCGACGCCAACAACCTCGTCATCACCGACTTCAACTCCGTGTGCGAGCTCGAGCCGGCGCTCATCGGCATCTGGAACCTCCCCGTGGGCTCCGACCTGCAGATCGTCGACGAAGGCAACGGCATCGAAGTCGTCGACACAGCTACCGGCCGGCCGGTACCCGCCGAGCAGCTCTACGTCCCTCAGTGACATGACCTGGCAGCCGCAGGACCCCGCACAAGACAAAGCCGCCGACGACCGGGACGAGTTCCTGGCGTTCACCGGCGACCAGGCGTCCGCCGCACGCCTGCGCGCCAACCTGGTCAGCATCGCCGAGGACCACCCCGGCACCGGCGTCGCGTCCATCGTCGGGGAGGTCCTGTCAGGCCGCCGCCCCATCCGCGACCTCGCCGACGACCCGGAGTTCTCCACCATCATCGAAGTCGGCATGGACGACTACCGCAGCTACCTCGCGTCCTTGACGCCAGAAGAGCGCGCCGAGATGGTTGCGAATGCCAAGGACAATGCCAGCGCATCGGAGTCATGACCCGTGCAACGCTGCGCCAGTCCAGCAACTGGCTTGGGTCTGGCTGTGTTGGAACCGCTGCTTCGGCACGCGTCGCCACATAGGTTCCCTTCATGATCTCTCGTAACAACTGCCGCCGCCGAGGCGTCACCACCCTCGCCACCGCTGGCCTGTTGGCGGCGGCCGCGTTCGTCCCGGCTTCGGCTGGCTCGAGCTCGGAGCGGGAGGTGCTGGCGTCCGTGAAGGACCCGCGCGGGGATGTGCGCGTCCATCACCGCATCCGCGGCCTCTCGATGGACGAGCGGACCTCCATCGACTTGAGGAAGGTGACGGTCGAGGCGCGCGGGTCGGGCACGCGGTTCACCGTGCAGTTGCGGGACGTGCGACGGACCCGCGGATGGGACCAGATGGTATTCTTCAACATCTCCCAGCCGGCCGGTAGCGACGACTTGTTCTCGGGTTCGGTCGGGTTCAGCCCCCAAGCGGCGAGCTTGTCGTACGCGTACCTGAACTTCGGGACCGACGGAACGGACTTCGAGTCGTGCGACCCGCTGCGCGCGAAGGTGTCATGGAAGCGGGACGTGGTGAGCTTGGACGTACCGCGCCGGTGTCTGCCGGACTCGGAGGCTGTGGTGCGCGTGCAGTCGTTGACTGGCTACTTCAGGTCGGATGCGGCGGGCCCGTGGTCGAGCGACCGGGCACGGTTCGCAGGAGCTGTCAGCCTGCGTTGAGCTGGGGCCCAATTGCGTCGGTGGAGGTGGAGGTCGGGGCGGTTCGCAACGACCTCGAATGAGCGGCTAACCCGCCCACACCGATACGACCCCGACCAGCCCGTCGGCTGTCGCCAAGGCCGACAAGCTGGCCCGTGAGCAGGCGATCGACCGGCGACGGGGTCATCGCCATGGTCCTCCCGGACGCCTACCGGATCTGCGCCCCGAACGGGTGCGTCTACGTCAACAAGTCGCGGTACTGCAGCGGTGGAACGTACTGCGGCGAGGTGGTCGTCTCCGGGAACAACCTCCCCTCCCCGCAGTGTCTGGCCGGCTACCGATGCCGGACGACGGCGCAGGGCAGGTTCAAGACCCTGTCCGGTAACGCCAACGGGATCACCAACGCCGAGCTCAGCTCGTGGGTTCAGTGCGGTGTGGAGATCGGTTCTGCGGCGGGTGCGGGTCTCACGAGAGGCTGGGGCTTCGGCGCTGCTCTCGGCGTGGCCTGGGCTACGTGGGGATGCGCCCACTAGGAGGCGACCATGACTCGACCGACGCCGCTCGACTACTTCCTGACGGCAGCGCTGGTCGCTGTGGGGATCTGGGAGCTCCTTGACGACCGGGTCGTCCTCGGCATCGGCTTCGTCGTGCTGGGCCTGCTGGCATTGGCATCGGCGAGGATTCCTCGAGTTCAGTCCGTCATGGCGTGGCCTCGTCGCCGCCGAGAGGATCGGGAAGGTGACGAGGTCAGTCGTCGGTAGCACTTCACGAACGCCCCACCCGCTGCAGGCGGGCGTTCGTCATGCCATGAAATGGCAACGGCGAACAGCAGCCGCGGCAATGCGGCATCACGTCTCGTTCGAGGCACCAGCGCAGGTAGGCGTTGAGGTCGGAGGCGGTGTGGGCGCGGCTCTGTTCCTTGTAGCGGGCGAGGTGCGCTGCGACGTCCAGCCGCATCATCGGGCAATCGGCGTCCTGCACGGCGCGGATGGTGTTGGTGTCCATCGCACTACGTCGCCCGGGCAGCAGCCGGCCGTCAAACGCTCCCCACATCAGCGTTCGCGCCGCTATCTCGCGGCACAGGAATCTTGACCGACAAGCTCCCCGCCCGCCCGTCCCTAGGAGCGGACCGTAGCCCTCAGGTCCTCGATGAAGAGGTTGTCGATGCGACGGGAGACGGTCTGGGTTCCCCAAGGCTTGAGCGTGAAGTTCCAGGACCGCTCCTTGGCTCGCACCGTCACGCTCACGCGGCGCCGGGTGCTGTTGCCGACGTACATCTCCTTGCGCTTCTGGTACTTGCCGTCCGCGTAGTGGAGGCCGACCGAGACGCCGCGGCTCGTGATCCACTCGCTAGTCGTCCAGGCCGCATAGTCGACACGCCAGCGCTTGTCGTATGAGATGACGGCCGACGTGCGCCATGCCCCGTTGTGCTTGTCTCCGTAGTACCGCGTGTAGGGAGACCCCTCGTACGGGGCGCCGTGCCCGTCGAGGATGCGCTCGACCTGGTCTCGGTGCATGCCGTTGCGGATCTGCTTCCACTCCCCGCGGGTCGTCACCCATTCGTGGGTGTCATCCGGGTCGTCCGCCGGGTCGACCCGGTTGTTGGCGTGTGCCGGCGCCGGGTGAGGTGCGGGCGGCGACGGGTAGACGGGCGGTGCCGGCGGAGGCGGCGGAGGCGGCGATGTGCGGGTGACCGTGAACGGTTGGTCCACGACGAAGGTGCGGTTACCGGTGTACGGCTCGGTGGTGTCGATGGACTTGATGGTGGCTCGGATGCGGAGGTTGGTGACGCCCTCTAGCACGCCCAAACGGTGTTGGGTCGTGGCCGTGGTGACAGAAGCGGGCTGACGAGACTCGGGGCTCCAGGTGCCAGCGGGCCAGGTGCCCGAGGCGTCGGTCGTCCAAGCCGACACGGTCCACTCGGTCGCGCCATCAGGGAGCGACACGTTCCACGTGACCGGAAGCTCGACTGTGCTGCTCGTGGTGGACACGTCGGCCACCGAGTGCGTCACGGTCAGGTCGGCGCCCGCTGCCTGCGCGGGTGCGGCAGCGCCAAGTGCGAGAACCGACGAGATGAGCGCGGCGGTCAGCGCCAAGATGAACAATTGCGGTCGCGGCATGGAGTCCTTCTCGTGGCTAGGTCCGAGCCCCCGTAGAGGCGCTCGGTTGCCTCGAGCCCCCCACGGATGATGGCGGGCTGGCTTGTTGGCACCACGCTAATAGACTTGTTGGCGATTCGCCAAATTTGCGGTGGGCCGATAGCCCCCTCGCGGCGCGGTCCCCGGGCTCTGCGATACACGTGGGCAACAGAGCAGCAGCAGTGAGGCTGTTCGCGAAGCTGGTGTCGCCAGAAGGAACACACCCAGTGAGAGACGAAGCGCCGGCTCACGGGGTCAAGCTGGTGAGAGTCGTGACGCGTCGACCCACACGTCTGTGAGCACCCACTCCCCGTTCTCGAACACTGTGGTGCACACGTGGCCTTGGTAGTGGCCGCCGATGTTGCGCCAACGGAGGAGCAGAGCGGCCTGCCGGCCGTAACCTTTGGACTCGTACCAGCAGTGCCGCACCGGCGATGGCGGGGAACTGTGCGCTGCGGTAGGAGTTGAGGTAGCGGAAGGCGCCGTCGCCATCCAGGACGGTGAAGCGGTCGGTGGAATGCCGTGGAACCCGGCGGTTGCGTGCCCGAGCCCGGGCCGGCCCGCACGGTCGTCGCGACCAGCTCGCCCGGCATCGCTGGCACGCGTGTTTGCGATGCGCTCGGCGAGCGTCTCACGCGGAGGGTCGTTGTCCCTTCGTCCCATCCCGCCGGCCATACCACCACCTCATCGAACGTTTGTTCGACATCCTACGACGGTTCGAGCGTCCCTGGTTGACAACAAGGTGCCGACAGCGGCCATGCCGGCAGCGCGCTGACTTCTTCGACGAACGAGCGGCTGACCGTCCGACCGCCGCGGGCGAGCCCTGCGATTGGCTTTGACGAGCTCAGTTTCCAACGCGGCGACGTCAACGGTCTCGTGGTTTCCAGGCCCAGCTGGGTTGTCCTTGTCGTCGCCCATGCCGCGACGCTGACCGCGCCCCGCCGACATCGGGCTGTGGAGAGCGGATCGGGGCCGGTTGGCGCGGGTAGCGTGTTGCACATGTCGGACGGGGACGACGAGTGGGTGACCATCATGGCCGCCGCGCGCATCTTGGGGACGCACCCGTCGAACGTGCCGAAATTGACCCGTCGTGGGTTGCTGCATCCTCGAAGCGAGCGCCCGAGCCTGCGGAAGTCAGAGGTGCTGGCGTTGCGGGACGCGCGCGCGGAGGCCTCCCGGCTCCGAGCAATGCCGAAGCCCGGTCCGCAGCCGCGTGCAGAGCCCCAGCCCCCTGACGACGCGCACGCTTGGGTACGCGCGGATGTCGTGGCTGCGTTCCTCGGAGTGCAACCGGCGGCAGTGCACCAACGCTCGCGTCGGGGAAGGATGCCGTACGCCCTGGGCTCCGACGGGCGGACGCGCTTCTACCAGCTGCCGCAGGTGCACGCCGCGATCAGGGCGCAGAACTTGTCCAAGAGCCGGTCGGTGAGCGAGCTGCGTGCGGAGGGATTGCCACAGTCACGTCAGCCTGATCCGTGGGCGACAGCGCACGGTGGGTCGTGATGACCTGGCGGCAGTCCGGCTTGTTTGCATCCCGTGTCGGGGGGCCACTGGCTCGATGTCATCCGACGCCTTCGCGGACACAGCCGACCAGCCCTGGCGTTCGACCGACGCTGGCCTGCGCGGCGTGGAAGCATCCCCGGCATGAGCTCGAGCGCCGTCCCGGAGCTGACACGGCTTCGCCAGCATCGTCGTGATGACGGGGCGCGGTCGCCGCACAAGCCGTTGCTAGTGCTGCTGGCGCTGGGGCGCCTTGCTCGCATGGGGTCCTCGGCGCTCTCGTGGGAGGAGGCGCGCACCGAACTGGCCGCCCTCCTCGAGAACTTCGGCCCGGTGTCGAAGACCGAGCCCGCTCAGGCAGCGGCGTACCCGTTCACGCGACTACGGTCGGACGGCGTGTGGGTGCTCGACGAGGACGTCGACATGGACAAGGTCGCGCAGCTCAACGACATCGCCCCGACGGGTCGTCTGTCGGCTGCGGTGGAGGCCCAACTGGCGTCGCCGGGGGCCCTCCATGCGACGGCGCGGGAGCTCGTGGAGGCGGAGTTCCCTCCGAGCTTGTTCGCAGATGTGCTGACGGCGGCCGGGTTGGACCCCGACGAGGTGTTCGGCACGGTCGTGCGGCTGCCCGGGCGGAAGCGATCGACGTCGTGGGCCGCATCCATCCTCGCCGCCTGGGACCGGCAATGCGCGTTCTGCGGGTTCGACGGCCAGCTCGGGTCCGGGTCGGTCGGCTTGGACGCGGCGCACGTGCGGTGGTTCAACCACGACGGCCCGGATGACCCGGACAACGGGCTCGCGTTGTGCTCGCTGCATCACCGGCTCTTCGACCGCGGAGCGCTCGGACTGACGGCCGAGTACCGGGTGCAGGTCTCTGGGGCGTACTCGGCGCGTACGGGCGCAGGACGGCGCGTGTACGACCTGCACGACGTCGAACTGAGGCCGCGCCCTGGGACGCCGGTGCCGGCGTCCGCGCATGTGACGTGGCATCAGCGCGAGGTGTTCAAGGGCGTTCGTCTGAGCGCTTGAAGGGCCTATCCTCAGGGCGTGGTGCGGTCCCCGCGCGCGTGTAACGGGCAAACCATTGGCAGCGCCCCAGGTGCGGAGGAAACTAGGCCTCGAGTCGCCCGCACCTGACAGCCTGACCTACCTGGGCAGCCGGTCCGGACGGCGCCTCGCCGCCAGCGCCGCGCCTCGCGAGTTGCGAGGCTGTTCCCGTTCGGCGTGACCGGCTCGAGGAGGCACGATGGGTGTCCTTTTAGCTTCAGGGGTAGGCGTCTTGCTTGCTGCGGCCGCGGCGTTCGCGTCGACGGAGCCCGTCGCAGAGGCAGACGCCGGCTCGGAGCGGCCCCGCGGGTCCGGTATAACCGGAGCCCGGCTCGCAGAGCTCCCGAACTCCCAAGCGGTTGGCGAGGCGGCCGCGACCCTGCCCGCGTACGCGGTGGGGCAGGCGTACGTCGGCCCCGCGCTGCCGGCCGAGCAGCGCAACAAGCCGACGTGCATGGGTCACCCGGTCTCGCCCGGCGGGCTCGGGACCGCGGGCGACGACCGCTTCACCGGCACTCCTGACCCCGACGTCATCGTCGCTGGCGCCGGCGACGACGTCGTCAACGGCCGCGGCGCAGAAGACATCATCTGCGGTGGTCCCGGCGACGACAAGCTCATCGGCGGCCGCAGCCTCGCCAAGGAAGGTCGACCCAACATCCGTGGCGGTGACCGTCTCTCCGGAGGGCCAGGTGACGACCGCGTCATCGACCGCTACGGCCACGGAGACCGGCTGTTCGGCGGGCCCGGTCCCGACCGGCTGACATCGGTCGGCGCATGGCGGACCGTCAAGGCCGGCCCGGGCGACGACCACGTAGCCACCGCCGACGGCATCGACGAAAGCGTGAACGGCGGTCCCGGCGACGACACCATCGTGTCCCTCAGCGGCGGCGGCTACAGGGGCTACGCCGGCGGCAAAGGACACGACACCTTGCACCTCGGCGGTGACGGCGACATCGGCGTCCGCCTCACCATCGACGGCGACCACCTCACCATCCACGAAGAGGGGTTCTACATCCTCAGCTTCTGGCGCAGTCCCCACCCGGTCGACGTCGACCTCGCGGCAGGCACTGTGCGCCACGTCGGCGCACCGGCCACAGCACCCGGCGACACCATCACCTACCTCGACCGCAAGGGCGCGTACTTCCACGTGTACGGCAGTCCATGGGACGACCGCATCACCAGCTCCGACCGTCCCACCGAGGTGTTCCACAGCATCGACGGCGGAGAAGGCGACGACACCCTCATTGGGCTCAGCAACGTCGACTACCTCCGAGGCGAGGAGGGCGACGACACCCTTTACGGAGGAGACAACGACGACGGCCTCGATGGCGGTCCTGGCAACGACGTCCTCGACGGCGGCTCAGGCGAAGACCAAGCAGACGGAGGGCTTGGTGCCGACACGTGCCTCAGCGCCGAGGACGTTCACCGCTGCGCACCGTGAGGCTCTTTGGTTTCAGTAGGGCTCCCGTTTGTCGGGTCCGGGCCGCTGTTGTGCCGCGAGTCGGAGGGTTCCGCCCTGGTGCCGAGTCGGACATGCGGCTCTCAGCGGCTCGGCGCGACGACCTTGAACCGCACGACCGAAGACTTGGACGAGTCCAGCGTGGCCGTCTTCGTCACCTTCGCGGTCGCGGTGTACCGCCCCGCCTTCTTCAGGACGACCTTCGTGACCGCGCGACCGGCGCTGAACGTGATCTTCTGCGTCACCTTCTGTGGGCCGGCGATGACGAGGAACACCGTGCCGGTCGGGGCCGAGCCGTCCGCGGCGGTGACGGTGATGGTGAACGACCGCTTCTTCTTAGCGACGCTCTTCTTCGCGGTGGTCACGGTGGCGGCGGTCGCTACGGGTGCGGTCACCGGCGGAGCAGGGGGCGGCGCGGTCACTGGTGCTGTGGCGACGCTGAAGTCCGCAGACCCTGAGCTCGGCGAGTAGATGTCCCGGTCGCTCGGGATGCCGTACGGGTCGGGCACGTAATCGACACGAACGGTGTGCGTCCCCGGGGCCGGGACCGCGAACATCTCCCCGGTGCAGGTGCCGTTGGTGCCGAGCCATACGCCGTCGAGGTAAGTGGTGCACTCGCCCTTGGTGATCTGTCCACCGGAGTGTCTGACGGTTGGTGTCGCGACCCAGTAGCCACTCAGCGAGGGGTGCGGCGCGACCGTGACGGTGGTCGTGGTGGGGATGAGCGCGGACGCTGTGCTGACAGGAAGCGCCACAGAGCCAACCAGCACCGCCAGGGCGGTCAGGACGATACGAACAACACCGGACGGCAACATGCAATGACCTTCTCCTCGAGGAAGCTCGAGACTATTCGTGTCCTGGAGACCTTGACGGGAGAACGTGAGAAGTCGCGTACGCAAGGGGCCTTCCCGCCGGCATCACAGCGCGCAACGTCATACCAGCCACCCAGTACTTGGACGTACGGTAGGCCGCTTCCGGAAACAGCTGCGCCCCTGTCGGTTCCACATCCCGCGGCATCGCGGGCTTCCCGTGAAGTACTCCGCCGTATGCGTCCACGGGCATCACGAGATTTCGTGGCGGTCAAGTCGCTGAGCGGACCGCCGCGCGGGCGAGGTCGAACGCCGCAGAGGCGGATGGGGCACTGCGGTCGCGCTGCAGGGATGCGATGCCAAGGAAGCGTCCCTGGCGGAAGTAGACGTAATTGAACCAGTCGTTTCCGGTGTTCACGTCGTGGTTGATCTGCCTGTACGCGAACTGGTCGTCGGCCAGATTGGGAGCGGCAAGCCGGCGATAGGTGTTGCCGTAGCCGTCGCCGTCGAAGTTGGGTCCGTAGCAGCTGCTGATGGTGTCGCGCTGTTCATCGAGGGCTGTCTGTGCCCGCTTCGGCTTGCGGAAGTCGTACAGGGCCACTCCGACGCTGGTGCCACCGGTGAAGAACGGGTCGCCGCCTCGTCGCGCGATGTAGTTGGCCACCCGGCCGGCGCGCGGCTGGGTGTCGGCGAGGTCGAGATACTGGCAGTCGGCCGAGGTGAGCGACAGCTGGCGTCCCCCAAGGAACTCGCGGCGACCGCCGCGGTAGACGGCGAAGATGCGCGCGACTTCCTCCACGTTGGGATACCTCGCGGGCGAAACGCGGGTGTCGGCGGCTGGTCGTTCCTCGTGTGTTGTTGCGTGCGCCGGCGTGACGACGAGCGCGCCTGTCAGGGCGATGGCCCACCCGGTGCCCAGCCGAAGAAGCGAAGTGCGCATCGAACCCCCTGTTGCACTCGGTACACACGCCGCCGCCGGGGTGGCGTTGGCAGATCTAGGTCACCTTTGCACGAGCAGCGACCACGGTTGCCCCTACTTCAAGGTGAAGCCGTGTCCCTCGTGCTGTGTGGGAAGGCCCCGGGTTGAACCAATTCGGTCTTGCGTGTCGGTGCAAGCGTCTACGGTCACGCCGTCAGCATGAACCGCTGGCGCTCGAGCGCCAGCATCTCGTCCTAGGGGGACTGCTTCAGCATGCGCAAGACCACCTTCGCGGCCGCCATCGCCGCACTCCTGAGCGTCGTTGCGACGATGCTCGTCACCTTCTCCGCGCCGGCCGGCGCGGTGTTCGTCGACCGCGACTGCGGCGACTTCCCGTCGCAGGCCGCGGCCCAGAATTTCTTCCTCGCCAACGGCGGTCCTCAAAGCGACCCGCACCGCCTCGACGACGAGGGTGACGGCGCCGCATGCGAGTCGAACCCGTGCCCGTGCATCGGCCGCGGCAACCCGGGCGGCCAGACCACCGGGAACACGAACAACCAGAACCACAACCCGGGCCCGAAGGTCTACCGCGAGACCGGCAACGTCACCCAGGTCATCGACGGCGACACCCTCAAGGTCCGCATCCGCGGCGGACGCGTCATGAGCATTCGGATGCTTGGCATCAACACGCCCGAGAAGAACGTTTGCGGTGCCGACGAGGCCACCGACAACCTGAAGCGCCTCGCGCCCGTCGGATCGACCGTCTACCTCGTCTCCGACCCGTCCCAGGCCGCCAAGGACCGCTACGGCCGGCTGCTGCGGTACGTCGCCAAGCGGGGCGGGTTCAAGGATCTGTCCTACAGGCAGGCGTACAACGGCTTCACGAAGCGCTACGTCTTCGGCGGAAAGCCGGTAGCCCGGGACGGCCAGTACGTCCGCGCCATCGCCCAGGCCCGCAAGAACGACCGCGGCCTGTGGAGCAACTGCTGGTGACCTGAGGTCACCGCAAGGTAGAGGCACCGGCCGCATGGGAGCGGTCGGTGCCTCTTCGCTCGCTCGAGCCCCGCCGACCTCGGCGGGAACCACTCATTGCAGGCGGCAACACCAGCTCGACTCACTCCTGGAGACTTCCATGGCGCGACGGTACCGACGCAGAGGCCACTACCGGCGAGGCCCCAGTGGACGCCGCCACTACGTTCGGCCTCACACGGTCCGGCGCAGCTCCGGATGGGGCAGCCTGTTCGCCCCCGCTCCCAAGCCCGCAGCCAGGCCAGCACCCAAGCCGGTGCCGAAGCCTGCTGACCGACCCGCATCTCGACCCACCCCGACAGGCTTCGCGTCGCCCGCCCGGTCGGTGTCTCGGACGCCGCCGTCGAACCACGGCATGCTGCCGGAATGGCCCAACGCAAGCTGCCCCCTGTGCGGGGCGGCGGTGTGGTTCTGGCGCAACGACGCCGGCAGCAAGGTCTACTTCGACGCTGTCGGCACCCCGTGGCCCAAGCACCCCTGCATGGACTTCTCCACTGCCGGGCCCACGCCGTCCCCGGGCCCTCCAGGACAAGGTTCGACGACCGCGACGGGCAACACCCGCGCGCCCTTCAGCGTTGAGTCGGGCCCCGGCTGCGGGCTGATGATGTTATGGCTCGTCGCCGTGCTGGCCGTGGTGTGCGTGGGCAACTACTGGCGGCTCTACGCCAACGGCGACCCGAACTTCGAGACCCCCACCGCTCCCATCATCGGGACCGCAGTCGCCGTCGCGCTTGTCCGCGCTGCCCGCCGAAAGAGTCGGCGCGCCTGAGCAGCCGGCCCGGTGCGGGGGTGGGCAGCCAGAGGCCGCGGGCGTCGGGCCTCCCAGACGAGCTCGTCGTTCCCCAGTGCCAAGGGCGGGAGGCCAGCCCGCCAGTCCCCCGGAGCCCTGGCAAGGTCACGCAGGCCAGAGGAGAGCCACACGACCCCACGCGGGCAACCGGATGAGCGCGACCGCCCGGGCGCCCGGACCGGGGCTCGCCAGGCACCGGTCCTGCGGTCAATGGAACAAGCAGCCGAGATCCGGGTGGACGTTCAGTCGTCCTGCTGGTCGGCGTGTTGGACGTTCTCGATGAGCCAGGTGGCGATCACAGCGGTGAGCGATCCGACGAGCGCGATGCCGACGAGCATGAGCCCCACCGCGATGAACCGGCCTTGGGTCGTCACGGGGAAGTGGTCGCCGTAGCCGACGGTCGTGACGGTGGTGCAGGCCCACCACAGGGCGTCTCCAGCGGTCGTGATGTTGGCATCGGGGGCGTCCCGTTCTACGTCGAGCACGGCGAGTGCTCCGAGCGAGACCGCGAAGAGAGCCGAGCCAGCGACGTAGACCGCGACCTTCCCCGCTAGGCCACCCACCGCCGAGCGGTTGATGATCCTCGCGAAGGCCAGGAGCCTCAGTAGGCGAAGGGGCCGGAACATTGGTGCGGCGATGAGCACCACGTCGTACCAGTGGTGCAGGGCATAGGAGCGACGCCGGTCTGACAGCGCGAGCCGGATGACGAAGTCGATCGTGAACGCCAGCCACACGGTCCAGGAGGCGTAGAAGAAGAAGGTTGCGAGGTCCGGATGGAGGTCGGGGTTGAGGATCGGCCATGCGTACGCGACGAGGAAGGCCCCCGCAAGCAGGAGCAAGGGAACCTCGCTCGTCTTCTCCCACGCCTCCACGCGGCTGAGTTCCCGAGACACGGCTGCACGCTACTCCGGAGCGACCGCACGGTTCAGTAGATCTGCACACTCAGACATCTGCTCGAAGGAGAGGTGGCGGGACCTCCCTCGCTGCGGGGGAGGACGTGGGTCTGCGGGCGGTGCCATGGTGGACGCCTCGTAGATCGCTCGGGAGTGGTCGCCATGTCAACAGCACGCACGAGAGTCCTCGCTGGGCTGCTGCTCGTCCTTCCGACGGCGGCGTGCGCTGAGTCCGATGAGTCAGGCGGCTCGGGGGAACCAAAGGCGACTGCCAGCGCGGACGCGGCAACCACGTGCGAGGACGCTCCAGCGTCAGTGGTGACGACCATCGAGAGCGGAATCAACGCGAAGGGCTACGAGCTGCGCGATGCCGTGATGGTGGCCGTGCCGAAGGATGAGCAGAACACCGAGGGCTACCCCGTGAACATGGTGGCCGCGAACATTGTCGGCGAGGGCGGCGACTCCACTGCGAGGGGCGTGTGGTCCATCAGCGAGGCCGACAGCCCCGGACCGATCTTCGCTCTGAACGAGCCCGCACAACTCCTGACCGAGTGGGGTGCAGCGATCCAAGACGGCTCACCGATGGCCGAGGGCCGGGACATCATGGCGTCCTCGGACAGCGCCGCGGCTGCAGAGGACTGTCTGTCCTAACGGCCATACCTACAGGAGTTCACGTCGTACGCTCGACGCAATCCAACGACAGGCGATACCCGATGCGAGGACTTGGCATCCGCGCGGCGTCCGCGGTCGCAGTGCGATGAGCACGGGGCGGCGAGCTGCACCAAGGCAGGGCACGGCCAAGCGAACTCGGCGGCCGCGAGACCTAGCCCGTGGCCCAGCGCTCGCAGCAGCGGGTGTTGCCGTGTTGGTCGCATGCCTAGGCTGCGGCACAGGAACGCCTCAAGGACCGGCGTCGACGCATGACGACGGACCGGACACAGGTGTCGCCACACCGTTCGCGCCGATCGACCTCGAGGCCGCGGCCTCCAGCACGCCGTCCGGTTCGGCGGCCGCCGAAGATGAGGGTGACGCGTCGACCCCGCTCTCATGTCCTGGCGGCCGGCCGAAGGACTGGAGTCCTCAGAAGCCGACGACCGTTCCCGGCACCCTCATCCGCGAGGCGTACTTCGGCCTGTCCGGTCTGGTCGTCGACCGGGCCGGCACGGCGACGGTGCTCTTCGAGGCCGCTGGATGGGATGCGCGGACCGCCAACGATCCCCCTGCTGCCGGTGACCCGCAGGACCCGTCCCTGGACGTCGATGACACCTACGCCTACGACGGCACCCATCTCGGTGTCGACCGGGCGGGCACCCAGACGCTCGCCTACTTCGAGGGTTCCGGCTTCTACGGCGACCAAGGCATGGAAGTCTCCGACATCGCCATCACCGACCGACCCGCGCATGGCGACTGGTCCCAGGCCCCGACCCGCGTCCGTGACCGCACGCCGGTACGCGTCGACTTGGCCGTCAACGAGGGAGGTGCCGCTGTCCTCGTCTGGGACGAACCGGGCCGCTTTGTTGGCAGGGAGCGCCTGCGGGCCGTCTACCGCCCGGCCGCAGCAGCGGCGTGGACTGACCTCGCCACACTCCCGGTCCGTGACTTCATCAGCTTCGAGGCGACGATCGACGACGCCGGACGCGCCCTGCTCGGCTACGCCCGCCCCTACGGCAAAACGAAGGGCGTCTACGTCATGCGCCGCTCACCGGCCGGCCGGTGGGGCCACCCGCATCTCCTCAGCCGCGGCAACCCAGCGCTGCCGAACGAGACCGGGAACCGGCTCTTCGGCATCACCCACGCCGGCAGCGGGGCGGCCGTCGTCACCCACGGACCCGTCGACGGGGACTTCACGCCCACCGACGTCGTGTACACCACGCGCATGAACCCCGACGGCACGTGGGAAGCGCCGGTCTCGCAACCTCATCGCCTCGGCCTCAACGGCCTCCAGACCGACGCGCACGGTCGCACCCTCCTCGCCGGCTGGGACGGCCGTACGTTGTGGGGACGCTGGAGCCGACCAGACGGCACGTGGCGCAAGCCGTTCGTCATCGCCTCGCACCTCGCCGACAGGAGCCGTTACAACCGATGGGGCCTGTGGCCGCAACTGGACGTCAACCGTCGCGGCGACGCGATCGCGACATGGGTGCGCGGACGCACCGCCCCGACCACCTGGGTTCGTTTCCAGCCCGCCGGAAGAGGCTGGGAGCGTCCGCGGCGCATCGTGCCCGCCGAGCGACCAACCAGCGACCTGCAGATGCTCCGCGCGACCCTCGGCGACTGCGGTCACGCCGCCATCGCCTGGACCAGTCCCGACCGGCCACACCGCGTCCACATCCGACGCGCAACCCCGCAACCGTAGACCCGCATCTCGCTGGCCGGCACGCATCCTCTAGGCCGCGTTGTGGTCGACCGCCACTTGCGGCCGCACGAACAGGCTCCCGGACACAAGACTCACAACTGCGCCGGAGCGTCCTTTCCTGTCACGTTGTCGAACTCCGCCAGAGCCCACCGCTCTGGAAGGACTCCGGCGCCTTCGGCGCATCGTTGACCTCCAGCAGCCCGCCGACCTTCGCCATGAGCGGCCCATGCACCTCCGCCGGCGTCGCAGAGAGAAACTCACGCCGCGCGTTGACGTGGTTCACCCGCCGGTCCGCAAACGCCTTGTGCAGCTTGTTCTCAGACGTGATGGCGTCGTCCCAGAAGAACAGCGCACGCGTGTCGTACAGGAACGGCGCCGACCCATACCCCAGTTCACTGGAGCCGGTCGCAAGGTTCAAGCCGGCGGACCGCCTCGGCCTGCCTCGCCGGGGCCGCCCGAGTGGCCGCAGCCGCCCGAGGGATGGGTGCCACCGGCTGGCTGGAACCCAGACCCGTCGTGGCGCGGCCATGGGCGTTCGTCGCCGGCCCGGACGTCCGCCACGGGCCACTCACGGCGATCGGTCTCGGGCTCCCACAGCGCGCCGCGCGACCCCAAGCGGGCACTCGAGGACGCAAGGACGTCCAGGCGTGGGCGGGGACGATGTGCTGTCGGGAGTTCGCGACTGGCCGCCACCCGTGGGCTTGTCAGCCGCAGGAGTGTGGGAGGACGGGGATCGGGGCGATGGCAGGCAACGCAGGCGCGTCTACCAGCGACTCGAGCTCGCACCAGAAGACATCGCTCGTCGTCGTGCCCAGCTCGTGCGTCATGATGTCGAGGGCGGCGGCGCACGTGGCCGCCACGACCCGGACGCTGACACGGTCGGGCGCGATTACCGTCTCTGCCGGGGCGCCAGGGTCCTGCAGGTAGTCCAGCAGTGCGTCCACGTTGCGTGAACGGACGGGGCGGGGTTCAGCCATGTGTGCCGCGCCCCGCGCCCAGCCGGTCCGGCACGTCACGGCATCGGCGTCGGCGTCGGCGTCGACCGTCTGGGCGCGGCGGATCAGGTGGGCAGCGACACCGAGGACGGTCTCCCAGACCTCCGGGGCCCCGCGCATCGCGGTTCCAATCATCTCGAAAATTGCGTCGAGGTCACGGCAGTTCTGCTCGATCTGCGCCCTCTCGTGCCGGCAACGGCCGAGCTGAGAGTTGCTGAAGAGGAGGGCGAGAACGAGGAACATCACCGAAGCGACGTCGAGTTCTTCAGAACGAAGGATGTCGCGCAGCCCAGGGCTGGGGACCCGGCCGGGATTGAGTTCGATCGGGGCCGAGAGGCGGTCGGCCCACGTCCACTCAGGGGATCCGGGTGCCTCGGCGTCAATGATGTTGAAGAGAGTCATGTCTGTCCTCGCAGGTTGAAGGGTGTGTGTTGGTCGGTCGGTCTTGACCGCACGCACAAGCCTCGTTCGCGGGACGCCTGCGGGGATCGTGTGAAGTCCTCGATGCTCCTCGTGCAAACACATGACCTTGAAGTAGTCCGAACGGGCTACTTCACCAGGTCGGGGAGGGGGCCGACTGCTCTTCCTTGCCGGTGCGGCAGGGAGCCTGCGAATGCGACATCGACCAAGGGCATCAGCCGGCGATGGCATCGTCGCTCCGCGGTGGAGAACCGGGCGCCCTCCTTGCGGATCACGATGCCCGGTACCCAGCGACACTGCCGCAGTACTTCATCGTTCTTCGTCGTCGGTGAAGGTGAGGACGCCCGGGTCGTCCGGGTTCCAGGACTCGCCGTAGAGGAGCTCTGGGGAGAGCTTGGCGCCGCCGGGCCAACAGACGGTGCCGCCTTCGACGTGTAGGGCGGCGAAGGTGGAGTAGTCGGTGCGGACTTGGTCGAGGGCGGGGCCCCACAGGTAAGGCAGAAGATCCATGATGCGCACCGCGGTCCCGGCGTCCCCCTGGAAGTGCAGCTCGACGCGATAGGTGCCGGGTTGAAGGATTCGCACGGCGGTCACGTTGACGCGTTCGGGGATTTTGTCGCCGAGGCGCGCGATGAGGCGCCGTGTGGCGTTGCGCGCTCGGGCTGCTGTGGCTGGGTCGGTGATGGCGAGCGCTGGGACGAGGCCGGACAGATACGGAGTGGGGTTGTCGAGCCAGCCCGCCGTCTGATTCGGCCCGAGGCCTGCCTCCTCGAGGAGCAGCCGAAGCTCCTCCCTCGTTCCGGGCGTGTCGTCGGTTATGGGCGCTCCTTGAAGAGCCGGCCGCGCATCGACGACCCGCAGCCGAACTCACGTTGGGCCTGCCAGTGTCGGCATCTCAACCATCGGCATGCAGACCCGAGGCCTGCGAACGTCGCATCTCTCATTGCTGTCATCCAGTGTCAGGACCAAAAGTCGGGGTCGCTGTACTGGGCGTGCCGGCGTGCGGCGTAGATCGCACGGAACCGCGGCCGGCCTGGTTGAGTGATGAGTTCGCTGGCCACGTCGCCGGAGAGCAGCGACGTCGGCATGTCGACCCAGCGCTCGGCGCGGGCGCGCCGCACGCCCCGCCCGACGAGGAACTCCACGAGTTCGGCGCGGGTGGTCGGCTCGGGGTACTCCTCAAGCCAGGGCCATTCGCCCACGTCCCCGAGCGCGTGCTTTGCGACGCTTGGGAGGTTCTGCCAGAGCCAGTGGCCGACGCTCTTGGCCTCATCCAGCTCGTGCTCGAGCTCAGCGATGCGGGTGGCGAGCGGGACCACCATCGGAATTGGCACGTTGCGGGGCACCGAGTCCACGAGGCGGGCGAGCAGGCCCAGCGTCGTCTCGTCGCGCTCCTCGGCGTCATCTGTCATGGCGTCGATGGTTAGGCTGGCTGGTCGGTCGTTGTTGATTTCTCAAGGTTCGAGGCCACCCGGGCGGGTACGCCGGGGGCATGTCGAGAACTGTCGATAACAGGTTCGGCGAGCGCAATGCCTGCCGTGCGCAGCCGATGGCCGGGGCGCTCACGCCTGCGCTCCTCTGAGTCGCCGGGGAGTCGCGGCGGGCTCCCGGAGTCGCTGCTCGGTGAGCGCGTTGTTGAGGAGGGCGTAGCAGTAGATGTCGAGGAGCCCGCGGCGCCAGCCCAAGCTCATCTGCCGGTCGACGAGGAGGGTGCGTTTGAGGTTGGAGTGGAAGTTCTCTGAGTCGTTGCGCAGGCCGTGCAGGCGGGCGAAGTCGGGGTCGTCCTCGTTGATGATGCGCAGGTTGTGGGGCCGTGTGGCGTCGCCGGCACCAGTCGGGTGCGGTGAAAGCCAGGTGGTGAAGCGTTCACGCGGGCATGGCACGTGGTATCCGACGTTGAAGTAGAAGCGGCCGTTCGAGCGCCGTGAGCGCTTGACCGGTCCGCGCTCGAGGACGGCCAAGACGACGGGGTCTCCTGCATCGTCGAGGCCGAGGTCGACGACCTGCCCGTTGATCGTGGCGAGCTGGTGCACGCACGCCCCGGCGCGCGTGTCGTGGCTGATGGGTGCGAGGGGGTAGCTGCGAGTCGCCTTGCCAGCCCGGTTGACCACCAGAGCAGTAGGGGTGTCGGCGGCGGCGAAGTTACTGGCGGGTGTCTTGGCCAGGACGAGCCAACCGTAGGTGCGCATCATGTGCTCGATGTGGGTGCCGTGCATCGCGCCGTCGTAGATGGCGGCCTTGACGCCGTTGCCGAGGTGGCGGTGGATGTTGCGGGCCAGGGCGACGGCGGTGGCGGCTTCCTGTCCAGGGGCGGGGATGTGGTCGACGGCCAATACGACCCGTTGGTAGGGGGCTCGGCCACGGGCGTGCCAGGCGACGTACCCGTGGGTCAGGACGGGGCCGAGGCGGCCGTGGTGGGGCTGCAGGTCCGGGTCGAACCGGTGGAGTGGGTGATCGTGGAGCTCCCCGGTGCGAGGGTCGGGATACGCGACGTACCTGCTGCCGTCGTCCCGGGTCAGGGTGGCGGTGGCAGGTGGAGCGTAGATGGGCCGGACGAGGGTCCCGTCACCGTAGATGCACTGCTCGGGGTCCGGATGGGTGAACGATCCCGACCGGTCGCTGCGGCACAGCCCGAGGTCTCTGGCGAGGCCGGCGGCGACGGCGGGGAACTCGCGTGCCCACAGCGCGAGTCCGTCGTCGGTGGCGAAGTGGTGGTCGCGAGCGTGGCGCCAGTGGTCCCACTTGGGCGGCGCGTGACCGGGTGGGGGCACGTCGAGGCCACTGCTGCGGGCTGTTTCGGCCAGCAAGCCGCGTGCGTAGCCCCAGATGTGGCGGTCGGCGAGGTCGTACTCGGTGCGGATGCCGGACCGTGCGAGCCGGGTGAGGACACCGAAGGCGAGCAGGACGTAGGCCGGTTGTACCGGTGGCCGACCGACGGGCGAGTGCCACGCGAGGCGAGCGCCTAGGTCGAGCAGGGTGCGGGAGGTGCAGACTGCGCGCACGCGCTGGATGGTGTTGATCTCGCTGCCACGCGTCATGACAACGCCCTCCAGGAGTGGCCGATGTCCTCGGCGGCGGTGTCGAGGCTGCGGGAACCGAGGCGTCGGGCGACTTGGTCGATCGGCATGCCGGCCTCGAACAGCCGGCGGCCGGCCCAGTTTCGCAGGGAGGCCGGGCGCACGTCTGGCTCGGTGGCCAGTCCGGCGTACTTCAGTACGGCGGTGATGGCGTTGCAGGTCGCAGCTTGTGCCTTGTCCTGTCCGGGAGCGGCTGCGCCGCGGTAGGCGAGGAGCGATCCGGGCGCGGCGCCTCGTTCACCCTGGACGGCGATCTGGCGAGCGACGATGGCCGAGCCCCATGCGGTGAGCTCGCCGAGCCGGGGGTCGCAGCGCCGAGTGCCCGGAAGGCGGACCCATGTAGGTCGCTCCGGGTCGTCGACGTCGCGGATCCGCACGGCCGAGACCTCGCTGGAGATGGCAGTCGCCTCCCCGAGTGCCCAGCACACGGCCCGTTGCAAGGAAAGGGAACCGGCCTCGCCGAGTCGCGCGCTGGTGCGGCACAGGGCGACCTCGACGTCGGTGAGCGGTCGGGCGGCGGTGCCGGTGCGGGGCGGCAGGGCGAGGTCGAGCGTGGGGTCCCCCGTCGAGATGCCGAGGTCGCGCAGGGTGCGGAACAGCATCCGCAGGGCGGTGCGGCGTGCGTGCATCGTGCTGATCTCCGGAGGGCGACCGTTCGCGCCGTGCGCGTGAACGAAGTCCGCGCAGTGCGCCGACGTGAACTCCTGCGGGTTTGACACGCCGAGCGCGGCCTGCCGGCGCAGGAACCGCAGCAACGTCTCCGAACACCGGTCCAGCGTCTGGGAGGTGAAGTCTCCCGACGAGCTCCAGGCAAGGGTGACCTCCTCATGAAGGTCCTCGGTCGACCAGAGGGCGCCCCCGCGCTGTCTGTGCCCTCCCAGTCGGACGCGGGCTGCCAGCTCGGCTTGTGTGTCGGTGCGCTCGTTCAAGGCTGCCTCCCCGGTTTCGCACGCTAGGCGCGGTCAGCCCGGCGCACCACCCCGGTTCGGGTCCGGGAACGAAACCGCACCTCGCTGGGAACGCGTAGCCCCGAACACCTCGCTGCCAACACCTCACGCGGCCGGTGACGGCGATACAACCAGACGTCCATTACCCATCATCTGGTCCTGCCCAAGCCCTCCTGACCCAGTGCGACGACTACGAAGGCCATGTGCCCACACAACCTCGACACCCACTGTCAGCCGAGGTGGCGTGTCCCAGGCGGTCGCAACTGGAGGTAGCCCATTCGGACTATCCCGAGTTCAGGTGTTTACACCAGGAGCATCGAGGAGTTCACCCGATCCCCGCAGGCGTCCTGCGAACGAGGGTTGTGCGTGCGGTCAAACGCGACCGCCCGACACCAACCTTCAAGCTGTGAGGCCAGACATGACCCTCTCCACCACCATCACCGTCGCGGCATCCCAGGCGCTCACCTCGAGCCCCGCCACCCCCTCAACCGCACCCGTCGCCACCACCCCCAGCGGCGGAGCGGACGCACCCGCCAACCCGGCCGACCAGAACCATCGGATCAAGAGCGACGAGACGCTGCTGCGCAGAAAGGTCACCGGCACCGAGAAGGCGGCATGGCTGGCCGAGTTCCGTGCCATCCTCGACTGGCCCGGGCTGTACCACCTCGCCGCCGCGATCGACGGCCCTCCTGACGATCCGGGCGGTGACACGCGACCGCGGCGGCGTGGGCGCCGCAGCGGGTACTCCGCCGCCATCCTGATGTTTCTGGTGCTCGCCGAGCGCGTCACCGGCAGCCGGGCGTCCGCGCTCACCGAGCTCCACGAGCAGGCGGTGTGGGCGAGCCTGGAGGAGACGTGGAACGGCCGGCCGGAGAACGCGGCGCGACCGTTCCCGGTGAAGGCGCCGAACCGTGACCAGGTCGAGCACTTCCGCAAGCGCCTGTCCGAGAGCGCGGTTCGCGAGATGCTGCAGGAGAGGTTCCAGCGGATCGCGGTCGCCCAGGCGCGCCAGCTCGGGAACTTCGACCCGTCCACGCCAGTGGACTGGGCCAACCCGTCCCTTCGCCACACCATCGTCGGGGACGGCATGGTCCTCAAGCCGTTCAGCGACGTCATCGAGATCTTCGACCCCGTCACGCGCAAGCCCCGCTACGTCGGAAGCCGCGCGGCCGGGGAGTCCCGCGGCGCGGGCGAGGTCACCGACCTCACCGAAGACCAGAAGGTGGAGCTGACCGGCATCAACCACGTCATCCTCCAGACCCCCACCCAATACGGCCCGGTCGTCCTCGCCACCGGCTACGCGCCCAAGGCCGAGGTCCGCGAAGCCCTCCGCCTCCTCGACCAGGTCACCGACCGGCTCGACGGCACTGCCCACAGCCTGCTGTGGGACCGCATCTTCACCGGCTGGACCCTCGACTACCTGCTCGGGCGGCACCGCATCCGCGTCTTCAACAAGGCCGTGGGCGCCAACGCCAAGCGCACCGTGAAGCAGCCCGACGAGGAGGACACCGTGCGCGCCCACCAGAACTGGGACGCCCAGGAGTTCATGGGCAGGATCCACAACAACGAGCGGTTCGCGCTCCGAGACGCCAACGCCCGCCCGACACGCCACCTCGACCCCAAGGAGAAGAGCAGGCTCGCCAAAGAGCGGCAGACCCTGTTCGCCCAGTGGCGCAACGACGAGCTCTATCAGCGCTACTACAGCGGCGAGTCACTCCCCCTCGGCGTGTGCATCTACCCCGCCACCTCCTCGCAGCACATCACGGGCTCCCGCAACCAGGTCCACCGCAAGAAGGTCGACGTCGTCAGGTCCAAGTTCCACCACTTCGGCGAGCGCTCTCACGAGACCGCGTCGGGCACCTGCACCCACGACCTCTACGTCGACGACGACGCCCTCCACGACGTCATCTACGACGGCGAGGCCGGCTGCTACGTCAAGATCGCCACCGCAACCTGCGTCTCCTCCACCCCCCGCAAGCGCCGCGCCGACCTCTGGGGCTCCACCGAAACCTGGGACCTCCCCTGCGCGCACGGCGCGTTCCGGTTCACCACCGAATGGGACCCCCACGGCCTGCGGCGCAACCCCGACAGCACCGAGAAGTACCCTGCCGTAGACACCGTCCTCTCCAGCCTGCGACCCATCGCCCGCAGCCAGCACCAGAAGTTCGCCAACTTCGCCCACCGCCGCAACGACGCCGAGTCCTGGAACAACTGGTACCAGCGCCGCCTCCCCAACTACGGCCGCGCCGCCAGCCTCACCGTCGGCGCGCAGATGCTCGACCTCCTCGCCGGCGGCTGCGTCCGCAACGCCCTTACCTGGGCGGAGTGGCAGAGCGCCGACTGACACCCACCACCCACCCCTTCGACTCGAGGCCCCAGCAATCTCGCTGGGGCCTCGGTTCATTTCTGCACGACCCCCGGCAGGCCGGACCGGCAGGGGTCGCGTCGCTATCCGCGCCGCAACGCCCCGCCTCCAACAACTTCTTTGCAGACGTGTGTGCGCGGTTGCGCGCCTCGCGACGACCCACACCTTCCTCCTCGCAACCCACCAAGACGAGGAGACACCACCATGGCCCGCTACGCCCCCGCAGACCTGACCCCCATGCTCACCGAACACACCCTCGAGGACGCCGCCGCGGCGCTCACCCGCCTCGACCACCGCTACGAACTCGTGCCGTCAACGCACCGCAGCCAGTTCGCCGCAACCGTGGAGGACCTCCTCGCCGCCGCGCGCACCAACTCCTTCAGCGACCTGAACGAGGTGATCGCCCACTCGCGTTGGCTCGTCGCACTCGCCGCGCGCATGCCCGAGGAAGCGCTCGCCAAGCCCGACTCCCTTGAGGAGGCCGACCGAGCCCACCTGTACCGCAACACCCTGCTCACCCTGGTGGTGGCCGCTCTCGCCGGTCACCCCGGCACCCCTAATGACGTCGGAGCCAAGATGGCGGCCCTGGGCCAGCGCACGCCGTCGGCCCTGCGCGCCCACACCGACGACGAGATCCTGCTCCTGCGTATGTGGGTGCTGCACATGTCGCTGTGCGGAGACAAGAACAGCTGCCGCACCGCAGCCGTGTACGGGGAGATTGACGCTGGCCTCAACGCCGGTGAGACCACCGAGATCGAGCCCGAGCACGTGACGTTCGAGAGCGACCTCGTCGTCGACGGCAGCTCCAGCAGCGGGTGGATCGAGGCACCCGGACTGCGCGGGGTCGCGAACCGCGACATCGAGCTGAACACGTTCAACAGCCACCTCATCCGAAACCACATCCACGCCGCAGACCTCACCAAGCACAAGCACCTCACCTACTGGCCCCGCAACGAGTACAAGGATGCCGAGCGCTACGCCAAGGGGTGCGCCAGCGTCATCACGGCCATGAACACCATCCGCAAGCACGCCGGGCTCCACCACACCGACACCGCCGCCAGCTCCATCACCGAATGGCGCATCAGGCACACCCGCGACACCCAGGGCTACGACGCCGCACTCAAGCTCAGCGGCCGGAACAGCACTTGTCTCAACGGCCGCCTCAAGGACCGCAACCCCTCCCCTGAACCCGACGAGACCCAGGCGGCCAAGTCCCAGAAGAACCAGATGCTCGACATCTGATGCCCCTCGAGTGCACAGCAATCACTGGCTGTTCACGCGTCGGGGCGCTGATCCGGTGGGTCTCACGCCTCGCAGGCAGTCCCGTCATGATCGCGGTCCAGGTTCGTGTGATTGGCCCAGTAGACCTTCTGCGCCCGCTCGCTATACGCAGGCATCCCGTATCCCTGATTCACTTGCTTCCGGGCTGCCTTCTTGCTCTTCGACACGCCATGCTTGAAGTCCTTGTGCAACTTCGCGCACGAGGAGTACTTCTCCGGTGCGGCGTGCGCAGACTCACTCAGAGTCGTAATGGTCACGGGAGTCATCGCCAGTAGCGCGGCCGCGGACGCAGCGCGGATCCCATGTCGTCGCATGAGCCTGTCTCCTGTCATTGGGTTGTGTCGAGCGTACGCCGCGAACGCCGCGGGATAGCGTGCAGCCGTGTCTCGGGAACTCAGCCGCGTGGAGAACTGGGAAAAGACCAGCGAGGTCCCGCTACTTCTCCTCGCCGGGGCCTTCCTTGTCGCCTACGCCTGGCCCATCCTCGACCCCGACGTCCACCCGGACCTCGCAACCTTCTTCTTCTACGCCTCGTGGACCGTGTGGGCGGCCTTCACGACCGACTTCATCATCCGGCTCGCGCTCGCCGACCGGCGTCGCTCGTATGCACTCCACCACTGGTACGACGTAGTCCTGATCGCTGCACCCATGTTCCGACCACTTCGACTGCTGAGGCTGCTGGCCTTCGCGCGCATCATCAATCGGTCCGCCATGGGAGGCCTCACCGGGAAGGTGGCGGTCTACGTCGCAGGCACAGCGGTGTTCGCGGTCTCGCTGGGGGCTCTCGCGATACTCGACGCCGAACGGAACGCCCCGGACGCCAACATCACAACCGCGGGCGACGCACTCTGGTGGGCCTGCACCACCGTCACAACTGTCGGCTACGGGGACCATTTCCCTGTCACGACGCAGGGCCGTTTCGTCGCAGTCGGGCTGATGCTTGTCGGCATCGCGGTCGTCGGATCGCTCACCGCGGTGATCGCCACATGGCTTATCGAGAACGTCCAACACGCCGAGCAGCAGGACGGTTGAGGTCGGCCCGGATCGCGGCGGAGTGACGCGGGTGACAAGACACCTGGGCGGGTCTAGGTCGGGGTAGGTCTGGATCGCAAGGCCATCGGTGCCCGGTCGCTCCCCGAAGTACCCTTCAGGCCCGCTCCTTCTTCGCCGCCGCAAGTAGCCAGAGCTCGTCGTTGATCTTGATGGTTAGCGCGACCATCAGTCGCAGTGCGCTGTAGTAGGTCTGCTGATGCTGGGCTTCGCCGTCGCCCTTGGGTTGGATGCCGTGCTGATACTTGTTGCGGAGCTTCGGGCCGTTGCTGAAGTCGACCGAGTTCAGGCTGTAGTTGAAGTAGGCGGCCTCGGACTCTGTGAGCAGCGACGAGCGCCTGACGAGCCACCCATCATCCACCATCGTGTCGACGTGTGCACGAGAACTCTCGTTCAGATGGTGGTAGGCAACGGCCTCGTATTCGTTCAGTGACTTCAGCACGCGGAACAGGTCGGGATCCACGAGTTGGATGCGCTCGCCTGTGTTTTCGGCGACCCCGAGTTCGATGAGTTTGTCGATCATGGGCTGCTGGTATTCGTGCAGCGATTCGTACGAGACCTTGTTCCGGCGCAGCAGGTCGACGGCGTTCTCGCCGCGCAAGTCCTCGTTGATGTAGGTCAGGTGCGACTGATCCGAGAACAGTATGTGCAGGATCGTTCGGATTTCGGTGTGGTCCGTCGCGTAGATGTACTTGCCTTCCAGTGCGCTCGGGATGGTCCGGTATCGGATCAGATCAGCTCCTGCGGCGGCTACGTCATGGTCGATTTCGCCGTCCTCGACAAGCAGGCCGAACTGCGTGGCGACGGATTCCATCTCGGCGAACAGGTTCCGGCAGCGCTCCAGGTAGTTCGCCAACGGGTTGGACGGGCTGAACACGAAACCCGCGATGCCGTACTCCGCAGGAACGTGCACCTCGAAGTACCAGCGGAGCACCTCCTCAAGGTCGATCTCCTTCGTCGCGAGGTAGCGCTGGTACATCACCGTTTGGACAAGTGTCGCGCGATCCTTGGCGGTGAAGACGTGACCGGTTCGGTAGTCCTTGGCACCGTTTATGCCCATGACGAGTTCGAGTCCGCGACGTTCGCTGTCGAAGGCGGGGAGAGTCAGGAGTCCACACTGTGGTGCGAGCTCGAACAGGAACTGGAAGTTGTTCAGCACGGATGGGAAGTCCAATGTGTCATCCAGCCAGGACTCGCTGAAGGTGTACTCGATGACCATGTCGTTCAATGTTGCCTTCGCCGGCTCGACCTGGGTCGATGACACGGCAACGGTGCAACCGGTCTTGATGCCGGAAGTTGTCTTGAAGAAGCCCTCGATCATGCCGTCGTAACGCCGCTTCGCCTTCACGACCAACTTGGCATCCACCCCGGTCTTCCTGTCGATTGGGGCGTCCGCAATCAGTTTCAGGTAGTTCGGGTTCGGCTCCGTGCTGTCAATGTAGGCCCCCATCAGGGTCCTGCAGTCTGCAGGTGTGAAACTCGTAGGGAGGAAGGTCTCCTTCCTCATGCCGCCCTCAAGGTGATGCCTGACCACGAGCTCGGCTCGACCCGGCTCGGCCAGAAGTCGGTCCCGCACGGCCGTGTCGTAGTTCTCCACGAGCCGCTTGATAGTGAGCATGTCGCCGACGTGAACGCTTGCGCCGTCGAGCGCAGCCAGCATCGCTGCGGCGGAGCAGCGTCCGAAGACCCCGAGGCCAGCCAGGAGGTCGAGGAGGTGCTCGTGGTACAGCCAATCGACTTCCGACAGCATGTCGGCGAGGTTGTCGTCCTCCAGGGCGTTGAACCACTGCGCGACGGTCCGCCTGATCGGCTTGGCAGATGCGAGGAGGTCCTTCCTGTCGTCTCCAACCACGTCACTGGGGGTGAAGCCTTCTTCGACGAACAGTCGAGCGTTCTCCAGTTCCAAGATGCCGTTGACGTCGTCTGGCGGAGAGGCATCGTCAAATGCATCAATAATCTCGGCCGCTCGGTGGATCTGCCAGTACGTCGAAAGGTCGCCAGCGCCGTAGAAGCGCAGCCGATGCGTGAACTGGTCAGGTTCGGTCTCAGCGTCCATGTCGATCCTTGAGAGCATTCAGTGCCGATCATTCGGCTGGAGGTTGTCTGGGACGGCTAACGGTCGCTCTATCGCGGGAAGGGCTCGCCCACAGGCCACGGGTCACCCAGGCCGAACCACTCGGACTGCGAGCGCTCGGGGTCGATGAACGTCATGCCCCCGTCTTCGACGACGGATCGCCGCCAGATGGGGAACACGTCCGCGGCAAACTCCGGGTCGGGGTGCTCCCAGATCGTGTGCTGCTGCTTGCCCACGAAGGCGGGGTGGAGGTTCTTGATCACCAGAACCGCCGAGACCCCGCGGTGGTCCCAGTGGTCGCCCCGGTACCAGTAGCCGTCGGCCCTCCGGGCCATAGCGGTGTCCTCCGTCCCATCGGCGTAGGCACGGAACTCGACGACCTCCGTGCCGTACAGGGCGTTGAGCACGTCGTCGTCGTCCAGAGAGACGCTGCCGGACGCGACTGCGACGACGAACGGTGCGCCGAACGAGCCGTAGGCCGAGCCCTTGTCAGTCAGCGCCCCTCGGATCCCCTCCTCGTCCTGGACCCAGTGGGCCTCGCCGCCTCCAAAGATCCCTAATGGGCGCGCGCCCTCCCGTCCGCGGGCCTCAGGCGACTTGGGGTACGCCCGGAAGTCGATCTTCCAGCCCGCGTCCTCGTGGACGTAGGCGGGCAGGTCCTCACGACGTTTCCCCGCGACGAGCGTGTGCTCTTCGGGGTTCAGCCCAGCCAGCCACGTCTCCAAGCGACCTCGCAGCGGCCTCGCGCGGAGCGGAGCCTCGCCCTGCTTGACGACGTCGATCCAGAGGAAGAAGTTCGGGCTGTCCAACTTGTCCAGCGACTCGTACACCGCGTTCACCCGCGCCGCCCTGCCGACCGCGACGTCACTGGACGAGGCCGAGCGCGCTTCGACGTAGATCGACCTCCCGTCCTTCTCGGCAAGGAAGTCCGGCCGACGACTCGTCCCCTGCAGTTCCGGGTGACATGTCACCGTGTAGCCCATCCGGAGCAGGCACTCGTGGAGGTACAACTCGAAGAATGCCCCCTTGGACTGCCGGTCGTCCTTGGACCGCAGGCGGCCCCGGACGTCGGCTTGCGCGTCGGGGCAGAGCCGGGAGAACCAGTCTTCGATCAGGTCCCGGACCTGATCCCAGTACGGGCCGGACACTCGGTCGAGGAACTGGGCGTGGCTATCGCCGTGTGACGCCGGGGATGGGTCGGTCCGAGTGATTGCCGAGAAGATCGTCACGCGCTGTATCCCACCACAGGCGGCGACAGCCGGGGGCGAACTGAGGCATGCCCAATCGTCTGCTTCAGCGGCGAGGCACCCGGCCGAGTCCCCCGGTGTTCCCCTCACATGGGTAGAAGCGCGCCGAGCATGCAAGTCTCGTGGCTGTGTCTTAGTGGGCGCGGTGTCGTCAGCCAGTGCCCGCGCTGTCAGCGGTGACGCATGCAGCCGAGTGGCCCTGGACTCTCTCCTAGTTGGCCTCCGAGGTAGAGCGTGTTTCCGCTCAACGTCGGCCCCGTTGCCGATGCGCGATCGCGACACAGTGCTCTACGTTGCGCTGACAGCGACACGGGAGGCGGTAATCGCGCGCGTCAGATCACACCGATGTTGTCCGGAGGTTTGTTCCTACCCCGGCATGCCCCCCGACCCCTCCCCCTCTGAGAGGATTCACATCGGAGCATGGGTTTTCCCGACCTTTTATCGGATCAAATCACTCATGTCTCGGGCCTCTAGCTCAATTGGTAGAGCACCGGACTTTTAATCCGTTGGTTCAGGGTTCGAGCCCCTGGAGGCCTACTCCACACCGATCTCGCAACCGGCACACGGCTCCGCGATCTGACAGGTTTGGCCCGGCTGGGGAGAATGGCTCCTCACGCCCGCCCTGCACCACCGGAGTCACATGCCCGCGCCATCGCCTGCTGCCCTCGACGGCACGACCGGGAGCCGAGGCAGCGAGCGTCGGCCCTACGCGTTCCTGGTGGCCAACGCGGCGCTCATCGGGGCCGTCACGTTCGTCGCCAGCTGGATGCTGGACCGTCCGGTGGCCGACCCCGAGGGCAGCTTCCTGGGGCCGTCGTGGGTCCGCCTGCCGGTGCTGTGCCTCACGGCGATCGTCCTCGACCTCCTCCCCCGCGCGCTGTGGCAGGGACGTCTCGACCCGGCCCGCACCGTCGCCGCGGTCCGGCACCGCGTGCGTACGCACTGGACCCGCGCACGCCTGCAGCTCGTGGTCGTCGGGATCTCGGGCTTCTACGTCGTCTACGTCGCCTACCGCAACCTCAAGTCCCTGCTGCCGCTGGTGCGGGACATGAAGTACGACAGCGAGCTGCGCGTGCTGGACCGCCTCCTGCTGCTCGGGCACGACCCCGCGACCCTGACGCAGGACCTCTTCGGGACCGGCATCTCGGCGCACGTGCTGTCCGCGGTCTACCTCGCCTACATCCCCCTCGTGGCGATCCTGGTGACCGTCTGGCTCGTGTGGTCACGCAACATCAGCCACGGCTGGTGGTTCGTCACCGCGCAAGGGATCGCGTGGACGCTCGGCACGGTGTCCTACTACCTGCTGCCGACGCTGGGCCCGGGGATCATGTACCCCTGGCTGACCAGCGACCTCATCCCCAACGGCACCTCCGACCTCATGGACTCCCTGGTCTACTCGCGTCACGGGTTCCTGTGGGGCGAGGGCGACTACCAGGGCGTCGCCGGCTTCGCGAGCCTGCACACCGCCATCGCCCTGCTCTGGGCGCTCATGGCGCAGCACACTGTCCGCAGCCAGGTGATCCGCACCGTCTTCTGGGTCAACTTCGCGCTGACGGTCGTCGCGACGCTCTACTTCGGCTGGCACTACATCGCCGACGACCTGGCCGGCGCCGCGATCGCGATCGTCGCGTTCCGTCTCGCCGCCCGCGTCACCGGCAACCACCTCCCGTCCCGGCGGGGCACACCAACGGAGACGGAGAACGGCCCTCAGCCCGCCGTGGCGGACTGAGGGCCGGACAACCGTCGTACGACGTCAGGCGCCGCCGACGCGGTCGGCCGGCACGCCGCGCACACCGGAGTCGGTGAGCTCGGCTTCGCGGGCGGCGGCTGCCTCGAGCTCCTGGCGGCGGGTCTCCTCCATCATCGTGCGGGTGGCGTCGTAGATGCCCGGGTCGGAGACGAGGTCGGCCGCACCGCGACGCAGTCGCGCGAGCGCCGCCCGAGCGAAGATCTGCTGCTCGGTGGTGGTGCGCTCGGAGCGGTTGTTGCTGGCAAAGGTGATCGCCCAGCGCATCAGCGCGGAGACCTGGTTCTTGAAGCCGGTGAGATAGACGAGGTGGACGCCGAGCCACATCAGCCAGGCGACGATGCCGGTGAGCCGGAGCTTGCCGACCATCGCGACGGCGTCGAACCGGCTGATGATGGCCATCGAGCCCTTGTCGAAGTACTTGAACGGCGGCTGGGGCTGCTTGCCCTCGAGCCGGTTGCGGATCTCCTTCGAGGCGTACTTCGCACCCTGGATCGCGACCTGCGCAACACCGGGGAGGTTGTCGAGCGCGATCATGTCGCCGACGACGAACACCTCGGGGTGGCCGGGCAGCGTGAGGTCGGGGTTGACCGCGATGCGGCCGGCGCGGTCGAGCGGGGCGCCGGTCTGCTCGGACAGGGTCTTGCCGAGCGGGTTGGCCTGCACGCCGGCGGCCCAGATCTTGGCGACGGAGTTGATCCGCTCGGTGTGGCCGTCCTTGAACTTCACGTCGAGGCCACGCTCGTCGACGTCGGTCACCATGGCGCCGAGCATCACCTCGACGCCCAGCTTCTCCAGCTCGCCCTTGGCCTTCTCGCCGAGCTTGCTGCCGAAGGGCGGCAGCACCTGGCCGGCGGCGTCGATGAGGACGATGCGTGCGGTGCGGGTGTTGATCGCGCGGAAGTCCTTGCGGAGCGTGCGGTGCGCGAGCTCGGCGATCTGTCCGGCCATCTCCACACCGGTGGGGCCGGCGCCGACGACCACGAAGGTCAGGAGGTGGTCCACGTCGTCGCCGCGCGTCGCGCCGAGCTCGGCCATCTCGAACGCGCCGAAGATGCGGCCGCGCAGCTCGAGGGCGTCGTCGATGCTCTTCATGCCGGGCGCGAACTCGGCGAAGTGGTCGTTGCCGAAGTAGGACTGGCCGGCGCCCGCGGCGACCAGGAGCGAGTCGTACGACGTCACGGTGTCGCGACCCAGCACCTGCGAGGTGACCGTCTTGGCGGTGAGGTCGATGTCGGTGACCTCGCCGAGGATCACCGTGGCGTTGTCCTGCGAGCTGAGCACCTCGCGCGTGGGCGGGGCGATCTCGCCCTCCGACAGGATGCCGGTCGCGACCTGGTAGAGCAGCGGCTGGAAGAGGTGGTGCGTCGTCTTCGCGATGACGGTGACATCGACGTCCGCGTGGCGGAGCGCCTTCGTGCCGAAGAGACCGCCGAAGCCGGACCCGATCACGACGACCTTGTGTCGTGCGGACTGCGTCGCGGGCGAGGTCATGGAAGCTCCTGGGGTCGATGGTGCGTCGTGCCGTCCACTGCCACGTTCATTCTCCTCCTCGGGCGTGCCCGCTGCGAAACGCCGGGCGCGTCGCCTTGCTCACACCGTTACCCGGACTCGCGAAGAACTATGGTGATCGTCGAGGTTTGAACCACCCGCTCCCGGGCAATCATGGCTCCACTGGACTGTCCACCCCGGCCCTCACCCCGTTGAAAAGAGTCCCAGTGCCGCTGACCTCCGAGTTGACGCTGGCGTCCTCGCCGCGCGCTGCGGCCGACGCGCGTCGCTGGGTGGGCGATGTCTGCGAGCGCCTCGACCGTTCCGACCTCGTCGAGTGCGCGGAGCTGGGGGTCTCCGAGCTGGTGGCCAACGCGATCCTGCACGCCGCTGCTCCTTACAAGGTCCGGGTGCGGGGCACCGCCTCCCACCCGCGCATCGAGGTGGTCGACGGCTCACCACGTCCCCCGGTGCCGCCCACCCCGGTCGAGGGTGACGACCTCGACCTGCTGCTCACCTTCGGGCGCGGGTTGTCCATGGTCGCCCAGTGCGCCGTCGCCTGGGGCGCGACGATCGAGTCCGACGGCAAGATCGTCTGGTTCGAGCCGGCGCCCGAGATGACCGACGCCGGGTCGGTCGAGTGGGTCATCGACCACCACGACCGCATCCCGCCGGAGCCGACCAGCGAGGGCGCGGTCGACGTACGCCTGCTCCGCATCGACGTCCCGCTCTACACCTCGCTCAAGCGGCAGTACCACGAGCTGCGCCGCGAGCTGCGCCTGCTGTCGCTCTCGCACCAGTCCGACTACCCGCTCGCCGGCGACCTGACGTCGATGTTCGCCAACTTCGAGCGGCAGTTCCCCGACACCTTCCGCGACCAGATCACCGAGGCGGAGGCGCGGGGCCTGCCCCGCGTCGACGTCTCGTTCCCGATGGTCCGCGAGGCAGGCCCCATCTTCGTGACCATGACCGAGATGTTCGACGTCGCCGACGCCTTCTGCCGGGCCGAGCGACTGCTGTCGATGGCCCGCACGCCGCGCCAACGCGCGCTGCACAACTGGCTGCTCGCCGAGCTGGTCCACCAGCTCGACGGTGCGTCCGCCCGGCCGTGGGACGGCAACCCGGGCTCGGCGTCGTCGTCCACGAGCCGGGTCGGGTGACGCACCGCCCGATCCGGGCCGTCGACGTCCTGCTCGTCGCTGTCGGCGGTGCCGTGGGAGCAGTGCTGCGCCACCTCGTCGACGTCGCCGCGCCCGACACGCTGTTCCCCTGGCCCACGCTGGCCATCAACGTCGTCGGGGCGTTCGTCCTCGGGGTGCTGCCCGTCCTTGCCGTCGTACGCCGATCGCCCCGGGTCGCGGCCACCCTCGGCCCGGGCGTCCTCGGTGGGTTCACGACCGTGTCGGCCTGGGCCGGGCAGACGCGCGACCTCGCCGCCGGTGGCCACGTCGTCGTCGCCGGCGCCTATCTGGCCCTCACCCTCGCCGCCGGACTCTCCGCCGCCGCGCTGGGCCAGCACCTCGCCCGCCGCTCCGAGCCCGAGGAGGCGCTCGCATGACGGTGCTCCTCGTCGCCCTCGGCGCCGCGGTCGGCGCTCCGCTGCGCTACGTCGTCGCGCGGCGCGACGGCTACGTCCCGCGCGGGATGCTCGCGGTCAACACCGTCGGCTCGGGGTTGTTCGGCCTGTTCGCCGCGCTGTCGCTCGGCGAGGCCGCCTGGGCCCTGCTCGCGACCGGCTTCTGCGGTGGCTTCACGTCGTTCTCGACCTTCGCCGTGCAGGCCGTCGAGCGCCCGGCGCGGGCGGCAGCCGGCTACGTCGTCGCCACGAGCGTGCTGGCGGTGGCGGCCTGCGCCCTCGGCTATGTGGTCGGCGCCGGCCTGTCCTGACGGGCCGCTAGCCCCAGCCGAGCTCGTGGAGGCGCCCGTCGTCGAGCCCGAAGTGGTGCGCGACCTCGTGGACGACGGTGATGCGCACCTCCTCCTCGAGGTCCTCGACGGTGTCGGCCATGTCGAGCAGCGGGCCGCGGAAGAGCAGGATCCGGTCGGGCAGCATGCCGGCGTGGTTGGCCGGCCGCTCGGTGAGCGCCAGCCCGTCGTAGAGCCCGAGCAGGTCGGGGTCGTCCGCAGGGGCCTCCGGCTCGACGAGCACGACGACGTTGTCCACGAGCCGCGCGAGGTCGTCGGGAAGGCCGTCGAGGGCCCGATCCACCATGGCGTCGAACGCGGCGGGGTCGAGGTCGATCGGCATGCCACCACCCTAGGAGCGCCGTCGAAACGGCCACCCGCGTCGTCGTACGGCGCCGAAATGACTGAAAGGGTGAGCCTGGTGGCTCACCCTTTCGTGTCATGCGTTGGCGACCCCGACGGGACTCGAACCCGCGGCCTCCGCCGTGACAGGGCGGCGCGCTAACCAACTGCGCTACGGGGCCAGGATGCTGCTGCTTCTCCGGTCGTTCTGGTGAAGCGGGTGGAACTCTAACCCATGCTCTTCGGTGACACCCAATCGGCGTCAACCCCCGGCCGAGTCGCACCCCCAACCGGATTCGAACCGGCGCTACCGCCGTGAAAGGGCGGGGTCCTGGGCCGCTAGACGATGGGGGCCCAGCTCGTCCGGGACGGACCCGATCGAGCAGCGCCCAGCATAGAGGCAGCGGCTGCCGGGCTCCCAAACATTGTCGATCCGCGGCCGGAGCGACGCGGATCACTGCCCGCCCCGCGGACAAGTTTTGGCAGACGCCACACGACTTGCCACACGTTTGACTAATCTTGACTCGTGAGCAACGAGCGGCAGCTGCGTTTCCTCGTGGTCGATGACAACGAGGACATTCGCGACGTCTTCTGCCGCCTGGTCGAGCGGGCCGGTCACGTCGCCTCGACGGCGTACGACGGCCAGGACGCAGTGGACACCCTGGAGCGCGAGCGCTTCGACGTCATGCTGCTCGACCTGACCATGCCTCGGATGACGGGCGTCGAGGTGGTGCGCTGGCTGCGCGACCGGCCCGACGTGGCGCCCGCGCTGCGCATCGTCGTCATCTCCGCCTGGGCCGGCGAGAACCGCGCGGTCCTCCAAGAACTCGGCATCACGACAGTCATGCAGAAGCCGCTGCGCATCCAGCAGCTGACCGACCTGATCGCCGAGACACTGCGCGACCTGGAGTCCTGACCCCGACCCCTGTCATCACCGCGGGAGACGAGCTCCGCGTAGTGCCCCTGTACGCCAACCCCGGCGTGCACCGTCCACCCCACCCTGGAGAAACACCATGATGAACCGCATCCGCACCGCCATCGAGCGCAAGCGCGCCGCCAACCAGCTGCAGGCCGCCTACACCTGGCGTCCGGGTCCCGGCAAGCGCTGAGGCCCCCGAGCACGTCACGCGAAGCCATGCGTGCACAGTGCATCGTGTAAACAGCGCCGAGTCGGCCGGAGGCCGACTCGGCGCTGTTCTCGCTGCCCCACGCACCGCCGCGGTAGCTCTTGGCCCAGCCGGCCCGTGGCTCGCCACGACGCCCGCGCTGGCCAAGATGGTCTTGACCGACCCGGAGCGATTCGACTTTCCCGGTGACGTGAGCCGCACGCGCGACTTGTCGGGCAGCCGGAGCGAGACGCGATCTGGGCACGTCATGTTCTCGGCGCTCACCGCGTCACAGGTGGCCACCGGCAGGGCCACCTTCGCCCGCGAATGGCTCTCAGCCCTCGCAGAACACGACCGCCTCAGCCCGGGCGAGCCATACGACGCGATGCTGATGCTGCGGACGCCGGTCGCCCGATCCACGACGGCTGCCGTCCTGCCCGGGCTCGACCCCACCCAGGAAGACCAGGTCGCCCACGCCACGCTGTCATGGATCGACGCACTAGGCCCTGTCATCGCGTCGCGGCGGCCACCGTCGCGTTGGAGCCGTAAACGGCGCAACGAGCATGTTGCACGCGTGGCTTTGGAGGACACGCTGTCCGGCCTGGGCAGGCTCGACCGGCCAGCGCCAGAGATTGCGACCATGCTCGCCGCTGGCGTCCAGGTTCCAATCGCGGCGGGGGCCTTCCTGCTGGCCTATCTCGCGAACCGTCCCGCGGGCGCGACGGATCCTGCGCACGCCGTGTGGGAGACGCTTCGCCTGACGCCACCCACCTGGATCACCCCTCGCGTCACTACTCGTGAGGTGGACCTCGACGGCACCGTGATCCCCGCCGGGCGCGTGGTGTTCGTGAGCCCTCTCCTGCTCGGCAGGATGACCGAACTGGTCCCCGGGGACGCGGCCGGGATCGCCGAGTTCGACCCCGACCGATGGCGTGACAGCACCAGGCGCCCCGGCGCGTGGCTCCCGTTCGGCGCCGGCCCACATGCATGCCCCGGTCGCAACCTCGGCATGGCGCAGCTCGTCGATCTGGCCGAGTGGGCGGCGACCCGCATAATCACGTTGAGTGAGACCGTGACCATCGACCAGAGTCGAGGGATAGCGCCGTCACCATGCCGCTTCACCGTTGTCCGCAGACAGGAACCCGCTGATGAGTGAGCATCCCGCTCTGCAGGACCTGTCCCACCTCGACGCCGCGTCGGCCGAAGCCATCACTCTCTCCAGGTCGATCTTCGGTGCCGAGACGAGCGTCACCGCCGCGATCGACCTGGCCGCGAGCCATCTGCTCGCGGCACCGCGCGTGGACGTGGCGGTGTGTGCACTCACGAAGGTGGGTCCCGAGGACGAAGCCGATTGGACGAGGTTGGGCGGGCGAGCGTGGATCCGTGAGTGGTCGAGACCGCTCCCACCCTTCAGCACGCTCCCCCCGCCGGGCGCGGGGCCTGAGGCCGCTCTGACGCTGCCCTGGCTCTCCAGCCTCGCTCGGCAGGGCCCCACAGCGCTCGTGGACCGCGAGCTCATCGCCGCTCACGCGCCGCAGGACCACGCCGAGCTCAGCCGGATCAGCGTGAGGAGCCTGGTCGTGACGTCGCTGATCGCTCACGGCGAGATGTACGGCAGCTTGTCCCTCGACAGCAGTACGCCCGGAGTGTGGCCGGCCGAGCTCGTCGCCGACTTCAAGCTCCTGAGCGCAGCCATCACCGCTCGCCTCACCCTCGAGCAGTCCCGGCGCTCGCTGGCCGAGGCCATCGAGGCGGGCGCGGAGGCGCAGCTGGCCACCCAGCAGCTCTTCGGCGCGGTGGGGCACGAGCTGCGTACGCCACTCTCCGCGATCCTCGGCTACACCGAGGGCCTGCTCGACGACGCCGAGAACGGGACCGCCGACGACGTCACGACCGGCATGAAGCGGGACGGGCCGGTCATCGTGCGCTCCTGCGAGCGGCTCCTCACCATCGTCGACAGCCTCCTCGGCGCGGGTCGGGCCATGTCGTCCGACGACCAGCGCCAGGAGATCTCGCTGGCAGACGCGGTCGCCGACGTCATCCACTGGCACCGCACCCCCGCGCGCACCGCGGGCGTCGACATGCAGGCCGTGGTCGATCCGTCCCTGGCGGCGTGGGGGCACCCCTCGGCCGTCCGCCAGGTCCTCGCCAACCTCCTGGGCAACGCGATCGCCCACCACCGCCCCACCGGCGGCTCCGTGCACCTCACCGCCGAGGCGCTGGTCGGCGAGAGCGCCAAGCCGATGGTGCGCATCGTGGTCCGCGACGACGGTCCGGGGCTCACGCCCGAGCAGCTCCAGCACGCCTTCGAGCCGTTCGTCCGGTTCGCCGCGCCGACCACGCAGGGCAGCGGGCTCGGCCTGTCGCTGTCGCGCACCATCGCCGAGCGCGAGGGCGGCGCGGTCCGCGGCGAGTCGACGCCGGGCACCGGTTCGTCGTTCTGGCTCGAGCTCCCTGCCTACGTCCCACGGAGCGGCTGAGCCGATTGCCGTCCGCCCGCGGGGCTCATGTATCCTCGTCCCCGCTTGGGCAGGTAGCTCAGTTGGTACGAGCGATCGCCTGAAAAGTGATAGGTCGGCGGTTCGACCCCGCCCCTGCCCACAAGCACAGAAGGGCCCCGGTCACGTCCCGACCGGGGCCCTTCTGCGTGCCCGCCGACGCGCCGGCACGACCTCCCGGCAGGATGGGCCGGTGCTCCCCCGCCTCGAGATCGTCCGCCGGCTGCGCCCGGTCGACCTGGTCGCACCCGGTTCCGTGCAGGTCGACACCGACCAGGCGGGCGAGGTCGCGATGCCGGCCGTGGCGCCGTACGTCGCCGCGACCACGACCGGTCTCGACGGTCCGGTGGCGCTGCACCTCGGCGAGCACCGCTTCGCGGCGTCCCTGACCGACGGATCCGTGTCCCTCGACGTCCCCGGCGCCGGGACGCTCCGGAGCCGCCGCTTCCACCGCGCCGAGGAGCCCACCGGCCTCGGCGTGAGCCTGACCGGCACCCACGTGACGGCCTGGAGCCGCGAGTCGGCCGGGTGGGTCGCCCGAGCCCGGCACGACCTGCGGGAGGTCGCCAGCGCCACCGGCCCGCAGGTCGACACCCGCGACGAGGACGCCCTGGCGGGGATGCGGGCCGAGCTCCCCGTCGGCGGCGGCACCGCCGGAGGGTTCGGCCAGCTGGGCCTGCGCGACACCCGCTTCGTCACCGGCGAGGACGGTCGCCCGGTCCGCGACGACGGCGCGCTGTGGCTGACGGCGACATCGGCGGGTCCCGGGTTCTTCGACACCGCCCACACCAGCGTCTGGCGCTTCGACCCCGACGCCCTCGAGGTCACGCACTCCGCCGACCTGTTCTTCCGCAGGCCCGACCGGCCGGGGGTCTTCGGTGACCACGCCACCCACCTCGTCCGCACCCACGGCGGCTGGCTGGTGGCGACCAGCACGTGGGGCGACTTCGAGGCGCCGACGACCCGCGCGGGTCGGCGTACGCCGGCGGGGTTGCGGGTCACCCTCGCCGAGTCGGGCGACGACCTCCTGCGGGGCGCGCACGTCCTCGACACCCGCGAGCTGCCGCTGCCCGTCGACGGGCTGGACTCGATCGCCACGTGGGACCCCCACCTCGTCCGGCGCGACGGCGAGTGGCTGGTCGGCTTCGTCAGCGCGCGCCGGTTCTTCGACTTCCACCCGGCCGTCGCCGCCGGACCCACGCTCGACGACCTGCGACTGCTGGGCGCCGCGAGCGACCGTACGTCGACCGAGGGCACGACGCTCGTCGAGGTCGACGGCCGGATGGCGGTCCTGGCGAGCGACGGACGGGACTCCCGACGCGGCCGGCGCGCCCGCTTCCCGGCGTACGACCTCACGATGACCGAGACGGGGACGCTGGACGCGCCCTACCCGACCAACCTGCCGTGGCCCACGGTCGCCCAGGTGGACGGCCGGTGGCTGATGGTCACCTTCAACGGCCGGGCCGCGGGCGGCAAGCTGCTCGGCTACGGCACCCACGGCGACCTCGTGGTGATGCGGTCGCAGTGATGCGGTCCGGGCGTTCTCGCGGGACTATTCTGGAGGTGACGGCGGTCACCACCCCTAGACCGCACTGACCAGGTCCGCACACCCCGCGGCCGCACCCACCAGAAAAGGACCCATGAGCATGTCTGGAGTACCCAGTTCCGGCGTCGACGTCTTCGAGCTCGGCAGCGAGCACGAGCAGGTCGTCTTCTGCAACGATCGCGCGACCGGCCTGCGGGCCATCATCGCCATCCACTCCACTGCACTGGGTCCGGCCCTCGGCGGGACGCGGTTCTACCCCTACGCCAGCACCGACGACGCGATCGTCGACGTCCTCAACCTCTCGCGCGGCATGTCCTACAAGAACGCGCTCGCCGGCCTCGACCTGGGCGGCGGCAAGGCCGTCATCATCGGCGACCCGGCCGAGCTGAAGACCGAGGCCCTGCTGCGCGCCTACGGCCGCTTCGTGCAGTCGCTCGGCGGGCGCTACTTCACCGCGTGCGACGTGGGCACGTTCAGCGAGGACATGGACCACATCGCGCGCGAGTGCGACTTCGTCACCGGCCGCACCGTCGCCCACGGTGGCGCGGGCGACAGCTCGGTGCTGACGGCGTTCGGCACGTTCCAGGGCATGCGCGCCGCCGCCGAGCAGGCGTGGGGCGAGCCCACCCTCGCCGGACGCACGGTCGGTGTCGCCGGCGTCGGCAAGGTCGGTCGCCACCTGGTCCGCCACCTGATCGAGGACGGCGCCACCGTCGTCGTCACCGACGTCCACGCGCCGTCGGTCGAGGCGATCCGTGAGCAGTTCCCGCAGGTCACCGCCGTCGCCACGACCGAGGAGCTCGTCGCGAGCGAGATCGACGTCTACGCCCCGTGCGCCATGGGCGGCGCGATCAGCGACGAGGTGCTCGACGTGCTGCGCGCCACGATCATCTGCGGCGCGGCCAACAACCAGCTCGCGCACCCCGGCATCGAGAAGCAGATCGAGGAGCGCGGCGTCCTCTACGCCCCCGACTACTGCGTGAACTCCGGCGGCGTCATCCAGGTCGCCGACGAGCTCGAGGGCTTCTCCTTCGAGCGCGCGCACCAGCGCGCGACCGGCATCCTCGAGACGACCCGCCGGGTGTTCGAGCTCGCCAAGGCCGACGGGGTCACCACGGCCGAGGCCGCCGACCGCCTCGCCGAGCGTCGCATGCGCGAGGTCGGCCGCCTGCGCGGCATCCACCTCGGCTGAGCGGGCACTTCCTCGCGTACCAGCACGCCGACCGGGCGGGGGGACTGCCCGGTCACCTGAACTGCACCAGGGCGTGCTTCGTACGCCTCACCACCCGGTCGCCCGGATGGGGTGATCAGGTGCGATCAGTCAGTCTGCGCGACGACGCGGGTCGGCATAGTCCGACCACTCGTCGCCATCGGTATCGACCTCACTGGTGGGGTGAGTGTCTTCTCCGTGCAGCTCCTTCGCCAGCGCGCCGAAGTCCGTCTCGTGAGTCCGGTACTTCAGGTCGCGGGCAACCTTCGTCTGCTTCGCCTTCGCTCGGCCGCGCCCCATAGGGTCGACCCCCTCGCACACTTGGCCGGGGCTGTCGGAGAGCTGCCCGACGCGCCCGGTCTGATCGGTTACATATCGTGGGGACAACGCTACCTGAGCGGTGGGTGTTCCCGCACACCAAGACCGGGCATTTCGTGCTCGAAGTGCCGAATCTCATCACCAGCCGGGGTGCTGGCCCTCCAGCACGACCCGGCCGCCGTTGTCGGCGTCCGCCCGGGCCTCGCCCGCGACCCAGGCCCGGATGCCGTGGCCGGCCAGCACGGAGATCGCCGTGTCGACCGACTCCGGGGCGGTCAGCGACACCATGCCGACGCCGCAGTTGAGGGTCGCCTCGAGGTCGGCCTGGGCCACCCCGCCCACCCGGCGTACGACGTCGAAGACCGGCTGCGGGGTCCACGTCGAGCGGTCGATGCGCACCGACAGCTCCTCCGGGAGCACCCGCTCGAGGTTGGCGGCGAGGCCGCCGCCGGTCACGTGGGACATGGCGTGCGTCTCGGTGCGGTCGGCGAGGTCGAGGCACGCCTTGGCGTAGATGCGGGTCGGCTCGAGCAGCTCCTCGCCCAGCGTGCGGCCGAAGTCGTCGACCTGGCGCTCGACGGTCCAGCCTGCGCCCCCCGAATCGGTCGAGCCGAGCAGGACGTGGCGGACGAGGGAGTAGCCGTTGGAGTGCAGGCCGCTGGCCTCCATGGCGATCACGACGTCGCCGGGACGGACGCGGCCGGGACCGAGGAGCTTGCTAGCCTCCACGACACCGGTGGTGGCGCCCGCGACGTCGTAGTCGTCGGGGTCGAGCAGGCCGGGGTGCTCGGCGGTCTCGCCGCCGATGAGCGCGCAGCCGGCGACCACGCAGGCCTCGGCGATGCCCTTGACGATCGCGGCGATGCGCTCGGGCACCACCCGGCCGCAGGCGATGTAGTCGGTCATGAAGAGCGGCTCGGCGCCGCACACGACGAGGTCGTCGACGACCATGCCGACGAGGTCGAAGCCGATGGTGTCGTGGACGTCCATCATCTGCGCGATGGCGACCTTGGTGCCGACGCCGTCGGTCGAGGTCGCGAGGAGCGGCCGCTCGTAGCGGGTCAGCGCGGAGGCGTCGAAGAGGCCGGCGAAGCCACCGAGCCCGCCGATCATCTCGGGGCGGCGGGCCTTCTCCACCCAGCCCTTCATCAGGTCGATCGCCCGGTCGGCCGCCTCGATGGAGACCCCGGCGGCGGCGTACGCCCCAGAAGTGGATGCAGTGGGCTGGTCGGTCACACGGAGCTCCTCGGGTGGCGGCGTGCGCATCGGGTGCGGGTCAGGGGTTGTTGAGGACCGGCAGGGCCCGCCCCAAGGTGGGCGACTGGAGCGTCGCCTCGAGCAGGTGCTTGCCGAGCAGGCTCTCGTCCGGCAGGTCGATGGGGTACTCCCCCGTGAAGCACGCCTGGCAGAGGCGCTCGGCCGGCTGGTCGGTCGACTCGATCATGCCCTCGAGCGAGATGTAACCCAGGGTGTCGGCGCCGACGCTGGCGGCGATCTCCTCGGGTGTGAGGCCGTTGGCGATCAGCTCGGCGCGGGTGGCGAAGTCGATGCCGTAGAAGCACGGCCACTTGACCGGCGGGCTGGAGATCCGCACGTGCACCTCGAGGGCGCCGGCCTCGCGGAGCATCCGCACCTGCGCGCGCTGGGTGTTGCCCCGCACGATCGAGTCGTCGACCACGACGATCCGCTTGCCGCGGATCATGTGCTCGAGGGCGTTGAGCTTGAGCCTGATGCCGAGCTGGCGCAGCGTCTGGCTGGGCTGGATGAACGTGCGGCCGACGTAGGCGTTCTTGACGAAGCCCTGCCCGAACGGGATGCCTGACTCGGCGGCGTAGCCGGACGCCGCGGGGGTGCCGGACTCCGGCACGGGCATCACCAGGTCGGCGTCGACCGGGAACTCGCGCGCCAGCCGGCGGCCCATCTCGACGCGCGCCTCGTGCACGTTGCGCCCGGCGATCGTGGCGTCCGGACGGGCGAGGTAGACGTACTCGAAGACGCAGCCCTTGCGGTCGGGCTCAGCGAACTTGTGGGACCGCAGGCCGTTCTCGTCGATCACGACCATCTCGCCGGGCTCGACCTCACGCACGACGCTGGCGCCGATCGTCGCGAGCGCGGCGTCCTCGCTGGCGACGACCCAGCCGCGGTCGAGGCGACCGAGCACCAGCGGGCGGATGCCCTGCGGGTCACGGGCGGCGTAGAGCGTGTTCTCGTTCATCCAGACGAAGCAGTAGGCGCCGCGCAGCTGAGGGAGGACCTCCAGCGCGCGCTGCTCGAGCGTCGTGTCGGGGTGGTGGGCGAGCAGCGCGGTGACGAGGCTGGTGTCGTTGGTCGCGCCCTCGACGCCCTTGATCTCGAGCTCACCGGCGGGGCCGGGCAGGTCCGTGACCATGTCGCGCAGCTCGTGGGTGTTGATCAGGTTGCCGTTGTGGCCGAGCGCGATGGAGCCGTCCGCGGTGGGCCGGAACGTCGGCTGCGCGTTGTGCCACGTGGACGCGCCGGTCGTGGAGTAGCGCGAGTGGCCGATCGCGAGGTGGCCCTTGAGGGAGTCGAGCGTCGACTCGTCGAAGACCTGCGAGACCAGACCCATGTCCTTGTAGACCAGGATCTGCCGCCCGTTGCTGACCGCGATGCCCGCCGACTCCTGGCCGCGGTGCTGCAGCGCGTAGAGCCCGAAGTAGGTCAGCTTGGCGACGTCCTCGCCGGGGGCCCAGACGCCGAAGACACCGCAGGCATCCTGCGGGCCCTGGTCGTGGGGGTCGATTGCCGTGGTCAGACGGCCGTCGCCGCCCATCCGCTTGCTCATCGGCTGGGGCACGCGTTGAGTCTACGGGCGAAAGCGCCCAGCGCCGCACCGGCGCCGTACGCCGGTCACCATCCGCCGGCGAGGACCGAGCGGACGCGGTGGAAGGCGAGGTGCGCGGCAGCCTTGCCGACGGCCGGGAAGGGTACGACGGCGAGCAGGGCGTGGGTGCGTGTCCAGGCCGGGTCCGAGGGGAGCGCGCCCTCCGGGCCGGCGTACATCGGCGTCATCGCCCGCTCGACCGCCTCCTCGAGCCCGATCGGCGGTGTGCCGTGGCTCGGCTTCCACGTGTGGTCGGGGCGGCAGACCATGTCGTGGCGCAGTGACTCGATCAGCGACGTGACCGTGTGGAAGGGCGCGGTCGTGGTGAGCGCGGCGGCGAGCCCGACGAGTCCGGGCGGCACGACCGGCACCGGGACGCGGAGCCGGGCCAGGCCCGCCGCGCGGCCGCACACCTGCAGCAGGTCGGGGTAGGCGATGACGTCCGGTCCGCCGAGGTCGATGGCACCGCTCAGGGACTCGTCGAGGAGCGCGTCGTCGACCGCCCTCAGCACGTCGGAGACGGCGACGGGCTGGACCGAGCTGTGCATCCACGTCGGCACCGGCTGCACGAGGAACAGGGTCGCGACCTGCCGGATGATCTCGAACGAGGTCGACCCCGCCCCGATCACGACGCCGGCGCGCAGCGCGACGGACCCGTCGATGGCTGCCAGGAGGATCCGCTCGACCTCCAGCCGGGAGGCGATGTGGTCGGAGAGCTCCGCCTCCGGAACGTCGGGGACGAGTCCCGAGAGGTAGACGAGGCGTCGTACGCCGCTGTCGGCCACCGCGGCCGCGACGGTCTCGGCGGCCACCCGGTCGCGGTCGCTGAAGTCGCTGCGGTCGAGGGAGTGGACGAGGTAGACGACGGCGTCGACGTCCTCGACCGCCTCCGCCACGGCGGCGGGGTCGGTGACGTCGCAGCGGATCGCGCGGACCCGGTCGTCCCAACCGAAGCGGTCGGGACGCGGCGGGGACGAGGACGCGGCGACGACGTCGTGGCCGTGCTCGAGCAGGTGGGGGACGAGGCGCGAACCGATGTAGCCGGTGGCGCCCAGGACGAGGACGCGCATCAGGCCTCGCCCAGGTGCTTGAGGAGGTTGCGGGAGAAGACGGTGCCCATGTGCTTCACGACACCGGCCATGACGCGCTCGACCGCGGGCCGGGCCAGGCCGGGCAGCGGGAGGTTGCAGGCGATCTGCAGGTCGATGCTCACGTCGGTGCCGCCGTCGGCGTGGTCGGTGAGGTCGTAGGTGCCGTTGACGGAGGTCATCTCGTCGGGCCGTTCCGGGTCGTGCGTGAAGACGATCCGGTCCTGGGGGTGCAGCTCCATCACCTCGGTGAACTTCGGCGCCACGGAGAGGCCCAGCACCGGGATGGTGCCCATCCGCCAGGTCCACCGGTCGCCCTCGACGTCGATGCCCGTGACGTAGGGCGTGATCTTCGCGATCAGGTCGGCATCGGTGAGGGCGGCCCACACCTCGCTGCGCGGTGAGCGGAGCACGGCCGTGGAGCGGTCGCGGGCACGAAAGGTCGCCATGGCCGCCACGCTACCGACGGCGGCCACACGCGCGGACCACCCGGTCAGCGGTGAGTGACGCAGGTCTCGGGGCTCGGAAACCTGCGTCACGCACCGCTCGACGAGGCGCGAAGATCAGCCGCGGGGCAGCTCGCCGAGGTTGCGGAGCAGGAGCGCCTCGGCCTTGACGACCTTCTCGAACTCCGCGAGGTGCAGGCCTTCGTTGGCGCCGTGGGCGCGGGTGTCGGGGTCCTCGACGCCGGTCACCAGCACGCTGGCCTGCGGGAACGTCTCGAGGAACTCGGCGATGAAGGGGATCGAGCCGCCGACGCCCATGTCGACCGGGGCGGTGCCGTCCCAGGCCTCGGCGAACGCGGCCCGCGCGGCGTCGTACGCCGGACCGCTGGCGTCGATCTGCGTCGCCTCGCCGGTGTCGACGACGGTCGTCGTGAGGGTCGCGCCCCAGGGGGTGTGCTTCTCGAGGTGCGCCTGGAGGCACTCGACGGCGTTGGCAGTCGTGTCGCCGGGGGCGATCCGCATGCTGATGCGGCAGCGCGCGGCGGGGACGAGGGTGTTGGAGGCTCCCTCGACCTTGGGGGCGTCGAGGCCGGTGATGCTGATCGACGGCTTGGTCCACAGGCGCTCGACGACCGAGCCGGAGCCGATCCACTCGATGCCCTCGGCGGCGCCGGACTCGGCGCGGAGACGGGCCTCGGGGTACTCCACGTCGGCGGCGGGGCCGGCGTGGAGGCCCTCGACCGCGACGTTGCCGGCGTCGTCGTTGAGCGAGGCGATAACCCGGCTGAGCGTCATGATCGAGTCGGGGACGAGGCCGCCCCACATGCCGCTGTGGACGGCGTGGGTGAGCGTGCGGACCTCGACGTCCATCCGGACCAGGCCGCGCAGCGACGTGGTGAGGGCGGGCTCGCCGATGTCCCAGTTGCCGGAGTCGGCGATGACGATGACGTCCGCGGCGAGGCGCTCCTTGTGGGCCTCGAGCAGCTCGACGAGGGTGTCGGAGCCGACCTCCTCCTCGCCCTCGATGAACATCACCAGGTTGACCGGGAGGTCGTCGCCGAAGACCCGGACCGCGCCGAGGTGGGCGGCGATGCCGGCCTTGTCGTCCGCGGCGCCGCGGCCGTAGAGCCGGTCACCACGCTCGGTCGGCTCCCACGGCGGGGAGTCCCAGTCGGCGTGGTCGTTCTCGGGCTGGACGTCGTGGTGGGCGTAGAGCAGGACCGTCGGGGCACCCTCGGGACCGGACTTCTTCGCGATCACGGCGGGCGGCGCGCCGTCGTGGGCGCGCACGATCTCGCACTCGAAGCCCTCCGCCGCGAACAGGTCGCGGGTGGCCTCGGCGCTGCGCTCGACCTCGCCGGCGCGGGCCGGGTCGGCGGACACGGACTGGATGCGGACGAGGTCCTCGAGGTCACGGCGGATGCCGGGCATGACCTCGGCGAGGCGGGCGGAGATGTCGACAGTCATCCCGACAGACTAGGACCCCTCGCTCACCCGTCGAGAGACGCCCGGTCGCCGTGCCGGCGCTCCAGCATCAGCTGCCGCTCGGTGTCGGCGAAGCCGAGCCGGCGGTAGATCCCGATGGCCTCGCCGTCGTCGTCCGCGACGATCACGAGCGTCCGCGCGCCGAGATGCTCGAGGGCGTAGCGACCCGCCGCGTGCACGGCCGCGGCCGCGAGCCCCTTGCGCCGGTGGTCGCTGTGCGTCTCGACGCTCTGGAATCGCGCGACGCCCTCCTCGGTGGTGAAGACAGCAGCGGTGCTGACGACCTCGTTGTCGACGAGCACCCCGAACCGGGTGCCGCGGCCGGCGTCGATGAGCGACTGCTCCTGCACGTTGCGCCCGCGGGCGAACCGCAGGTGCGACTCCTCGTCGTCGCGCTCCTCGATCGCCAGGCTCAGGCGGGCGCGGCTCTCCCAGTCCGATGCGGACTGCAGCGGGCGGACCTCGGCCTCGACCTCGCGGGGCGGCTGGAGCTCGGACGCGGTGAGCACCGACGCCACGTCGACCACGAGCCCGGCCGCCTCGAAGGCCGCGCGCGCCTCCGGGGTGAGGTCGGGGGTGTCGATGCCGATGCTGACGTGGCGCGCCTCGGGGAACTCGGTGTGGAACGCGCCCACGACCTCCCGCTCACCGCCGGGCACGGGCGGCCCGGCGAGGAGGATGAAGTTGCCCCAGTAGTACGTCGGGTTGTCCGGCGTGCGGACCACGAGGTGGGTGCCGCGGTCCTCCACGACGCTGCCGGAGGCGGTCAGCAGGGCGAGGTCGGTGCGGAAGCCGAGCGAGCTCACGTTCATGGGGCGCACGCTAGAGGTTGTCGGCGCCCGTGTCGGGGTCGGCCGTCGTGGACGGCGATTCGCCGGGCTCCGGATCGGCACCGGCGTCCCACTGCCAGTCGCGCACCTCGGGGAGGTCGTCGCCGTGGTCGCGCGTCCACTGACGGGCCCGGCGCCGCGTGTCGACCATCAGCTGGCGGACGGCGGCGGCGCGCGGACCGAGGTCCGGCACGCGGTCGATGACGTCCATCACCAGGTGGTAGCGGTCGGTGTCGTTCATCATCACCATGTCGAACGGCGTGGTCGTCGTGCCCTCCTCCTTGTAGCCGCGGACGTGGATGTTGTCGTGGTTGGTGCGCCGGTAGGTCAGCCGGTGGATCAGCCAGGGATAGCCGTGGTAGGCGAAGACCACCGGCTTGTCGGTGGTGAAGACGGCGTCGAACTCGCGGTCGCCCAGGCCGTGCGGGTGCTCGCGCTCGTCCTGCAGCCGCATCAGGTCGACGACGTTGACGAAGCGCACCCGCAGCTCGGGCAGGTGCTCGCGCAGCAGGGACACCGCGGCGAGCGCCTCCAGGGTGGGTACGTCGCCCGCTGCCGCCACCACCACGTCGGGATCCCCGTCGTCGTTCGAGGCCCAGTCCCAGATGCCGAGCCCGCGGGCGCAGTGCAGGTCGGCCTGCTGGCCGTCGAGCCAGTCGAAGCTCGGCTGCTTCCCGGAGACCACGACGTTGACGTAGTGCTCGCTCTGCAGGCAGTGGGACATCGTGGACAGGAGGGTGTTGGCGTCCGGCGGCAGGTAGACGCGCACGACCTCGGCCTTCTTGTTGAGCACGTGGTCGATGAAGCCGGGGTCCTGGTGGGAGAAGCCGTTGTGGTCCTGGCGCCACACGTGCGAGCTCAGCAGGTAGTTGAGGCTCGCGATGCGCGGACGCCACCCGATCTCGCGGGTTGTCTTGAGCCACTTCGCGTGCTGGTTGAGCATCGAGTCGACCAGGTGGATGAAGGCCTCGTAGCAGCTGAAGAGCCCGTGCCGCCCGGTCAGCAGGTAGCCCTCGAGCCAGCCCTGGCAGGTGTGCTCGGAGAGGATCTCCACCACCCGACCGGACCGGGCGAGGTGCTCGTCGACGTCATGGAGCTCGCCCGCCCAGACCTTGTCGGTCACCTCGTAGACGGCGTCGAGCCGGTTGGACGCGGTCTCGTCGGGCCCGAAGATGCGGAAGTTGGTGTCGTTGTCGCGGACCACGCCGACGAGCCACTGGCCCAGCACGCGGGTCGGCTCGTGGATGGACGAGCCCGGACGCTCCACCTCGACGGCGCTCTCCCGCCAGTCGGGCAGGCGCAGCGGCCGCTTGAGCAGGCCGCCGTTGGCGTGCGGGTTGGCGCTCATCCGCCGGGTGCCCGCCGGCGCCTGCTGGCGCACCGCCTCCACAGGTCGGCCGTCGTCGCCGAAGAGCTCGTCGGGGGCGTACGAGCGCAGCCACTCCTCGAGCTGCGCGCGGTGCTCGTCGTTGTCCCGGGTGCCGGCCAGCGGCACCTGGTGGGCCCGCCACGTGCCCTCGACCGGCTTGCCGTCGACCTCCGCCGGGCCGGTCCACCCCTTCGGCGTGACGAGCAGGATCATCGGCCACGGCCGGCGCTCGAGGTCGCCGTTCTCCCGGGCAGCGCGCCAGGTCTCGCGGATCATGTCGTGGGCCTCGTCGAGCGCAGCGGCCATCTGGCGGTGCACGTCGGTGGGGTCGTCGCCCTCGACGGTGATCACGTGGTGGCCGTAGCCGCGCAGCAGGCTCTCGAGCTCCTCGCGCGGGATCCGGGCGGGGATCGTCGGGTTGGCGATCTTCCAGCCGTTGAGGGCCAGGATCGGCAGCACCGCGCCGTCGTTGACCGGGTCGACGAACTTGTTGCCGTGCCAGCTCGCGGCCAGCGGGCCGGTCTCGAACTCGCCGTCGCCGACCACCGCGGTCACGACGAGGTCGGGGTTGTCCATCGCGGCGCCGTAGGCGTGCGAGAGCACGTAGCCGAGCTCGCCGCCCTCGTGGATGGAGCCGGGTGTCTCCGGGGCGACGTGGCTCGGGATGCCGCCGGGGAAGGAGAACTGCCGGAACAGCCTCGACATCCCGTCGCGGTCGTCGCCGATCGCGGGGTACACCTCCGAGTAGGTGCCCTCGAGCCACGCGTTGGCGACCGCCGCCGGCCCGCCGTGGCCCGGCCCGCACAGGATGATCGCGTCGACGTCGCGCTCGCGGATCAGCCGGTTGAGGTGGGTCCAGACGAGGTTGAGCCCTGGGGTGGTGCCCCAGTGGCCGAGCAGCCTCGGCTTGATGTCCTCGCGCTCGAGCGGACGCTCGAGGAGCGGGTTGTCGAGCAAGTAGATCTGCCCGACGGAGAGATAGTTGGCCGCACGGAACCAGAGGTCGAGATCGCGGACCTGGTCGTCGGTGAGGGTCGTCGCCATGCTTCTTCGTACCGGAAACCTGCGCCCGTGTGTATCCCCCGTCGCGGACGAGGCCGGTGCTGCGCCCGCCTAGAGCGGGAGGTAGGCCGAGAGGTCGGTGCGCTCGCCGCTCGCGACGACCAGCCCTGCGTCGACCGCCTCGCCCCACGTCGTACGACCGGTGGCGAGGGCCAGCCAGGTCTCGCCGTCGGTCTCCACGACTGCCGGCGGGGTGCCCCGGGTGTGCCGCACGCCGGGCACGACCTGGACGGCGGCGAAGGGCGGCACCCGGACCTCGACCGACCGTCCGGGGGCGAGCACCTCGAGGCGCGCGAGGTAGTGCTTGACCAGCGCCCGGGTGTCACCGTCGGCGTGGGCCGTCGCGAGCTGGTCGGGGGTGAGGACCTTGAGTCGGGCGGGCACGCCCCGAGGCTAGACCGCCCGCCTCACCCGATCGAGTCGAGGACCTCCACGCACGCCGCCCAGGCATCGCTGTCGGTGTCGATCACGTCGAAGTGGCCGCCGGTGACCTCGACGAGCGTGGCCTCGGCGCCCGCGGCGGTCGCAGCGTCGACGTAGGTCTCGGCCTGGCTGAACGGGACGGTGTCGTCGTCGCGGGCGTGCACCGCCCAGACCGGGACGTCGAGGGGCACCTGGGTGAGCGGGTCGGCCTGCTCGTACGACGCTCCGTCGGGGTCGCCGAGGAAGGCGAGCGCGGCGCCGTCCCCGAGGTCGTCCGCGACCGCCGCCCGCAGGTCGAGCACCCCCGCCTGGCTGACGACGTGGGTCAGGGCCGGGCCGTCGGCCCAACGGTCGAGGCGCAGCCGCGCGCCTGCCCAGGTGGCGAGGTGCCCGCCGGCCGAGTGGCCGAGCGTGACGACCGGACCCGTGGCGTCGGCGGCGACCGCACCGATCGCGGCGTGGACGTCGTCGAGGGTCGCCGGGAAGCCGCCGCCGTTGCCGACCCGGCGGTACTCCACGTTGGCCGCCGTCCAGCCGCGCGCCACCAGGTCCTCGGCGAGCGGGGCGCCGTAGTCAGCGCCGTACTGCGCCTTCCAGAACCCGCCGTGCAGGACGATCACCAGCCCGCGACTGGCGCCCTCCGGGACGTGGAGGTCGACCCACTGGTTCGGGTCGTCGCCGTAGGTGATGCGCTCGGGTTCGCTGGCCACGCCTCCCACCCTGCCGGACGGCTCGGCGGCGCACCCGGCCAGGACGGCCGACACGCCGACCACCCCCGCAGCAGCCAGCACGGCGCGGCGGCTCGGCCCCGTCACCCGGCGGGCTCGGTGGGATCGGTCGGCTCGTCGGGGTAGGGCTGCACCATCTGCACGAGCAGGTAGGTCCGGCGTTCCGGGTCGCGACCCCGGGTGCGGTCGGCCCACGTGTCGACGAGGTCGTCGATCTCCTCGCGCAGCTGGTGGGCCTCGGCGTCGGTGAGCTTGAGTGCGTGGTCGGAGGTGCTGAAGACCCCACGACCTTCCTTCCGGCTCAGGGCGAAGGACCGGTCGACCACCTGGTGCAGCCAGGCGAGCTTGCTGGAGCGGTACACCTCGACGGCCGCCCTCCCGCCGGGCTCCTCCGCCAGCTTGCTCAGCTCGACCCGGTAGCCCCCCGCCGCGGCGGCGCGCCAGACCCGGTCGCGCTTGTCGCGCGCCTCCTCCGGGGCCTCCTCGACGAGGCCGTACTTGGCGAGCTGGCGCAGGTGGAAGCTGGCCTGGTTGGCCGGGATGCCGAGCTCGCGGGCGATGTCGGCCGCCCGCGCCGGCCCCGAGGCCTGGAGCTCGTCGAGGACGCGGGTGCGGACCGGGTGGGCGATCGCCCGCAGCACGCGCGGGTCGCTCAGCGGTTGGGGCTCGACCATGACGGCACCCTACCCGAATTGCGCACGCACTATTGCGCAACATTACGTGCGCAACATATGGTGCGGACATGCCCGGCTACCGACAGCTCTCGAAGAACCGCGACTTCACCGTGCTCTGGATCGGCGACACCGTGAGCGAGCTCGGCAGCGCGCTGTCGATGTTCGCCTTCCCCCTCATCGCCTACGCCCTCAGCGGCTCGGCGCTCACCGCCGCCCTGGTCGAGGCCGCCTACCTCGGCGGCCTGTGCGCCACGCTGCTGCCGGCCGGCGTGCTCGCCGACCGCGTGGACCGCAAGCGGATCATGCTCGTCTCCAGCGCCACCGGCTGCGCGGCGTACACCTCGCTCGCGGTCGCGGGGGCGACCGGCAGCCTCACGCTCCCCCACCTCGTCGTGGTCGCGCTGGTCGCGGGCGTGGCGGCCGGCGCGTTCAACCCCGCTCAGCTCTCGGCGATCCGGTCGGTCGTCGCCACCGACGACCTGCCGACCGCCCTCAGCCAGAACCAGGCCCGGCAGCACGTCGCCTCGCTGCTCGGCGGGCCGCTCGGAGGCGCGTTGTACGCCGTCACGCGGTGGCTGCCGTTCGCCGTCGACGCCATCACCTTCGCGGTCGCGTGCGCGACGGTCAGTCGCGTGCGCACCGACCTGTCGGCACCGCATCGTCGGCGCGAGCCGCTGCTCCAGCAGCTCGGCGAGGGATTCCGGTTCATCTGGCGGCGTCCGTTCTTCCGCACACTGACGGCCTGGTCGGCACTGACCAACCTGGTGACCAACGCGATCTTCTTCGTCGTCCTCCTGCGGATGGTCACCGAGGGCGTTCCCGCCGCGCAGATCGGCCTGGTCTCGATGGCCGCGGGCCTCGGCGGCATCCTCGGCTCGGTGCTGGCACCGAGCCTGATCCACCGGATGCCGACCGGTCGCCTGACCGTGCTCATCGGCTGGATGTGCTGCCTGCCCCTCGTGCCGCTGACGGTGTCGTCGAGCGTGTGGACCGCGTGCGCGAGCATCTTCTTCCTGCTGCTGCTCAGCCCGGTCGCCAACGCCGGCATCAGCTCCTACCGGATGGCCGTCACCCCGGCGCACCTCCAGGGCCGGGTGGGCTCGACGAGCCAGTTCGCGTCGATGTCGGTGATGCCCCTGGCGCCGCTGCTCGGCGGCTACCTGCTCGAGCACCAAGGCGGCACCACGGCGATCACCGCTCTTGTCGTGGCGAGCGCGCTGCTGGCCGTCCTGCTCACCTCGAGCCGGTCGATCCGGTCGGTGCCGCGCCCCTCGGAGTGGGCCACCCACGAGGAGTCGGAGCCCGTGCTGGCCGCCTGACCCCGCCGGGGGGTAGTCCAGTGGGAAGTGGCTGCCCGCGAGCATCCAGGACAGCCATTTCCCACTGGACTACCCCGGCTCGCCGGCGCGGGAGAAGCGGGCGCCGACCTCGGCGACCCTGTCCGCCAGCTCGGGCGGCGACTCGACGACGAAGTCCGCGCCTGAGCCGGCCAGCACCATCACCGGCCAGCCGAGGTCGTCGACGTTCATCTCGAGCACACACCCGGTGCCGTCCTCGCTGACGGTCCCCCAGCGGCCCACCTGTGCGGCGAGGTCGGCGGCCGGCATCGCGAGCCGGACGCGTACGGCGTGGCGCTGGGGCATCCGGCGGATGCCCTGCTGCACGAAGGCGAGCGCGTCGTCGGCCGGCAGCTCACGCGGTCGGAAGCGCTGACCGGTGGGCTCGGGATCGGCGACCCGGTCCAACCGGAAGCTGCGCCAGTCCGTCCGGTCGCGGTCCCAGGCCACGAGGTACCACCGGCGACCGAGGGAGACCAGGCGCAGCGGCTCGACCCGGCGGTGGCTCACCTCGGCCTCACGCGCGGCGTAGTCGAAGCGCAGCAGCTCGCTGTCGCGGCAGGCCTGCGCCAACGTGGTCAGCACCGTCGCGTCGACGACGGGCGCACCCTCCCACGGCCCGGGGGCGTCGGTCTGGGACGCGACGGCGTCCATCTGCCGGCGCAGCCGCGGCGGCATCAGGGACAGCACCTTCGACAGCGCCTGCACCGACCGGTCGTCGGTCCCGGCGACCGCGCCGGCAGCCGCCGTGCGCAGGCCGACGGCGATCGCGACGGCCTCCTCGTCCTCGAGCAGCAGCGGCGGGAGGGAGCCGCCGGCGCGCAGCTGGTAGCCACCGGCGGCGCCCCGCACGGCGTCCACGGCGTAGCCGAGGTCGCGCAGCCGGTCGACGTCGCGACGGAGCGTGCGGGGGCTCACCTCGAGACGGTCCGACAGCTCCGGGCCCGGCCAGTAGCGGTGGGTCTGGAGCAGGGACAGCAGCCGCAACATCCGCTCGCTCGTGCTCATGGACCCAGATTAGATGGCAATGCGGACAGTAACTGACCGCATGGGTGCCTAGCGTCGGGGTCATGACCTACCACCACACCGGACCGGCGATCGTGACGCGTGGCCTGACCCGCCACTTCACCTCGCGCAAGCAGACGGTCGAGGCCGTGCAGGGCCTCGACCTCGAGATCGGGCAGGGCGAGCTGGTCGCCTTCCTCGGACCCAACGGAGCGGGGAAGTCGACGACCCTGCGCATGCTGACCACCCTGATCGCCCCCACCTCGGGCACGGCGAGCGTCGCCGGCCACGACGTCGTCAGCGCCCAGCGCGACGTACGCCGGGCGATCGGCTTCGTCGGGCAAGGCAACGGCGCCGGGCACCGCCAGCTCGGCCGTGACGAGCTGATCAGCCAGGTCCGCGCGCACGGCCTGTCCCGCGCCGACGCGCGGCGTCGCGCCGCCGAGCTGGTCGAGGACCTCGACCTCACCGCGGTCGCCGACCGCAAGGTCTCCTCCCTCTCCGGCGGCCAGCGCCGCCGGCTCGACATCGCGATGGGACTGGTCCACCTGCCGCGGGTGCTCTTCCTCGACGAGCCCTCCACCGGCCTCGACCCGCAGAACCGCGCCAACCTCCAGGAGCTGATCCGCCGGCTGCACGCCGAGAGCGGCAGCACCGTCGTGCTCACCACCCACTACCTCGAGGAGGCCGACGCCCTGGCCGGTCGCGTCGTGGTCGTCGACCACGGTCGGGTGATCGCCGACGACACCGCGGCCCGGCTCAAGAGCGGGCTGGGCGACCTGGTCCGGCTCGGCTTCGGCTCGCCCGGCGACTCCGCCCGGGCTGCTGCCCGGCTGGAGCGGGTGCCCGACTCCCGCGTCGAGGTCGACGGCTCCTCGCTCGACCTGCGGGTCATGGACGGCTCCGCGATGGTCGGTGAGCTGCTCGCCGACCTGGCCGCGGACGGCGTACCCCCGACGCGGGTGGAGGTCGCGCGACCCACCCTCGACGACGTCTTCCTCGACCTCACCGGTCGCAGCCTGCGCGAGACCCAGTCCACCGGCACCACCGGATCCACCCCCTCCACCACCGAGACCGAGAGCGAGGTCGCAGCATGAGCACCTTTGTCGCCGACACCTGGAACGTGATGAACCGCGAGCTCAAGCCCGTGTGGCGCGAGCCGATGGCGGTGGTCTTCGCGATGATCCAGCCGCTGGTCTTCCTCGGCCTCTTCGCGCCGCTGCTCCCCGAGATGGCCGACGGCTCGGCGCTGCAGTGGTTCGTGCCGGGCATCGTCGCCATGACCGCCCTGATGGGGGCGTCGTTCACCGGGGCCAACCTGATGGAGGAGATGCAGTCCGGCTCCCACGAGCGGCAGCTGGTCTCGCCGCTGGGGCGTCCGGCGCTGCTGGTCGGCCGCGCGCTCAAGGAGGTCGTGCCGATGCTGATGCAGGTCGCGATCATCGTCGCGGTCGTCACGCCGTTCGCCTTCGACCTGCACCTGGGCGGGATGCTCGTGGCCACGCTGGTGCTGTCGGTCTTCAGCGTCGGGGTCGGCGCGCTGTCGTTCGCGCTGGCGCTCGCGTCGAAGGGCCAGGACTGGATGTTCTGGACGATCCAGCAGACGCTGCTGTTCCCGACCCTCCTCACCGCGGGCGTGCTGCTGCCGGTCGAGGGGGCGCCGCGCTGGCTCGAGGTGATCTCGATGCTGAACCCGATGACGTACGTCGTCGACGCGACGCGCGCGCTCTTCGCCGGCACCTTCCCGGCCGACGTCGTCCTCCAGGGCGCGCTCGGCGCAGGCGTCGTCGCGGCCCTCGGGCTCGTGGTCGGGGTGCGGGCGATGCGCCGCTCGAACTGACATCCGAGGCGTGCGATCCCCGGATATCCGGGGAACCTCCCGCTTGTCGGCCGAAACTTCGGCCGACAAGCGGGAACTTCGGCGTCGAAGTCCGCCGGTCAGGAGCCGAGGACCGCCGGCAGGGTCGCGCGCCAGGCGGCCTTGGCCTCGGCGACGGGGAGGTCGAAGGCACCCTCGACCGAGATCGAGTCGCCGCCGGTGCGGCCGATCGGCGTGACGGGCACGCCGTGCTGCTGGGCCAGTGCGACCAAGGCGTCGGCCTGCTCGTCGGTCACCGTGACGAGCGCGCGGGCGGTGGACTCGGAGAAGAGTGCGACGAACGCGTCGTCTGCCACCGTGGCCAGCGAGATCGTCGCGCCGATCTCGCGGGAGAACGTCGACTCGGCGAGCGCCTGGGCCAGGCCGCCGTCGGAGAGGTCGTGGGCGCTGGTGACGACGCCGTCGCGGGCGGCGTCCTGCAGCAGCGCGGCGAGCGCCTGCTCGGCCGCGAGGTCGAGCGCCGGCGGCATCCCGCCGAGGTGGCCGTGCACGACGTGCGCCCACTCGGAGCCCGAGAGCTCGTCCCGGGTCTCGCCGAGCAGAAACACCCGCTCCCCCTCGGCGCCGAAGCCGGTCGGCGTACGACGCGTGACGTCGTCGATGACCCCGAGGACCGCCACGACGGGGGTCGGCAGGATCGCCGTCTCGCCGGTCTGGTTGTAGAGGCTGACGTTGCCGCCGGTGACCGGGATGCCGAGCTCGAGGCACGCGTCCTTGAGACCGCGGCACGCCTCGGCGAACTGCCACATCACGTCCGGGTCCTCGGGCGAGCCGAAGTTGAGGCAGTCGGAGACGGCGAGCGGGCGGGCGCCGCCGGTGGCGACGTTGCGGTAGGACTCGGCCAGCGCGAGCTGCGCGCCCGTGTAGGGGTCGAGCTTGGCGAAGCGGCCGTTGCAGTCGGTGGACACCGAGACGCCGAGGTTGGTGTCGGGGTCGACGCGCACCATGCCGGAGTCGGCCGGCTGGGCCAGGACGGTGTTGCCCTGCACGTAGCGGTCGTACTGGTCGGTGATCCACGACTTGTCGCAGAGGTTGGGCGAGGCGACGAGCTGGAGCAGGGTGTCGCGCAGCTCGGCACCGGACGACGGGCGGGACAACGCCTCGGCACCGTCGGCCTGGAGGGCGTCCTGCCAGTCGGGGCGGGCGAACGGCCGCTGGTAGGTCGGACCGTCGTGCGCGACGGACCGCGGGGGTACGTCGACCACGCGCTCGCCGTGCCAGTCGATGTGGAGACGGCCCGAGTCGGTCACCTCACCGACGACGACGGCCTCGACGTCCCACTTCTCGCAGATCGCCATGAACGCGTCGACGTCAGCGGGCTCGACGACCGCCATCATCCGCTCCTGCGACTCGCTCATGAGGATCTCCTCGGGAGCGAGGGTGGAGTCGCGCAGGGGCACGCGGTCGAGCTCGACGTGCATGCCGCCGTCGCCGGCCGAGGCGAGCTCGGAGGTGGCGCACGAGAGCCCGGCGCCGCCGAGGTCCTGGATGCCGGCGATCACGCCGGCCGCGAAGAGCTCGAGCGTGCACTCGATGAGCAGCTTCTCCATGAACGGGTCGCCGACCTGCACGCTCGGCCGCTTGGCCGGACCGGTCTCGTCGAAGGTCTCGCTGGCCAGCACGGAGACGCCGCCGATGCCGTCGCCACCGGTGCGCGCGCCGTAGAGCACCACCTGGTTGCCGGTGCCGGTCGCGTTGGCGAGGTGGAGGTCCTCGTGGCGGAGCACGCCCACGCAGAGGGCGTTGACCAGCGGGTTGCCGGCGTAGGTCTCGTCGAAGACAGCCTCGCCGCCGATGTTGGGCAGGCCGAGGCAGTTGCCGTAGCCGCCGACACCGGCCACGATCCCGGGCAGCACGCGCGCCGTGTCGGGGGCGTCGAGCGGGCCGAAGCGCAGCGGGTCCATCACCGCGACCGGGCGGGCGCCCATCGCGAGGATGTCGCGGACGATGCCGCCGACACCGGTGGCCGCGCCCTGGTAGGGCTCGACGAACGACGGGTGGTTGTGGCTCTCGACCTTGAACGTCACGGCGTAGCCCTGGCCGATGTCGAGCACGCCGGCGTTCTCGCCGATGCCGGCGAGCATCTTGCCCACCGGCGTCTCCTGCGGGATCTCGCCGAACTGCTTGAGGTGCACCTTGGTGGACTTGTAGGAGCAGTGCTCGCTCCACATCACGCTGTACATCGCGAGCTCGGAGCTCGTCGGACGACGGCCCAGGATCTCGCGGATCCGGGCGTACTCGTCGGCCTTGAGGCCGAGCTCGGCCCAGGGCTGGTCGCGCTCGGCGTCGGTGGCCGCCAGGGCCACCGTGTCGAGGGTGCTCGTCGCGCCGGACGTCGTGAGACTGGCGTTCGTGGCAGGGCGGGACTGCGGGGCGGCGCTCGTGTCGGGCACGGCGCCAATCTACCGGCGCCGCGGACCCGGTCGGCCGCCGGTCCACCAGGTCGCGACCGCCCGGAGGCTAGGTCAGCAGCCCGTCGGCGATGACCTCGAGCATCGGACGCACGGTCGCGAGCTCGAGGTCGGAGGTGTCGGCGATGGTGGCGACCCCGCCGACGAGGCGCGCGACCTGCAGTGGCGTGACGTCGTCGCGTACGGCGCCCTCCGCCCGCAACTCGTCGAGCACCCGCCCGCCCGCCGCCTGCAGGACCTCGCACTTGCTGCGGATCGGGGAGGTGTCGTCGCCCATGGCGCCCGTGATCTTGGCCGGGCCGCCCTTGTGCACGCTGATCAGCCGGACGTACTCCTCGAACCAGTGGAGGAGCCGCTCGCGGGGTCCTCCCTCGTGGGCGAGAGCCTTCTCGGTCGTCTCCCCGACGTGGTCGACCCACGCCTGCATGACCGCGTCGATGAGGTCGTCGCGCGTGGGGAAGTGCCGGTAGAGCGTGCCCGGTCCGACGCCCGCCTGCTTGGCGATGAGGTCGAGGGACGCGTCGTAGCCCTGCTCCCGGAACACCTGTCGAGCCGCCTCGACGATGCGGTCACGGTTGCGCTGGGCATCGGCACGCACGGAAATTTCCCTTCGGCCTTGCTAAACGGAGACAGTCTCCGTATTGTCGTGGAGGAAGCGGAGGCACCCTCCGGATCTACTGTACCTCGGCCCCACAGGGTCAGAACAGGACTGCACCTCATGTCATCCACCACCTCCCGGCTCCCGCAGGGATCCCGGCACGAGCTCCCGACCGAGCTGCCGCCGCAGGCCGGCCGCGCCGCCGCCGGCATCGCGATCGTCCTGGTCGCCCAGCTGATGATCGTGCTCGACGCCACGGTCGTGAACGTCGCGCTCCCGCGCATCGACGCCGACCTCGCCTTCGGCCCCGCGTCCCTCTCGTGGGTCCTCAACGCCTACACGCTCGCCTTCGGCGGGCTCCTGCTCCTCGGGGGGCGCCTCGGCGACGTCCTCGGCCGGCGCCGCACCTTCGAGGTCGGGCTCGCCGTCTTCACCGTCGCCTCCGCGCTCGGCGGGCTCGCCCAGACGCCGGGCCAGCTCGTCGCGACCCGCGCGCTCCAGGGCGTCGGCGCGGCCCTCGCCGCACCGAGCGTCCTCGCCCTGCTGACCACGAGCGCGCCCGACGAGGCGGCTCGCAACCGCGCCCTCGCCCTCTTCGGCGCGGTCTCCTCGGGCGGCGCCTCCATCGGCCTCGTCCTGGGCGGCCTGCTCACTGACGTCGCGTCGTGGCGATGGACGCTCTTCATCAACGTGCCCCTCGGCATCGTCGTGCTGCTGCTCGTCGGCCGGTTCGTCGACGAGACCGCACGTCGTCCCGGACGCTTCGACCTCGTCGGCGCCGCGAGCGCGACGGTCGGCGCCGTGTCCCTCGTCTGGGCCCTCATCGGGGCTCCCGAGCACGGCTGGGGCTCGGCGCGCACCGTCGCCGGCTTCGTCCTCGGCGCCGCACTGCTCCTCCTGCTCGCCCGCACCGAGGCACGGCACCCGCACCCGATGGTGCAGCCGCACCTGGTCCGCAACCGCCGCCGCGTCGGCGCCCTCGTCGCGATGGCACTGGTCGTCGGCGCGAACCTGTCGATGTTCTTCCTCGTCGTCCAGTACGCGCAGACCGTCCTGGGCTTCGGACCGCTGATGTCGGGCGTGGCCTTCCTCCCCTTCAGCCTCGGCATCTTCGCGATGTCCCGCGTGACCCCGTCGCTGATCGGCAGGGTCGGTCCGCGCGCGATGGTGATGACCGGCACGGCCGCGCTCACCCTCGGCTATGCCTGGCTCAGCGCGGCGGGCACGGACGGCACCTACCTCGGCACCGTCTTCGGTCCGATGGTGATCGCGGGCCTGGCCACCGGCCTGGTGTTCATGCCCATCACGGTCACTGTCCTCGCCGGCGTCGAGCCCGAGCACGCTGGCTCGGCGTCCGGTCTCCTGCAGACCACCCAGCAGCTCGGCAGCGCCGTCGGCGTCGCCGTCATCGTCTCGGTGTACGCCGCCGGCGCGGTGCCCGGGCAGCTCGTGCCCGGCCTGCAGGCGGCCTTCCTCACCTCGGCGGGCTTCGCTGCGGTGGCGCTGGTCGTGACGGCGGCCCTGCTCCGGGCGCCCGCGACGCAGGTGGTCGAGCTGGTCGACGACTGCGGGCCGGAGGCCGTCGCCGAGGCGGCCTGACCATCGAGAGGAGCTCCGCCGGGTCGGCCGTGCGCCTACCGGCGGGGCTCGTCCGCGTGACCGCCCGGGGTCGGCTCGTGGACGACCCGCACGGCCTGACGCCGCTCGCCGCCGTCGGCGGGCTCGTCGTCGGTGTCCGCCCCGTCCTCGACGAGGTCGAGCTCGAAGACCTCGTCCGTCTCCTCGCCGTCGTCGTCGCGGCGCGAGTCCTTCCCGGCAGCCCTCGCCCGCGCCTCGCGCGCCGCCTCCCGCTCGGCCTTGCGGGCCGCACGCTCGGCGCGCTTCTCCTCGAGGGCCGCCCGCTTGGCCTCGCGCACCGCGTCCTTCTCCCGGGCGGCGCGGGCGGCGGTCTCCTCCGACGCCGTGCGCTCCAGCCGCGGGGTCTGCATCCGGKCCGGACCGCTGCGGCCGCTCGCCATGCCGCGCGACATCGACCCGGCACGCGCGGCCATGCCCCCGGCCCCCATCCCGCCGATGGGCGGCGTGCCCGTGAGCGGCCGCTTCGCTCCGCCCCCGCGCCGGCCGAGCAGCCCGCCCGCCGCGGCCGCGGACAGCGACGTCAGTCCCGATGCGGAGAGTCCCGTCAGGTCGGGGACGGACACCGAGACCGGGGCCAGCGGTGGCAGCGCGGTGACACCGGCCTGGGCCGCGCCGGGCACCGAGGTGGACGGCGGCGCGATCGTGCCGACTCCCGACTCCTCGCCCCCGGGCCCGCCGAAGCCCCCGAAGCTGCCCCCGGTGAGCGTGAGCAGCTCGGTGCGCACGGTGACCAGCTCGGCCCGGGCCGACCGGAGCCGAGCGCTCTCCTGGTCGAGCGCGACCGTGAGTCGCTGGCGGATGTCGTCGGTCTCGGCCTGGCCACGGGTGACCTTGCCGCGGTCCTCGTCCTCGGACGGCTTGAAGACCAGGTGTCGCGACTCCCCGACCACCTCGTGGGGCACCGCCGCGACCGTCGTCCAGGCACGGTCGAGGTCCTTCTGCGACGACGTCATCAGCGTGGCGGAGGCGCGGAGGCAGTCGGCGATCCGGTCGGCCAGGGAGGTGAACCGGTCGAGGTGGGCGAGCACCTGCTTGCGGTGCTGCTCGTAGCTCTCGGCCGACGCCGCGTCCCACCCCTCGGTGGCGCGCCGCGCGGCGTCGACGAGCTCGTCACCGCGACGCGACACCAGCGCGCTGACCTCGGTCCACCGCTGGGCGGCGGCCTCGAGCGGCCGGACGTCGGCGCGCAGCTCCCACGGGTTGGCCGGCACGGTCAGCGACCTCCCGGTCCCGGCATGATCCCGAACGGCCCCTCGCCCAGCAGGTGGGTGGCGCGGTCGAGCTCGGCGGCGACCGTGTCGTCGGCGCGCAGGGCGTCGCGGGCGGCGTCGACGAGCCCGGCGACGCCCAGCTCGAGGGCGCCGGCGAGCGAGGTCAGGACCTCGTCGGCGTCGGCCAGCGCATCGGCGTAGGACGCCGCGAGGTTGGCGGTGCCGGTCGCGTCGCCGAGCGCCACGCACGCCTCGGCGAGCTCGTCGACGGCGTCGGCCCAGTCCTGCCGCATCGCGTCGAGGACGCGCTCGGACGAGCCCGCCAGCTCGACCAGCCGGGCCGGCTCGACCTGCATCAGGGATCGCCTGCCGCTTGCACTCACCTCAGCGGAATACCCCCGACGGCGGGAGCCAAACACGGTCGTGGTGGACCTGTGGGCAAACATTCCGGCAGGGCCGGTTTCGCCGCGTCGCGTTCGGGGAAGACGATCGAGCACGACCCACCCCCGCCCGCCCTCGCCCGTTCCAGGAGCCGCGATGAACGCCGTGATGACCGTCGACCTCTCCGAGCTCGACGCCTGGTCCGCGCAGGTCCAGCGCGCCGGCGACGACCTCTCCGGCATCGCCCGCAACGGCGGCAACGCGCTCGTCCAGACCGATTTCGGTCCCATCCTCGAGACCATGATGGGCGCCTACAACGCCCTGCTGCCCTCGGTGCACCAGTCGCTGGAGGACAACGGCACCGGGATGCACGACCACGCCGAGGCGCTGCGGGCCACCGCCCGCGACTTCACGCTCACCGAGGACGGAGTCGTACGCCGCCACAACGCCACCGGTGTCGACGGCCGCGACGGGTCGAGCAGCTTCTGGGACGTCGCCGACACCACCATCCGGCGGGCCGGGCCCACCGAGAGCAGCCTTCCCCAGATCAGCTTCGGCTTCCCCTACGACACCGTGTGCGACCTGGTGCGGATGCTGACCGGCTTCGACATCCGCGCCGAGCTTTCGGAGAAGATCGGCGGCGACGTCGTCGGTGCGTCGAGCCAGGGCTCGTCCTTCGGTGCGCTCGGCCAGTCGATGCGCGGCGTCGCGTCCAACCTCCAGAGCGGGAGCTCGACGATCTCGCGGACCTGGCAGGGCGGCGCGTCCGACGCGGCCGTCAAGCAGATCGGCACGTGGGTCGGCTCGCTCGACGCCCAGGCCGGCCAGCTCGTCCAGATGGGCCAGACCGTCGTGCAGATCTGCCGCGACGCCTGGCAGACCGCTCTCTCGGTGGTGCAGTGCGTGAAGGCGGCGGTGCAGACCGTCTCCTCCGCGCTGGCGACGATGAGCATCCCCGGTGTCGGCTGGGCCCGCGTCGTCCAGGCCGTCTTCCAGGCCTTCCAGGCGGTGATGAAGGCCTACAAGGCGCTGATGAAGCTCATCAACATCCTCCAGCAGGTGAAGTCGCTCATCGCGACGGTGAAGAACTTCTTCGACGGCGACAAGGCGCCCGTCTCGACGCCCGGCGCCCCCGTCTCCACCGGCGCGCCGAGCAGCGTGACGCGCGACCCGAGCACCGTCGCCACCCCGACGGTCGGCCAGCGCCCCGTGCCGGTCGCACCGGCCCTGTCCTAACCTCCCGCCATGGACGATCACCGCAGCCAGGCGGAGATCCTGGCGGCGATCAGTGAAGCGCGCGAGGACCTGACCGCGAGCCTGGCCGACCTCCAGGCCACCGTCGACCAGCTCAACGCGCGCCCGCTGCTCACCGACGAGGAGAAGCAGGCGCTCGAGGAGCAGGCCGAGTCGGGCGAGCTCGGCGACGACATGAAGACGCTCGTGGAGAAGATCCGCGGCGGCGAGGACACCTGGGAGCAGGTCTTCTCCGGCCAGTCCCCCAACGGCGCGCTGCTCCAGGGCCACCTGGACCGGATGGTCGAGGAGCACCAGGACGACATCGCGCTCGCGTTCGAGGAGCTCGTCGAGGAAGAGGAGGCCAAGGGCAACTTCCTCCTCGACGACGTGCCGACCGCCGACTGACCGCGGCAGAACTACAGGTCTGTAGTTCTGCTGAACTGCTGTTACGTGTGTGACTCATGTGGTTCTCTGGGTCCGCCTGCCCCGCGACACGCCCTTCCCGCCTGCCTGGAGTCACCCATGCGCTGCGCCCGCCAGACCCGACCTCGTACGCTCGTCCGGACCGTGACGGCCGCCCTCGCGCTGGTGCTCGTCGCACCGCTCGCCGGGTCGTCGACCGCGACCGCCGACGAGCCCGCACCGCAGGCCCGCAAGCTCGCCTCGCAGCGCCAGGTCGCCCTCGCCACCCCGGGCGACTTCACCGGCTACGGCTTCGACCAGTGCGTCGCGCCGGCCCAGTCGGCGATGGACGCGTGGTGGAAGAAGTCGCCGTTCACCGCGGTCGGCATCTACATCTCCGGCGACTCCCGCGCCTGCCGCACGCAGCCCAACCTCAGCTCCACGTGGGTCGCCGCCCAGGTCGCCCGCGGCTGGCGGCTGCTGCCCATCGCCCTCGGTCCGCAGGCGTCGTGCCAGCCGCGCTTCCCGCGCTACAAGGACGACTTCAAGATCTCGCCGAGCCCCACCGGCGGCTACGCCACGGCGGCCGCGCAGGGTGCGACCGAGGCCGACAAGAACGCCGCCGACGCAGCGACGTACGGCATCGGCGCGGGCAGCACGATCTGGTACGACCTCGAGGGCTTCAACCTCAACGACACCCACTGCCGCGAGTCCGCCCTGGTCTTCACGTCCGCGTGGGTCACCCGGATCAAGGCGCTCGGCTACACCGCCGGCTTCTACTCAAGCGCGAGCTCGGGCATCAAGATGCTCGACGACGCCCGCACCCAGCGTCCCGGCCAGTTCGCCCTGCCGGACCGCATCTGGATCGCCCGCTGGGACGGCGCCGCCAACACCTCCACGACCTACATCCCCGAGGACGGCTGGCGCCCCGGCGGCCGGATGAAGCAGTACCTCGGCGGCCACAACGAGACGTGGGGCGGCGTCACGATCAACATCGACAGCAACTTCATCGACCTCGGCGCCGGTTCCCAGCCGCGTCCGGAGGGCCGCTGCCCCGGCACCCGGCTCGGCTTCTGGAAGTACCCCGCGCTCTCGCCGTCGTCCGCGAAGTCCACGCGCGTCAAGGCGCTGCAGTGCCTGCTCACCGAGCAGGGCACCTACTCGGGTCCGATCAACGGCTCGTACGACGCCGCCACGATCGCCGGCGCCCGCGCCTGGCAGTCCGCCCGCAAGTTCACGCCGAGCAACACCTTCGAGAAGCGGCACTGGACGGCGCTGCTCGCCGCCGGTGCCCGTACGACGGTCAAGCGCGGGTCGGCCGACGAGTCGGTGCACCGGCTCCAGCGGGCGCTCAACGCGGCCGGCGCCGGGCGCTTCCGGGCGACCGGTGTGTTCGACGCGAAGACCGAGGCGGCCGTCCGGACCTACCAGTCACGTCTGAAGATCGGCGTCTCGGGCGTCGCCACCCGCCAGACCTGGAACAAGCTGCAGCAGGGTCGCTGACCCTCGGGTAGCCGTCAGGCGGGCGGGCCGACGACGAGCGCGACGCCCGTCAGGCCGGCCACGGCGACCAGGCCGACGAGCGCACCCTGGGCCGGGCGGCGGACCAGCCAGCCGGTGAGCCGCTCGAGGAGGCCGTGCGGAGCCTCGGAGCGCAGGCGCCAGGAGTCGCCCAGCAGCCCGGCGCGCTCGGCGTACCTCTCGAAGGGCACCGTCGCGAACGGCGGCACCGCAGCACCGAGGCCCAGCGCCAGCCGGCTGACGGGCCACTTCTGGTCGACGAACAGGAGCGCGGTCACCAGGCAGTAGGCGATGAACACGACGCCGTGGACCATGCCGAAGACCTGGACGCCGAGCTCGGTGGTCTCGGTGACGTACTTGAGGAACATGCCGGTCAGCAGCAGTGCCCAGGTGACGGCCTCGGCGACGGCGACGGTGCGGTAGAGCGTGCGGGGATTCATGCGAAGGCCTTCTCGGCGAGGGAGGTGAAGAAGCCGAGCCCGTCGGTGCCGGGACCGGTGAGGTCCTCGACCGCGTGCTCGGGGTGCGGCATCAGGCCGACGACGTTGCCGCGCTCGTTGGAGATGCCGGCGATGTCACGGAGCGAGCCGTTGGGGTTGTCGTCGAGGTAGCGCGCGACCACGCGGCCCTCCCCCTCGAGCATGTCGAGCGTCGTCTGGTCGGCGACGAAGCCGCCCTCGCCGTTCTTCAGCACGATCGTGACCTCCGCGCCCTCGGCGTAGGCCGACGTCCACGGGGTGTCGACGCGCTCGATGCGCAGCCGCTGGTCGCGGCAGACGAACTTGCGGTGGTCGTTGCGGATCAGCGCACCCGGCAGCAGGTGCGACTCGCAGAGGATCTGGAAGCCGTTGCAGATGCCGAGCACGGGCAGGCCCTTGCCGGCCGCCTCGATCACCGACGTCATCACCGGGGCGAAGCGGGAGATCGCGCCGCAGCGGAGGTAGTCGCCGTAGGAGAAGCCGCCGGGCAGCACGACCGCGTCGACGCCCTTGAGGTCGTCGTCGCCGTGCCAGAGCGCGACCGCCTCGTTGCCGCCGATCGTGACGGCGCGACGGGCGTCGACGTCGTCGAGCGAGCCGGGGAAGGTGACGACACCGACCTTCATGCGCGGCCGGCCTCGTGCGCGACCTCGGCCACCGAGTGCTCCTCGACGTGCACCTCGAAGTCCTCGATCACGGGGTTGGACAGCAGCGTCCCGGCGACGTCCTCGATCTGGGCGAGCACCTCGGGGGTGATCTCGCCGTCGACCTGGAGCTCGAACCGCTTGCCCTGCCGGACGTCGGTCACGAGGTCGAACCCGAGCCGGGGCAGCGCACCGAGCACCGCCTTGCCCTGGGGGTCGAGGATCTCGGGCTTGGGCATGACGTCGACGACGACTCGGGCCACGGGGATGCTCCTGGGTGACAGGGTGGGACGGGCGGTGCCGATTCTACGGAGCCGCCGCGCGAACGCGCCCGGCGGGCATGACGGTGGACGCAGCGGGTACGCGAGGGGCGGCACGGCGCGCGACGGGAGCTCGACATGGCACGGATCGGCATCTCCGGGTGGCGGTACGCCGGCTGGCGCGGCCACTTCTACCCGCCCGGGCTGCCGCAGCGCCTCGAGCTGGCCTACGTCGGCGAGCGGCTGACGAGCGTCGAGGTCAACGGCTCCTTCTACTCCCTGCAGCGGCCCTCGAGCTGGCGGTCGTGGGCCGAGCAGGTCCCCGAGGACTTCGTCCTCTCCGTCAAGGGACCCCGATTCGTCACGCACATGAAGAAGCTCAACGACGTCGAGACGCCTCTCGCCACCTTCCTCGCCTCGGGCGTGCTGTCGCTGGGCGACCGGCTGGGCCCGGTCCTGTGGCAGCTGCCGCCCAACCTGGGCTTCCACCCCGATCGCCTGGCGGCGTTCTTCGACCTGCTGCCGCGCACGACCGCCGCCGCGTCGTCGTACGCCGATGCCCACCACGACGCGGACAAGCTGAAGGAGCCCGCCGACACCTCGACCCCGGTCGACCGCCCGCTGCACCACGTGCTCGAGGTGCGGCACGCCTCCTTCCGCACGGCCGAGTTCTGCGAGCTGCTGCGGGCCCACGACATCGGGATGGTGGTGGCCGACTCGGCCGGCACGTGGCCGATGTTCGACGAGGTGACGAGCGGCGTCGCCTACGTCCGGCTGCACGGCGACACAGAGCTCTACGCCAGCGGCTACTCCGACGCGGCCCTCGACCGCTGGGCCGACAAGGTGCGCGCCTGGGAGGCCGACGGCCTCGACGTCTTCGTCTACTTCGACAACGACGCCAAGGTGCACGCCCCCTTCGACGCCATCGCGCTCCAGGAGCGGCTGGGGATCAGCCCGGCCTGACGTGTGGGGAACCAGATGCAGGCCGATGCGTCCGTTCGGCCTGCATCTCGTTCCCCCACTCACTCCAGGGACCGGTAGTGCTCGAGCATGATGGCGTCGAGAGCCGCCTCGTCCGGATGCGCGAGGGGAGGTGCGGGCACGAAGGCGCCGACCCGCCAGAGCCGCTGGCCCTCCGGAAGCCACGAGGCGCGCCCCCTCGCAGACAGCATGCGGTCCCGCCACACCCGCTCGGAGTCGCCCGCCACCAGCATGAATCCCTCGAGCCCGACCCGTCGGAGTGCATCCGCCCGGGCCTCGTCGCGCCGCTGGCGTTCGCGACTGCGGTGCAACGCGCCGTTGTACTCGCCGTAGGTTCCCGACCCGGCCTCCAGCAGGTCCACCACGGCGACCACCCGGCCGGACAGGTCGAGCACCTCGCGGTTCATCACAGGCCTGGGCAGATCGAGCTCGCCCTCCCAGACCTGGAGCATCTCCGACTCCTTCGGCGAGCGGCACTCGCGGCACGCCCGCTCGAGGGCGTACGTCACTGCGACGGGCTGCCGTCTCCCCGAGACGAGGCCACGAAGCTCATCGAGGTCGACGGCGCGTGCGGCGAGGGCCATGTCGACCATCACGCCGGCGAGCCGTCGGTTGCCGGCTCGCCGGAGCTCGTGCAGGAGTGCTGTCTCCGTCGGCACGCACGGGATGCCGGACCTCACGACGACGGCGGGAAGCCGGCCACGTGTGCGCTCGACCAGCACTCCGGGTCCACGGATGCGGGACGTGTGCGGCAGCAGCACCGGCACCGGCACCGGCGTGCCGCCACCGGGAGCGAGGCCATCGAAGAAGGCAGCACCGGCCAGTCGGAGCGCGCCCCAGCCCGTGACCATGCCACCGGGTGGGAGCCGGGCCGCTGCCTCGAAGATGCGCTGCTCGACGGTCAGGGCCACGTCGGCGGGCACGACCAGTCCGTGGCTGGTGGTGCGCCACGACGGGCCGTCGGCCGTGCCGCGTCGTGGTCCGGCGCGACCCTCCGGATCGACGCGGACCGGACGCACCAGCCCGCTCGGCGGAGGGCAACAGGGATGGAAGTCGGACACGACCGACACCTGCCCGCCCCGGGACGTCGTACGCCTTAGAGCTCAGGCCTGTGGACGACCGTTGGTGGGGAACCAGGTGCAGCCCACCCGACGAGCTCCGCCTGCGTCTGGTTCCCCAGCCGCAGGGCGTACGTCACCCCCGCCGGCGGGCGGCGACGATGACCAGGGCGACCCCGAGGCCGGCGACGAGGGGTCCGAGGATCGCCCAGATGCTCTGGTCGGTCATCGGGCTGCCCTCGAGGTAGCCGAGGCCCTGGAAGGTCCAGACGGCGCCGGTGATCACCAGCACCGCACCGAGCGCGATCCCGAGGGCCCGCATCAGCCGAGCTCGCGCTTGAGGATCTTGCCGGTCGCGGTCATCGGGAGCGCRTCGACGAACTCGACGATGCGGGGGTACTTGTAGGCGGCCATCTGCTCCTTGCCCCACGCGACGAGCTCGTCCTCGGTCACCGTGGCGCCGTCCTTGCGGATGACGACGGCCTTGATCTCCTCGCCGTGGCTCTCGTGGGGCACGCCGATGACGGCGGCGAGCGAGACGTCGGGGTGGGTGAGGAGGACCTCCTCGATCTCGCGCGGGTACACGTTGTAGCCGCCGCGGATGATCATGTCCTTGGACCGGTCGACGATGTAGTACCAGCCGTCGGCGTCCTTGCGGCCGAGGTCGCCGGAGCGGAACCAGCCGTCGACGATCGCCTCGGCGGTCGCGTCGGGGCGGCCGTAGTAGCCCTTCATGATGTTCGGGCCCTTGATCGCGATCTCGCCGATCACGTCCTCCGCGTCCTCGACGTCCTCGCGCACCCCGGGCTCGGAGCTGATCAGCTTCATCTCGACGCCGGGGATCGGCTTGCCGATCGAGCCGACGCGCACGGGCTCGCCGTAGACGGAGAAGCTCGCGACCGGCGAGGTCTCGGAGAGCCCGTATCCCTCGAGGATCGTGACGCCGAAGCGACGCTCGAACTCGTGGTGCACCTCGACCGGCAGCGCGGACCCGCCCGCGACCGCGACCCGCACCTGGTCCGCGACCCGCTTCACGTCGACACCGGAGTCGTCGAGCGCGCCGAGCAGGCCCCAGTACATCGTCGGGACGCCGGCGAAGAAGGTCACGCCCTCCTGCTCCATCAGCGTCAGCGCCGGGCCGGCCTCGAAGCGCGGCAGCAGCACGACGGTGCCGCCGAAGGCGAAGCCGGCGTTCATGATCACGGTCTGGCCGAAGGAGTGGAACAACGGCAGCACGCACAGCAACGTGTCGGGTTTGTCGGAGTCGGCGCCGAAGAGCGCGTCGCTGGCGAGCGCGTTGCTGATCATGTTGCGGTGCATCAGCTCGGCGCCCTTGGGCTGACCCGTGGTGCCGGAGGTGTAGAGGACGACGGCGGTGTCGTCGGCGCCGACCTCACGGGACTCGAAGACCGGGGCCTGCCCCTTGAGCGCCTGGCCGAGCGTCTCGGTGCCCTCGATGGGCGAGTCCGCGGCCGGGTCGGCGGTGATGACGAAGAAGTGCTCGCACGAGTCGGTCTGCTCGAAGCCGGCGTGGCCCTCCGCACCGATCGGCAGCTCCGGGGTGCCCTGGAAGCAGAAGTACGCCTTCGCGTCCGAGTCGTCCAGGTGGTAGGCGACCTCGCGTCCCTTGAGCAGCACGTTGAGCGGCACGACGGTCGCCCCGGCCTTGAGGATGCCGTAGTAGACGATCGGGAAGTACGGCAGGTTCGGACAGCTCAGCGCGACCTTGTCGCCCGGCTCGATGCCGCGCGAGACCAGCAGGTTGGCGACCTGGTTGGCGGCCGCGTCGACCTGGGCGTACGTCAGGCGGGTGCCGCCCAGCACGACGGCCGTACGGTCCGGATAGGCCTCGGCGGAGCCTTCGAGGAGCGAGGAGAGGTTCGGCATGGCGCCAACCTACTCAGGGGTGGTCGATCGGTCGACGGGATCGCGCTGCGGGACTTACCGTCCGCCATGGACTTCCTCGCCAGCACGGCCATCGTGATCGTCGGCGCCGTCGTGTTCCTGCCGTTCGTCGCGGTGGGCTTCTTCGGCGCGCTGGCGACGTCGCCGGGCTGGCGCTTCGGTGTGATGGCGTTCGGCGTCGTCCTGCTGGCGCTGGTGTGGTGGCTCGCATCCGGGCGTGGCGACGGCCAGCCGGCGGTGGTGTTCGGCGGACGGACAGGCGGCAGCGACGAGCTCGCCGACACCGACGGATCCCTCGGTGGCCTCTGGCTGCGCTCGCTGCTCTTCCACGCGGGGACCGGGGTGGTCATCGCGTGGCTGCTGGTGACGCTCATCAACGTGCGCAACAAGACGCGCGCGGGCTGAGGGGACTCAGTCGGCGCGCTGCGCGATCCGGTGGCCGGCGGTGCGGAGGTCGGCGGCGATCGCCCGCTTGGCCAGCAGCCCCGAGCTCCCCGCCGCGACGGCGTACAACCCCGAGCCGGAGACCTCGCCGTCAGCGACCACGCGACAGCCGTCGCGGGTGCCGATGAAGCGCAGCCGCAGCGTCGCCTCGACGCCGCGCCACGCGCCGCGCTCGGCCCACGACCGGAACGGCTGGAACTCGACGACCTCCAGGCGCGGTCGTACGCCGACCACGGTCAGCTCGGTCCAGGTCTGCCCGAGGTGGGGCTCCTCGTCCTCGGGCACGTCGACCGACAGCAGGCTCGACTGCCACTCGGGGCGGCGACGCGGGTCGACGAGGTAGGCGAAGGCCTGCTCCGCCGAGTGCGGCAGCTCGATGGTCGCGGTGAAGCGCCTCGTCGTCAGAACGTCTCCCCGGTCAGCAGCTCGTAGGCCTCGAGGTAGCGCGCGCGGGTGCGGTCGACGACGGCCTCGGGCAGCGGCGGCGGCGCCTCACCGGACGTGCGGTCCCAGCCGGACTCCCCGGTGAGCCAGTCCCGCACGATCTGCTTGTCGTACGACGACTGGGCGCGGCCGGGCTGCCACTCGTCCGCGGGCCAGAAGCGGGAGCTGTCGGGGGTGAGGACCTCGTCGGCGAGGATCGTGGTGCCGTCCGGTCGCCGGCCGAACTCGAGCTTGGTGTCGGCCAGGATGATCCCGCGCTCGCGGGCGATCGCGTGGGCCTTGTCGTAGACCTCCATGGTGAGCATCCGAAGCTCGGCGGCCGAGTCGTCGCCGATCGCCTCGACCACGGCCTCGTAGTCGACGTTCTCGTCGTGGTCGCCGAGGTCGGCCTTGGTGGCGGGCGTGAAGATCGGCTCCGGCAGCCGGCCGCCGTCCTGCAGGCCGGCGGGGAGCGGGATGCCGCAGACCTCGCCGGTGCGGGCGTAGTCGAGGAGGCCGGAGCCGGTGAGGTAGCCGCGGGCCACGCACTCGACGGGGAACATCTCGAGCCGCTCGCACACGACCGCGCGCCCGGCGACGGCTGCGGGCACCTCGGTGGAGACGACGTGGTTGCCGACCAGCCCGGCGAGCTGGTCGAACCACCACAGCGACATCCGGGTGAGGATCTCGCCCTTGTCGGGGATCGTGGTGTCGAGGACGAAGTCGTAGGCGGAGATGCGGTCGCTGGCGACCATCAGCAGCCGGCCCTCGTGCTCCCCCGCGTCGATCCGGTAGAGGTCGCGGACCTTGCCGGAGTGGAGGTGCGTGGTGCCCTCGATCGGAGGGGCTGCGGGGATGTTCAGCTCGGCCACGCGACGAGCCTAGTGGCCGAGCGCTGCATGAGCAGTGCGAGTCCGGCACCCGCGACGCCCGCGACGGCTGCGGGGACGACCATGACGGGGAGCGGGGGGAGGCCCGGCGCGGCGCTCGGGTCCACGACCATGCCGAGGACGACAGCCACCGCCACCACCAGCACGACGCCGACACCGAGGCCGGCGAGGGCGCTGCGCGCCGCCGAGGCCCGACCGGTGCGGGCCATCGCCCGCAGCGCGAGGCCCACGGCGAGGCCGAGGAGCACCCCGACGGGCAGCATCGCGAACACCCCCAGGACCGCGCCGAGGACGGGTCCGATCTCCGGTCGTGCCTCGTGGTCCGGCGTCCGGTCGGACGTGTACGACACCAGCTGGCCGAGCGCCATGCCGGCCAGGACCCCGACCGCGGCACCGCCGATCACGCCGGACCCGACCCAGCCGAGACCGAGCCAGCCCGGATCGCGAGGCTCAGCAGACAGGTCCCCCATGGGCGGACCCTAGCGGTGCAGCCACCAGCTCATCCGACGCGTCATCCACGGCAGGAAGACGTACGTCATGAGCGGGGTCATCACCGACGTCACCAGCACCACGCGCGGCACCAGCGGCCAGGCCGAGATGGTGCGCGAGGCGATGAAGTTGGCGAGCAGGCTGAGCGGCAGGAACACCATGAAGATGACGACCATCTGCTTCCACCGCGGCGGCGCGACCGGAGCAGCGCTGAGCGACTCGACCGAGGCCGGCTCGTCGAACCATCCCTCGATGCCGGTACGACGCTCGCGGCGGCGCTCCTCGACGCTGCCGTGCGCCGCCTCGAGCCACCACTCGCGCTGCGGGGAGGCCTCCCACGAGGCGAGGGAGTCGGTGTCGGAGAAGCGGTAGAGCATGTGCCACTCGGTGGAGTCCTCGCTCGGCCGCACCCACCCGGAGCCGAGGAAGYCGTCGAACTTCTCCGCCAGCGAGGTGCCCGCCTGCACCCACGCCAGCATCTCCGTCGTGCGTGAGGGGTCGACGTGACGGGTGACGGACACGGTCACGGGGGCGCTCATGGTCTCCAGTCTCGGGCGCGGGCGGCCCAGGGGCGAAGCCGACGCCGACGAGATCCCGGCCACGCCGGCGCAGACCTGAGGCACCTAGAGCGCCGCCGGCTGCTGGAGATAAGGCGTCTGCCCGATGTGGGGCAGGGGGCCTTAGCCGGAGCGTGGAGGCATCCACCCGCACCCAGCCAGGAGCCCGCCATGAACAACACCGCCATCGACACCACCGCCCGCATCGCCACCTTCCACCGCGCCGATGTGGCCCGCGGGGTCGCCGCGGCCCGAGCCGCCCGTCGTACCCGTCAGCCGGTCGAGCCGGTCGTCACCGAGGTCCCGTCGCCGCGCCGCAACGGGTGGAGCCGCTGGCTCCCCGCACCGCGTCCCGCGGTCTGATGTCGGCCGCGCGTGCCGACGAAGTCGTCGTGGCCATCGGGCCACTCGCCTGCGACCATCGCTTCATGGTCGGGAGGCTCGTCGGCCGCGAGGCCGAGCTGGACCGGATCGCCGGGGCTGTCGTGACCGCCCGCGGCGGCACCAGCCGGTGCCTGCTCGTCACCGGCGAGGCCGGCATCGGCAAGAGCCGGCTCGTCACCGAGGCCGTGGGGAGCCTCAGCGAGGCGCTCGTGCTCACCGGGCACGCCGCCGACATGACGACGGGCGAGATCCCGTTCGGGGTGGTCGCCGACACGCTGCGCGACCTCGCGCGGGTCGCCGGCGTCGACGTGCTGCTGCCGGCCGAGCGGGAGGCGCTCGCACCGCTGCTCCCCGGCGCAGCCCCGCGGCTGCAGGTCGAGCGGGTGCAGCTGCTCTCGACCTTCCTCGACCTGCTCGAGCGGCTGGCCCGCGAGCAGCTCGTCGTGTGGGTCGTCGAGGACCTGCACTGGGCCGACTCGGCGACGCGGGACCTGGTCGGGCTCGCGGCGCGGACCCTGCCGGCAGGTCTGCTGATCGTGGCCACGGTGCGCACCGACGACCCCGAGCGCACGCCGGCGGCCGAGGCCACCCTGACGTCGTACGTCGCCGGGCTGGCGCGCACTCCCGGGTGCGACGTGCTGCCGCTGTCGCGCCTGGGCACGGACGCGGTCCAGCGCCAGCTCCGGGACCTGCTGGGATCGCACCCGTCGGCCGAGGTCGCCAGCCGCGTCGAGCGGCTCAGTGACGGCATCCCCTTCGTGGTGGAGGAGCTGGTGGCAGCCGCCGGGCGGCCGGAGCTGACGACGGTGGCGGCGGTCGCGGCCGGGCGGTTGGCCGGCCTCGGCCCCGAGACACGGCGGCTGGTCGAGGCCGCGGCGGTCGGTGACGGCCACCTGCGGATCAGCCTGCTCGAGCAGGTCCTCGACGTCACACCGGAGGAGCTCGACGCGGCACTGGTCGAGGCGCTGCGCGCCGGGATCCTGACGACGGACCACGAGCGCGACGGGGTGGCCTTCCGGCACGCGCTCCTGCGCGAGGCGGCGGACCGCGAGACCGGGCCGGGGGCGCGACGCGCGTGGCACCGAAGGTGGGCCGAGGTGCTGGAGGACAACCCGGGCGTGCTCCCGGCCGATCCGGCCCTCCTGGCCGTCGCCGAGCACTGGCACCAGGCGCAGGACACGCGGCGCGCGCTGGCGTCGACGGTCGCAGCGATGACCGCCGCAGGAAGGATCTGCAGGCCGGACGAAGAGCTGGCCCTGTGGGCGCGTGTCATGCGTGGCTACGCGACCGTGGATGACGCTGATCACGTGACCGGCCTCAGCCTCCGCGAGGCGTATGCCCAGTCGGCGCTGACGACGGGCGTGGCGTCCCTCGCCGCCGAGCGGAGGTGGATCGACGCCGTGCCCACCGACCTGCTCACCGAGCCGGTCCGCAGGTTCCACGCGCTGCGCCAGGTCGTCCACGGCAAGGGCGAGGCCAACGCCTATGCCGACGAGGAGCTGCTGGCCATCTCCTCGGCCGTCGACGAGGAGGAGAACGACCTGCTCGCCGTCATGGCTCGGGCGTTCACCGGAAGCAATCTCACCCAGCACACCGAGCGCGGCGATGAGCTCATCGCTCGTGCCTGGACCGACGCCCGCCGGCTCGGCGACACCCGGGTGGCCGCCATGGTCGCCGCCGTCGAGTCCTACCGGGCCCAGGTCCTCGGCGACCCGGAGGGCGCGGCCGCACGCCTGCGCGAGGTGCTCGAGGAGATCGGGGACACCAGGTGGCCAGGCGTCTTCCACCTGTGGGGCAACCTCGCGTGGTGCGAGGTCGTGTGCGGCAACCACGAGCGCGCGGACGCAGCGGTGACCGAGGGGCTGTCCCGGCTCCGCCGCCCCCACCTGTCGGTCAACGTGTGGGAGCACCTGGTCGAGAACGCCACCGCCACCTGGATGCTGAGTGGTCAGTGGGCCCGTGCGCGGGACCTGTTCGAGGCGTCCGGCCCCTGGTGGGAGGACGACGTCCGCACGAGCAACGCGCGCCACGACCTCCTCGACCTCCAGCAACGGGGGACCGCCGACCTCGAGCGGTGGCGTGCGCACCTGGGATCCCCTGCACCGGGTGGTGCCGCTGACTGCCTGGTCCGCGAGCTCCTGGGTGCCGACGCAGCGGCGCGGGGGGATCTCCCGGCGATGCGCGCAGCAATCCGGCCGCTGTGGACCGGCGACCGGATCACCCTCGACGATGACCAGCTCTGGCACACAGCCGTCCTCGCCGCGCGTGTCGAGGCCGACGCCGCCCTTCTCGGTCCCCGCGGCGACGGGCCAGAGGCCCAGGAGCACCTCTCGGAGGTCGAGGCGGCGGCCGCTCGATTCCGCCGCTTCGGCCGGCTCGGTGAGGTCTGGCCCCTCGACCTCGCCGCCCAGATCGACCGTTTCCACGGTCGCGACGCCCGCCCGGCGCTGCGGGCTGCCCTCGGGGGCTGGGAACGGATCGGGCACGTCCCCGACGCGGCTGTCACGCACCTGTCACTGGCGGAGCAGGAGGCGGTCCACGGGGCCCGCGACGCTGCCCGGCGCCACCTCGCGGCCGGACGAGCGGGCGCCGAGCGGCTCGACGGCGCGCCCCTGCTGGCGCGTGCCGACGCACTGGCGGAGAGGTGGGCGATCGGCCCGCGCGAGCGTCGTACGGACGGCGTGCTGACCGGGCGCGAGGTCGAGGTGCTGCGGCTGGTGGCCGAGGGGATGACCAACGGGCAGATCGGCGTGCAGCTCTTCATGTCGCCCAAGACGGCCAGCGTCCACGTCTCGCACATCCTCGCCAAGCTCGGGGCGGCCAACCGCACGGAGGCCGCGGCGACGGCACGCCGGCAGGGGCTGCTCGGCTGACGACGGGCGTGCCGGGTCCGGTGCTGCGCGCTGGTTGTCCAGACACCGCCCAAAGGGTCTGGCGGAGCATTGTCTAGTGACTTAGTCTACTAAGTGACAGCACCTCACCCCCGGGAGGGACCGTGCCCCGAGCACCACGCCCCGACTTCCTCGTGATCGGCGCCCCCAAGGCCGGTACGACGGCGCTCCACGCCGCGCTCGCGCAGCACCCGGACGTCTTCGTGTCGGACCCGAAGGAACCGAAGTACTGGCTGTGCGACGGCGCGCCGCCGCCGGCCTGGCGGGGGCCGGGCGACAAGCACTCGCAGCAGGAGTGGATCTGGCGCGCCGACCGCTACTTCCCGCTCTTCGCCCCGGCCGCCCAGCACCAGGCGCGCGGCGAGAGCACGCCGTTCTACCTGTGGAGCCGCGGCGCCCACCGCCGCATCGCCGAGGACCTTCCGGACGTACGTCTCGTCGCCGTCGTTCGCGACCCGGTGGACCGCGCCTACAGCAACTGGATGCACCTGTGGTCCGACGGCCTCGAGCCGGAGGCGGACTTCGTGTCGGCGTTCGGTCGCGAGGACGAGCGGATCCGCGCCGGCTGGGCGCCCTTCTGGCGCTACCGCGAGCTCGGGCGGTACGGCGAGCAGCTGGCGCACCTGCACCGCTACGTCGACCCGGAGCGCATCCTCGTCATCCGCTACCGCGACCTCGTCGACGCGCCCGGCGCGACGGTCGACCGGGTGAGCCGGTTCCTCGGGATCCGGGAGGGCCAGGTCGACTCCATCCCGCGCGACAACTCACGCAACTTCGTCCCGCCGGGCTGGCGGCCGCGGTTGTTCGGACCGGTCGTGCGCAGTGGCGCGCGGCTGGGGCAGTTCGCGCCGCCGCAGGTGTGGCGGGCGGTCCACCCGCTGTCGCTCGGCCTGCTGGGCGACCACCGGGACGCGCACCGCCCCCGCCTCGACGCGATCAGCCGGCAGCAGCTGATCGAGAGCTACGCCGACGACGTCGGGCTGCTCGGCGAGCTCACCGGGCAGGACTTCAGTGACTGGCTCAACCCGGAGAGCCGCGGCTCGTTCGCCCAGCGCTCCGCGACGGTGACCCGTCTCGTGGAGCGCGACGCCGACCCGGTGCGCCAGGTCGGGACAGCGAACGGGGCGGACCGCGGGGTCAGCGCACGCAGGTGACGAGGTCGTGCGCGCCGTCGGGACGCGCGGCCTCGACGTAGTAGCGCACCCGGCCGTCCGGCAGGGGCACGGCGGTGGCGTAGCGGAAGGCGCCATCGGCGTGCGGGGAGGCGATCGGCGGCTGCGCGGCGCGGGTCAGGGCGGTGCCGTCCCAGGTCGCCACCCCGGTGGTCTCGAACCAGTTGGACTCGGCGTCCGGCCGGCCGTCGTACAGCACCGTGCCGTCGGGCAGCACCGCGCTGACCCGCGCGCCGCGGGCGTCCCACTGGCCCTCGCGGCCGGCGAGCACCTCGCCGTGGTCCTCCCACTCCAGGCCGTCGGCGCTGGTGAGCCGCCGCGTCGTCATCCGGTCCTCGTGACCGGGCTCGTCGAGGGGGTGGCAGCACAGCCACATCTCGTAGCCGTCCTCACCCACCGTGATCACCGGGTCCTTGACGCCGGTGTCGCGGTCGCCCTCGTGCACCCGGCGTCGTACGCCGTCGGACAGCCCCTCGACCGTGTCGGCGGTCAGGCTGTCCACCCACCAGTGCTTGGAGCCGGGGGTGGCGCAGGACAGGTAGAGCCGCCACCCGCCCTCGCGGAGCGGCACGAGCACGGGCCGCTCGAAGGACTCGGCGCCGAACGCCTCGCGCGCCACCTCGGCGACCGGCTCGAAGGTGACGCCGTCCTCGGAGCGGGCGACGACCACCGACACGCCCCGCCCGTCGGTCAGCGGCCGGCGGACCCGCCAGGTCAGCCAGAAGACACCGTCGACGAGGACGGCGCTCGCAGCTCCGGCCCAGTTGCCGGCGCCGGGGCCCGGGGCGGGCACCACGACCTGGACGTCGTCGTAGGTCGGCGGTGCTGATGTCACGGTCGTCATGCCCCCACGATAGTCGACAAGATCACTACAGTTCGAGCACGCGTCCGGCGCGGTCAGCCGGTGACCTGGAAGGAGGAGGCCCCGCTCGGTGCCGCGTCGCGGGCGGCGAGGTCGCGCACCCGCGCCGACGGCGGTCCGTGCCGGCACCACTCCACGAGCGCGTCGACGGCGTCGTCGTCGCCCTCGGCGTGCACCAGCACGCTGCCGTCGACCTCGTTGCGCACCCACCCGACGACGCCGAGCCGCTGGGCCTGCTCCTGGGTGTGCCACCGGAACGCCACGCCCTGCACCTGTCCGGTCACCCGCGCCTGGATCGCCTTCATGGGCCCATCCTGCCCCTCCCGTCGGGCGGTCCTCGGTGCTGGCGCCGGGTGAGAGGCTGGCGCGGATGACCCAGGACGAGCAGGCCGAGCGCACGAGCGGCGACGAGACGGCGTACGAGCCCGACCCCCGTCGCTGGCGGGTGCTCGCGGTGTCCCTCGTCGTGGGCTTCATGTCGCTGCTGGACGTCACGATCGTCAACGTCGCCGTGCCGTCCATCCGGGCCGGGCTCGACACCTCGGCCGCGACCATCCAGTGGGTGGTGTCGGGCTACGCGCTCGCCTTCGGCATGACCCTCGTCGCCGGCGGCCGGCTCGGCGACGCGCACGGCCGGCGCCGGATGATGACCATCGGGCTCATCGGCTTCATCGTCTCCAGCGCCGCCGTGGGGCTGGCGCCCAACGCGGCTGCCATCGTGCTCGCCCGCCTCGTCCAAGGGGCCAGCGCGGGCCTGCTCACCCCGCAGAACTCCGGACTCATCCAACAGCTCTTCCGCGGCGCCGAGCGCGGCCGCGCCTTCGGGATGTTCGGCTTCACCGTGGCCGTCGCGTCCGCCACCGGGCCGCTCATCGGCGGCCTGCTGATCGGCCTGCTCGGCGAGGAGAACGGCTGGCGCTCGCTCTTCCTCATCAACGTGCCCATCGGCCTCGTGGCCCTGGTGCTGATCCGCCGGCTGGTGCCCGACAACCACGTCGGCGCCGGTCCCGAGGGCGCGCCGAAGGACCCCCGCATCGACCTCGTCGGCGCGGTGCTGCTGGGTCTCACCGTGCTGGCGGTGCTGTTCCCGCTGATCAGCCTCGAGGGCGGCGCCGGCCTGCCGCTGGTGGTGCTGGTCGCCTTCCCGCTGCTGGCGTGGGCGTTCGTGCGGTGGGAGGCGCGGACCGTCGAGCGTGGCCACCCCCCTCTGCTCGACGTGTCGCTGCTGCGGGGCCTGCCCGGCTACGCCAACGGCCTGCTCGTCGGCACCCTCTACTTCACCGGCTTCACCGGGATCTTCCTGGTGCTCTCGGTGCACCTGCAGGAGGGCGAGGGGTTCTCGCCGCTGCAGGCCGCCCTGCTGATGACGCCGTTCGCCGTCGGCGCGGCCACCACCTCGCCGCTCGCCGGGCGGCTCGTCGGCACCCTCGGCCGGCGGGTGACCCTGGTCGCGCTCGGCGTGATGATGACCGGCACGGCGCTCGCCGCGTGGCTGGTGACCTCGCCCACCGACACCCTGTGGTGGACGCTCGCGCCCGCGATGTTCCTCGCCGGCGTCGGCGGCGGTGGGGTCATCTCCCCCAACTTCACGCTCACCCTCGCCGAGGTGCCGCCCGACATGGGTGGCGCGGCGGGCGGTGCCCTCCAGACCGGGCAGCGGATCGGCTCCGCCCTCGGCGCCGCGCTGCTGATGACCGTCTACCAGGCCGTCGGCACGGTGACCTCAGCGCCGATGGCCGCCCGCGCGGCCCTGCTCGCGGCGCTCGCGGTCCTGACGCTCGCCTTCGCCGCCGCCGTACGTTCCTGGCGGCTCGGCGACTGACGAGCCCGCTCGCCGCTGGGTCAGAGGATCGCGCCGGGCGAGTACGCCGCTGCGGCAGGGTGGGCGGCCGCGAGGGCCTCGATCCGGGCGACGACCGCGCGGGTCTGGGCCACGGCAGCGCCAGTGAACTCGATCGGGTCGGCGACGAGCGCGTCGATCTGCTCGCGGGTCAGGCCCAGCCGCTCGTCGGCGGCCAGCTTGGCGAAGACGTCGTTGTCGGCCTGGCCGGCGCGCATCGCGAGCGCGGTGCCCACGGCGGCCTCCTTGATCGCCTCGTGGGCGGCCTCGCGGCCGACGCCGTTGCGGACGGCCGCCATCAGCACCTTCGTCGTGGTGAGGAACGGGAGGTAGCGGTCGAGCTCGCGCTGGATGACCGCCGGGAACGCGCCGAACTCGTCGAGCACGGTGAGGAAGGTCTGGAAGAGCCCGTCGGTGGCGAAGAACGCGTCGGGCAGCGCGACGCGGCGTACGACGGAGCAGGAGACGTCGCCCTCGTTCCACTGGTCGCCGGCGAGCTCACTGACCATCGAGAGGTGGCCGCGGACGATGACGGCGAGGCCGTTGACCCGCTCGCACGAGCGGGTGTTCATCTTGTGGGGCATCGCGGACGAGCCGACCTGGCCCTCCTTGAACCCCTCCGTCACCAGCTCGTGTCCGGCCATCAGCCGCACGGTGGTGGCGAGGTTGGACGGGCCGCTGACCAGCTGTACCAGCGCGGAGACGACCTCGAAGTCGAGCGAGCGGGGGTAGACCTGGCCCACGCTCGTCAGTACCTGCTCGAAGCCCAGGTGTCGGGCGACCCGCTCCTCGAGCTCGTCGAGGCGCGAGGCGTCGCCGTCGAGCAGGTCGAGCATGTCCTGGGCGGTGCCCATCGGCCCCTTGATGCCGCGCAGCGGGTAGCGGGCGAGGAGCTCCTCGATCCGCTGGACGGCGATCAGCATCTCGTCGGCGACGGTCGCGAAGCGCTTGCCGAGCGTCGTGGCCTGCGCGGCCACGTTGTGCGAGCGACCGGCCATCACGGTGGCCTCGTGCTCGGCGGCGAGCCGGCCCAGGCGGACCAGGGTGGCGACGGCGCGGTCGCGCACCACCTCGAGCGAGCGGCGCAGCTGCAGCTGCTCGACGTTCTCGGTGAGGTCGCGCGAGGTCATCCCCTTGTGGATGTGCTCGTGCCCGGCAAGAGCGGAGAACTCCTCGATGCGCGCCTTCACGTCGTGGCGGGTGACGCGCTCGCGCGCGGCGATCGAGTCGAGGTCAAGCTTGGCGACGACCGCCTCGTAGGCCTCGACGACGCCGTCGGGAACCGCGATGCCGAGGTCGCGCTGGGCCCTGAGCACAGCGATCCAGAGCTGCCGCTCGAGGACGATCTTGTGCTCGGGCGACCAGATCTCGGCGAGATCGGCACCGGCGTAACGGGTGGCCAGGACGTTGGGGACGCTCACGGCTCAGATCATCCCATCAGCGGGCGCCCAGCCGTCCCACGGTGCCCACCAGCGGTCGCCGCGATCGAGCAGGTCCGCGACCTCGGCGGCGGCGGCGAGCGTCGCCAGCAGCTCGTCGTGGGTGATGCGCCCCGACGCCAGGCTGGGGGCGAGGTCCTGCACGTCCTTCCACAAGGCCTCGAGGTGCCCCCACGGGTGCGGCACCGGGTGCGGCGGGAAGACCATCGGGGTGCCGTCGACCTGGACCGTGGCGAGCACCGTCCCGTCGTCGCCGACGACACGCTCGTCCCACGACGCCCACTCGGCGCCGTGCAGCACCTCGCGGACGCGCACGTCGGAGCCGCCCGCGAAGGGGTCAGCCACGGGACGCGGCGCCCTCGACCACACCGAGCGGCTCGGCCGCGATGTCGCGGCGCCACTGGGCACCCGGGAAGCTGACGCTCGAGATGCCCTCGTACGCCTTGGCGCGGGCGTCGGCGACGTCCGACCCGGTCGCCCGGACGGCGAGCACCCGGCCGCCTGCGGTCACCAGCCCGGCGTCGGTCCGCGCGGTGCCGGCGTGGACCACGTCGACGTCGTCCTCGACGGCAAGCGTCTCGGTGCCGACGATGACGTCGCCCGTGCGGGAGCCCTCGGGGTAGCCGGCGCTGGCCATCACGACCGAGACCGATGCGCCGTCTGCGAACGTCGGCGCCGGGACGGCCGCGAGGTCGCCGTCGGCGGCCGCGCGCAGCAGGTTGCCGAGGGGGGAGGTCAGCAGGGCGAGCACGGGCTGCACGTCGGGGTCGCCGAAGCGGCAGTTGAACTCGATGACCTTCGGGCCGGCCGCGGTCAGCGCGAGCCCGACGTACAGGCAGCCCACGAACGGCGCACCGCGCTGCTGCATCTCCGCCAGGGTCGGCGCGACGACCTCGGCCATCACGGTGTCGACGATGCCGTCGGGCAGCCAGGTCAGCGGGGCGTACGAGCCCATGCCGCCCGTGTTGGGCCCGCGGCCGCCGTCGAAGATGCGCTTGAAGTCCTGCGCCGGCAGCAGCGGTCGCCCGACGGTGCCGTCGCAGACGACGAAGAGGGAGAACTCCGGTCCGTCGAGGAACTCCTCGACCACGACCCGCCCGCACCCGGCCGCATGGGCCAGCGCCTCGTCGCGGTCGGTGGTGACGACGACGCCCTTGCCCGCGGCGAGCGCGTCGTCCTTGACGACGTAGGGGGCCCCGAACGCGTCGAGCGCCGCGGCCACCTCGTCGGGCGTCGCGCACGTGTGGGAGCCGGCGGTCGGCACGCCGGCGGCGGCCATGACCTCCTTGGAGAAGGCCTTGGACCCCTCGAGCCGAGCCGCGTCACCGGAGGGACCGAACACCGCGACCCCGGCCGCGCGCACCGCGTCGGCGACACCGGCGACGAGCGGGGCCTCGGGCCCGATGACCACCAGGTCTGCCCTGATCGAGGTGGCGAGCGCGGCGACGGCCGGGCCGTCCATCGGGTCGACGGGGTGCAGGGTGGCGACCTCGCCGATGCCGGGGTTGCCGGGCGCGGCGTGCACCTCGGTGACCGCCGGGTCGGCGGCGAGGGCGAGCGCGAGGGCGTGCTCGCGGCCGCCGGTCCCGACGACGAGGGTCCTCACCCGTGCACCACCACGGTCTGCTCGCGACCCGGTCCGACCCCGACGCCCCAGATCTTCGCGCCCGACATCTCCTCGAGCGCCTGGACGTAGACCTGGGCGTTCTTGGGGAGCTCGTCGAAGGAGCGGCAGCCGGAGATGTCGCTGTTCCAGCCGTCGAAGTACTCGTAGACCGGCCTGGCGTGGTGGAACTCGGTCTGGGTCATCGGCATCTCCTCGACCCGCTGCCCGTCGATCTCGTACGCCACGCAGACCGGGATCCGGTCCCAGGAGCCGAGGATGTCGAGCTTGGTGAGGAAGAACTCGGTGAGGCCGTTGACCCGGCTCGCGTAGCGCGCGACGACGGCGTCGTACCAGCCGCAGCGGCGGGTGCGCCCGGTGGAGACGCCGATCTCGCCGCCGAGCGTCTGGAGCTGGATCCCGTCCTCGTCGAAGAGCTCGGTCGGGAACGGGCCGGAGCCGACCCGGGTCGTGTAGGCCTTGATCACGCCGATCACCCGGTCGATGCGGGTGGGGCCGATGCCCGCGCCGACGCAGACGCCGCCGGCGACCGGGTTGGAGGACGTGACGAACGGGTACGTGCCGTGGTCGACGTCGAGCATCGTGGCCTGGGCGCCCTCGAACAGCACCGTCTGGCCGGCGTCGAGCGCCTGGTTGAGCAGCAGCGAGGTGTCGCACACCATGGGCTGGAGCCGGTCGGCGTAGGACAGCAGCTCCTCGACGACCGCGTCGACCTCGATGGCGCGCCGGTTGTAGACCTTCGTCAGCAGGTGGTTGCGCACGTCGAGCGCGGCATCGATCTTCTCCCGCAGGATCTTCTCGTCGAAGAGGTCGGCGATCCGGACGCCGACGCGGTTGATCTTGTCGGCGTAGGCCGGGCCGATGCCGCGGCCCGTGGTGCCGATCTGGTTCTTGCCGAGGAAGCGCTCGGTGACCTTGTCGATGGTGGCGTGGTAGCTCGCGATGACGTGGGCGTTGGCGCTCACCTTCAGGTCGGCCACCTCCACCCCGCGGGCGAGGAGCCCGTCGAGCTCGCGGAACAGCGCCTCCGGGGACACCACCACGCCGTTGGCGATCACCGAGGTGGCACCAGGCGTGAGGATGCCGCTCGGCAGCAGGTGGGTGGCGTACTTCTCACCGTCGATCACGATGGTGTGGCCGGCGTTGTGGCCGCCGCTGGTGCGGACCACGAAGTCGATCGGGTCCGTGGTGGCCAGCAGGTCGGTGGCCTTGCCCTTGCCCTCGTCGCCCCACTGGGCTCCGAGCACGACGATCGCGGGCATCTCAGCCCTCCCTCTGTCATTCGGCAGAAACGGTCGGTGCAGGAAAAATGCAGAAGCCCCGGCACAAGGCACCGGGGCTCTTGCGACGCCACGCTATCGCACAGGGGTCGGCTAGGGTCCGGACGTGCGCTCCCTGCTGGTCATCACCAATGCCGACGCCGGCACCTCCGACGAGGAGCGGCTCGCCGAGGCCCTCGTCGTCCTCCGCGAGAAGGCCTCCGTCGAGGTCGCCAAGACCTCCAACCCCGGCGAGCTCGACGGCGTGCTCCACCGCGCCGGCGGTCGTACGGTCGTGGTGGCCGGCGGCGACGGCAGCCTGCACGCGGTCGTGACGGCCCTGCACAAGCGCCGCGAGCTCGACCAGACGACACTTGCCCTCCTGCCGATGGGCACCGGCAACGACTTCGCCCGCGGCAACGACATCCCGCTCGAGATCGAGGAAGCGGCCCGGCTCGTGCTGGCGGGCGAGCCCCGCAAGGTCGACCTCATCGTCGACGAGACCGGCAACGTCGTGGCCAACAACGTGCACGTCGGGGTCGGCGCGCAGGCCAGCCGCAAGGGCGCGAAGTGGAAGACCCGGCTGGGCGCCGTCGGCGTCGGCAAGGTCAACCTGGGCAAGCTCGGCTACCCCATCGGGGCCCTCCTGTCCGCGTTCCACCCGCCCAGCTGGCGCCTGCGCATCGAGCTCGACGGCGAGGTCGTCAACGACGTCGACCGGCCGGTGCTGATGGTCGCCATCGGCAACGGCGGCAACGTCGGCGGCGGCACCGAGCTCAACCCCGACGCCGACACCGAGGACGGGCTGCTCGACGTGATGATCAGCCGTGCCGTGAAGCCGAGCGCCAAGCTCGGCTACGTCATGCGGCTGCGCAAGGGCGAGCACGACCAGCGCGACGACGTCGTCACCCTGCGCGGTACGTCGGTGAAGGTGAGCGGCGACGAGTTCTGGCTGTCGGCCGACGGCGAGATCTCCGGGCCCGAGCGCAGCCGCAGCTGGCGCCTCGAGCGGGCGGCGTACACGATGATCCTGCCGCGCTGACCTCACGCTGACCGGACGCTGCTCCGACGAGCCGCCCGCGGTCAGAGCCAGCCGCGCCGGACCGCCTCGACGCCCGCCTGGAAGCGGGTGTCCACGCCGAGCTCGGTCATCAGGGCCGCGATGCGGCGCCGGACGGTGCGCAGGCCGATGCCCAGCTTGCGGGCGATGACCTCGTCGGTCGTCCCGGCCATCAGCTGCTCGAGGAGGAACCGCCGTCCGTCGGGGCTCACCCGGCCGGCCTCGAGCTCGGGCATCGGCGCGGCCCGGTCCCACAGCGACTCGAACCACATCGTCAGGGCCGCGACGATCGAGCGCTGGCGCACGTGCACCCGCGGCTCGTCGGTGAAGCCGATGGGCTCGGGGATCACGGCGTGGGTGTCACCGAAGATGAACATCCGGGTGCGCACCTCCGAGATGATCCGCACCTGCTCCCCCAGCCCGGCGCGCACGCGCAGCGCCTCCGGTGCCTCGGTCAGCGCGCGGGCGGGGTAGATCGCCCGGGAGCGCCGCCCCGTCGCCATCGCCTCGGCGACCAGCTCGCTGACCTGTGACTCGCGCGGCATCGCCCAGGCGTCGGGGCGCAGCCACAGCATGTCGCCGCGGCTGGTGCGCAGCATCAGCTGCAGGAGCTCCAGCGGGTTGCCGCCCGAGCTCAGCTCGCCGTCGAGGGGATGGACCTCGGTGACATGGCGCGGGTCGGGGCGCGTGGTCGAGGCCACGAGGTGCGGCACCGCGCTCGACAGCTCGGCCAGCATCGCCGCCGACGACGCCGCCGACCGCGCCTGGCGCAGCACGAGCTCGGAGACCGCCTCGGCCAGCGCCGGCACTACGATCCGGTCCTCGGACACCACCACCAGGCCGCGCTCGAGCAGCGGGGCGAGGCTGCGCATCAGCTGGTCGGGCCGCTGCTGCACCAGCTGCGCGACCCCGGTGACGGTGTGCCCGGAGGCGGGGGCCAGGCGGAAGTAGAGCTGTTCGGTCCGCCGGTCGAGGCCGAGGGCCGCGAGGACGGAGGACGGGTCGCCGGACATGGTGGCAGTTTAGTGCCACCGGCACTCAGGATCCGCGTGGCAGCGAACGGCCAGTCGATACTGTCTGCGCCGGTCGCCGCGGGGGTGTGCGGCTGGCCCGCTCCTCGGAGCACGGCGTCGGAGCCGCCACGGGGGTCGGCTCCGGCGCCAATCGGCGTCCCCTAGCCTTGCCCGCATGGCGCGAGGACGGCAGGGGCAGGGCGATCCGGTCGACTGGGTGACGCGTGCGGCGGACGACGCCGTACGCCACGCGGGCGAGGGCAACCTGGTGACGGTCGCGTCCGGTGCCTCCCCGAGCGGCCCCATCCACCTGGGCAACCTGCGCGAGTTCATCACCCCGCACTTCGTGGCCGAGGAGCTGCGACGCCGCGGCGTGCCGGTGCGCCACCTCCACTCGTGGGACGACTTCGACCGGTTCCGCAAGGTGCCGGCCGGCGTGCCCGCCGAGTGGGCCGACCACATCGGGCGCCCGCTCACCGCCGTGCCCGACCCGTGGGAGTGCCACACCAGCTGGGCCGAGCACTTCAAGGCGCCGCTCCAGGACGCGCTGCGCGAGCTCGGCGTCGAGATGGAGGAGATCTCCCAGACGCAGATGTACACCTCCGGCGCCTACCGCGAGCAGGTCCTCGAGTCCGTCGCCCGCCGCGACGAGATCGAGGCGGTGCTCGCCAAGCACCGCACCAAGAAGGTCGCCCCCGCCGAGGACGCATCCGAGCAGGAGGCCGCCGACCTCGCGGACTCGGTCGCCAACGAGGACGACGAGGAGGGAGACCCGTCCGCGACCTCCTCCGCCGACGCGATCGCCCGCTTCCCCTACCGCCCCTACTGCCGCCAGTGCGGGCGCGACACCGTCACCACGACGGCGTACGACGACGCCACCACGACGCTGTCCTACACCTGCTCCTCGTGCGGCTTCGAGGGCACGACCAACCTGTCCACCGACAACGACGGCAAGCTCGTGTGGAAGGTCGACTGGCCGATGCGGTGGGCCTACGAGAAGGTCAACTTCGAGCCCGCCGGTCGCGACCACATGACCCCCGGCTCGTCCTACACCGTCGGCACCGAGATCGTGTCGTCGATCTTCGACTGGCGCGCCCCGGCCCGGGTCATCTACGCGTTCGTCGGGTTCGCCGGCGTGCAGAAGATGTCGTCGTCGGCGGGCGGCGTGCCGACGGCCACCGACGCGCTCCGCATCCTCGAGGCACCGATGCTGCGCTGGCTCTACGTCCGCCGCGCTCCCACGCAGGCCTTCGACATCGACTTCGGCGCCTCCGTCGTGCGGCTGTACGACGAGTGGGACGCGCTCGGTCGCAAGGCCGCCGACCCGGCCAAGTCCGACGTCGCGACGCTGGCCTGGCACCGCGCCTCCGAGACGGCGTCCGCCGGCCGACTCCCCTCACCCGCGGTGCCGGTCCCGTTCCGGACGCTGTCGTCGGTCGCAGACGTGACAGCGGGATCGGCCGACATGATCTCGCGGATCATCGAGTCGTCGGGCTTCCCGCACGACTCGGTCGCCGACCTCGAGCCCCGGCTGTCCAAGGCGATGCAGTGGACGGCCGAGCACGTGCCCGCCGACGAGCGCACCACCGTGCGCGAGACGCCGGACACCGAGCGCCTGTCCTCGCTCAGCGAGGACGAGGAGCTGTGGCTTCGGATCTTCCTCGACCGGCTTCCCGACGACGGCGACCTCGACGCCGTCACGTCGGTCGTCTACGGGGTGCCCAAGGTCGCGCGCGGCCTCGGCCTCGACGACGCCCCCACCGACCAGGTGAAGGCGGACCAGAAGGACTTCTTCCGGCTGCTCTACCACCTGCTGGTCGACGCCGACCGCGGCCCCCGCCTGCCCACCCTGGTGCTGGCGCTCGGCCCGGCGAAGGTGCGGCAGCTGCTCGGCGCCTGACCCGTGTGCCAGTTCAGCGGCGGAAGCCGACAGGCTCGCCGAGGTAGTGCTCGAGGTCGGCGCGCACGGCGTCGCTGATCGTCCACGCGGCCTGGGCACGGTGGTCCCACAGCACGTTGACGCACTCCCAGACCGCGGCCGGGCCAACACCCGTCTCGACCCGGAGCTCGGCGGCCACGGTGAAGGACGAACGGCCGATCCGCGAGACCCACAGCGAGGCCAGGAACGGCTGGTAGGGCACGAACCGCATCTCGGAGTGGTACTCGATCGTCTGCGAGGCGACCAGCTCGGACACGCCCGGGTCGGTGCCGTGCAGCAGCCCGGTGGCACCGGCGGGAAGGCCCGGGAGGAAGGCGAACCGGAGGAACTCGTAGCGCGCCTCGTCGAGCACCCGGACCGCCTCGACGTTGTCCACGTGACCGGCGAGGTTGATGTCGCGGTAGCGCGCCTGGATCTCGGTCGTGAAGGTCTGGCCCATGGGGCAAGTCTGTCCGACACCCGCCTAGGGTTGGCCCATGACCTCCGGTTTCAACGGCGGCGACCTGATGGCCGGTCCCCCGCCCACCCACCTGCCCGCCGACCCCGCYGACGCCGAGCTCGCCGGGGGCGACTCCCCCGCGGCCGTCGTACGCCGTCACCCGGACTCCCCGGCCGCCTGGGCAGCCCTGGCGCAGCAGGCGCAGGATGCTGGCGCCGACGACGTGACCGTCTACGCCTACTCGCGCGTCGGCTACCACCGCTCGCTCGACCGGCTGCGCCGCAACGGCTGGAAGGGCAACGGCCCAGTGCCGTGGGAGCACGAGCCCAACCGTGGCTTCCTGCGCTCGCTCGCGCTCCTCGCCCTCGCCGCCCGGGCGATCGGCGAGACCGACGAGTGGGAGCGCTGCTCGACCTTCCTCCGCGACTCGAGCCCGGCTGCGGCCGACGCGCTGCTGGGCTGACGCCTGACCGCTCGTCGCGTCAGACCGACCGCTGGTCGCGTCACCCCGAAGGAGGGGTGACGGTGGTCACCGCGCGAGTAAGGTCGCGCGGGTGAATTCCGGGAACACACCACCCAAGTCGCGCCCCGAAGAGGGCGTCCCCCCGACCGACAAGGGCAAGATGGCGCTCGCCGCCGTCCTGCTCGTGATCCCCATCATCGCGCTCATGTGGGTGCCGTCCTACAGCAAGGACGCGCCGGAGCTGTGGGGCTTCCCGTTCTTCTTCTGGTACCAGTTCCTCTGGGTCTTCATCTGCTCCGCCCTGACCTTCACGGCCTACCGGCTCACGCTCTCGGCCCGCGGCCTGACCTCCCACAAGGTCGGTGAGAAGCGATGACACCCCACGTCACACCACAGGTCACCCTCATGGCCGCCGACACCGGTGGCGTCAACGGCGTCGCGCTCGCGGTGCTGATCGTCCTGTTCCTGATCGTGACGGTGGCCGGCTTCATGGCCAGCCGCTTCATGCGGTCCGACTCCATGGAGTCCCTCGACGAGTGGGGCCTGGGCGGGCGCAAGTTCGGCACGTGGATCACGTGGTTCCTGCTCGGCGGCGACCTCTACACGGCCTACACCTTCGTCGCGGTGCCTGCGGCGATGTTCACGACCGGCGCGGTGGCGGGCTTCTTCGCGGTGCCCTACACGATCGTGCTCTACCCGATCATCTTCATCTTCATGGCCCGGCTGTGGTCGGTGAGCCACCGGCACGGCTACGTCACGACCGCCGACTTCGTCCGGGGCAGGTACGACGACCGCGGGCTGTCGCTCGCGGTCGCGGTCACCGGCTTCGTGGCCACCATGCCCTACATCGCGCTGCAGCTCGTCGGCATCCAGGCGGTCCTCGAGGTGGCCGGCCTCGGGGGCGGCGACAGCATCATCGCCAAGGACGCGCCCCTCTTCATCGCCTTCGCGCTCCTCGCGGCCTACACCTACTCGAGCGGGCTCCGGGCGCCGGCGGTCATCGCGTTCGTCAAGGACATCCTCATCTACCTCGTCATCATCGTGGCGATCGTCTACCTGCCCGGCCAGGTGGGCGGCTGGGACGCGATCTTCGGCGCCGCGCAGGACAAGATGGCGACCACCAACGAGGTCACCGGCAAGCCGACGGGGGCCTTCATCCCGGGCGCCGGCCAGTACTGGGCGTACGCCACCCTCGCCCTCGGTTCGGCGATGGCGCTGTTCATGTACCCGCACTCCGTGACGGCCTCGCTGTCGTCCAACTCGCGCAACACGATCCGCCGCAACGCCGCCATCCTGCCGGCGTACTCCTTCGTGCTGGGCCTGCTGGCACTGCTCGGCTGGGTCGCGATCGCGGCGGGCACGCAGCCGATCGGGCTCGACGGCGAGCCCAACGCGCAGCTGGTGATCCCGCAGCTGTTCGAGGACATGTTCCCGGCGTGGTTCGCGGGCGTGGCCTTCGCCGCCATCGCGATCGGCGCCCTGGTGCCGGCCGCGATCATGTCGATCGCCGCGGCCAACACGTTCAGCCGCAACATCTACAAGGAGTGGCTGAACAAGGACGCGACGCCGGCGCAGGAGGCCAAGGTCTCCAAGCTGATGTCGCTGCTCGTGAAGGCGTTCGCGCTGATCTTCGTGCTCACGCTCGACAAGCAGAACGCGATCAACTTCCAGCTCCTCGGCGGCATCTGGATCCTGCAGACGTTCCCGGCCGTGGTGTTCAGCCTCTTCACCCGGTGGTTCCACCGCTACGCCCTGCTCGTGGGCTGGGCGGCCGGCATGGTCTACGGCACGATCGAGGCCTACCAGGTGATCAACCCGGTGACCGGCAAGCACTTCGGCGGCTCGCTCGGGATGATGCCGGGCATCGGCGAGATGGGCTACATCGCGATCACGGCGTTCACCATCAACGTCGTGCTCGCGGTCGTCCTCAGCGCCGTGCTCAACGCGGTGAAGGTGTCCAACGGGCGCGACGAGACCATCGCGTTCGACTACTTCGCCGACGCCGACGACCCGCGCGTGCAGAAGGACCTCGCCGAGCACGACACGCACGACGACCCCTACGGCGACCCGGACGACATCCGGGGCAACGCGGGGGCGCGCTAGCGGCGTACGCCACGAGTCCTGCGCTTGCGGACCCCAGTCGCCAGGTAACGGGTCAGCAGCACCACTCCCGCCCCCACCCATGGGGGCGGGAGTGCCCATTTCGGGCCGTTACCGGCATTGTGGCTCGAGCTCGAGCCGGCCGCCGATCGTCCACAGGCCGGCCCGGCGCCCACCCCTCCACAGGCTCTGCTGCCCGCGGTCGTGCCGCGCGAGCATCGGTCCGACGCTCGGTCCATGGACCTCCAGAGCTACCTCCCGGCGCGCTCCCAGCACGGCCTGATCACACACCAACAGGCCCTCGCCGCCGGGCTGCTGGCTCGCGATGTGGCTGCCCTGCTGGCCAGCGGCGATTGGGTGCGACTCCGCAGAGGTGTGTACGCCGACGGCGAGGCGTACGCCGCGGCGGAGCCCTTCCGTGAGGCACCGATGCTGCGGATGAGGGCGGTGGTCCTCGCCGTCGGCGCCGAGCCGGTCTTCACTCACGACTCGGCAGCGATCGTGCATCGGCTCGGGGTTCCCGATGCGCGCACGAGCCCTCCCCACATCGCCAGGGTCGACCACCGGGCGACGCGGACGAGCGGCGGCATCATCACGCACGGCGCTCCTGTCGGCTGCGAGCACGTCATGCGCGTCGACGGGTTCCTCGTCACCCATCCGGCCAGGACGGCGCTGGACATGGCACGCCTGCACGGCGTGTGGCCGGGGATGGCAGCATGCGACGCCGCGCTACGCCAGGGGGTGACGCGCGCTGACCTGGAGCGAACCGCCGAGCTCATGCGGGGCTGGCCTCACAAGCGGCGGATCGATCGCGCGATCGAGCTGGCCGACCCCGGTGCCGAGAGCTACCTGGAATCGCTCGCCCGCGGCCTGGTGATCGAGCTGGGTGTGGGGACGCCCCAGACCCAGTTCGGGATCACGGACGGCAATCGCGAGGCCTGGTGCGACCTCCGCCTCGGTCGCCACCTGTTCGAGGCGGACGGCCTGCTGAAGTACGACGAGGACCCACAGGGCGTTCTGCGGGAGGAGAAGGCGCGGCAGGACTTCCTGTCGGGATTCAAGCTGGGCGCTTCCCGGATCACGGCGTACGACTGCCTGGGCGGCCGCCGCGCCGCGCTGCGACGGCTGGGGAGGGAGTACGACGACACCTGCCGCCGCTTCGGCAGCTCGATCGACGACCTCGCGCCCTACCTCCTGCCGCGTTCGGTGCGCGTGCGGACCGGTTGACGGCGGTCGCGCCCGGACCCCTGCCCTGAGCCGGTCGGTAACGGGCCGAAGACAGCACTCCCGCCCCCACTGGTGGGGGCGGGAGTGTGCGTTTCGACCCGTTACCGGGAGGTCCGGTACGGCTCACGAGAGGATCAGCCTCCCAGCGACGTCCCGGCGGAGCGGAGGTTCTGGCAGGCCTCGACGATGCGCTCGGCCATGCCGGCCTCGCCGGCCTTGCCCCAGGCGCGGGGGTCGTACTGCTTCTTGTTGCCGACCTCGCCGTCGACCTTCAGCACGCCGTCGTAGTTGGCGAACATGTGCGCCGCGACGGGGCGGGTGAAGGCGTACTGGGTGTCGGTGTCGACGTTCATCTTCACCACGCCGAAGTCGACGGCGTCGCTGATCTCCTGCGCGGTCGAGCCCGAGCCGCCGTGGAAGACGAGGTCGAAGGGGCGCGCGTCGGAGCCGAGGCCGAGCTCGGAGGCGGCGGCCTCCTGCGCGGACTTGAGGATCTCGGGGCGCAGCTTGACGTTGCCGGGCTTGTAGACGCCGTGCACGTTGCCGAAGGTCAGGGCGGTCATGTAGCGACCGCGCTCACCGGCGCCGAGCGCCTTGATCGTGGCGATGGCGTCCTCGGGGGTCGTGTAGAGCTGGTCGTTGATCTCGTTGGCGACGCCGTCCTCCTCGCCGCCGACGACACCGACCTCGATCTCGAGGACCACGTTGGCCGCGGCGCACTTGGCGAGCAGCTCCTCGGCGATCTGCAGGTTCTCGTCGAGGGGCACGGCCGAGCCGTCCCACATGTGCGACTGGAACAGCGGCGCCTCGCCGCGGGCCACGCGCTCGGCGGAGATGTCGAGCAGCGGGCGGACGAAGCCGTCGAGCTTGTCCTTGGGGCAGTGGTCGGTGTGGAGCGCGATGTTGACCGGGTAGTTCTTCGCGACCTCGGCGGCGTAGGCCGCGAACGCGACGGAGCCGGTGACCATGTCCTTCACCGACGGACCGGACAGGTACTCCGCGCCGCCGGTCGAGACCTGGATGATGCCGTCGGAACCGGCGTCGGCGAAGCCCTTGAGCGCGGCGTTGAGGGTCTGGGAGGACGACACGTTGATGGCCGGGTAGGCGAAGGACTTCTCCTTCGCGGCGTCCAGCATCTGTGCGTACATCTCGGGAGTGGCGATGGGCATCTGGAGATCTCCTCTGAAGCGGTCAGGCAGGCGCTCACAACCCTAGTGGCTACCCGCGAGTCCGCCCCGGGCCGACCGGTCGTCTCACCACCTGACCGGCGGGTGACAACCGGCACCGCCTCCGCTCCGTCTCCCCGGGTGGAACACTCACCCGCGGGGGGACGCAGCATGAGCACCGACATCGACTGGCAGCACGAGCTCGACAGCTCGTTCGGCACGGGCCACGACGTGCCGCCGGGGCACTACGTCGCAGCGGGACGCACAGCCGTCGTACGCCGACGGCGCGCGACCGCGGTCGTCCTCGCCGCCGCCGTGGTGATCGGCGGGGGCACCGCGTGGGCCTCCGGCCAGGGCTCGGCGGTGCGGGGCGACGCGCCCGTCGTGACCCAGGGCTCGGACAGCCAGCAGGAGGTCACCGAGCCCGACGGCGTCTCGGAACGGCTGGACAAGCGGATGAAGCAGCTCGATCGGATGAGGCGGCAGGCCGAGAAGCCCATTTTCCTCGGCGAGCCCGCGACCCTCGACGCCGACGGCTTGGTGCTCGCCCCCGGAGCCGGGCCGGTGCTCGAGCGTGTCGAGAACCCGATGGGCTACACCGCGGCACAGGGCCAGTCCCTGGGCATCCGGGTGAAGTTCGAGGGGCGGGAGAAGTACTCACTCCTGACCAGGGAACCCGACGGAGGGACCTCGATGGGCACGAACGACGCCACCGGGGACTTCGCCGGGTGGCTCGAGGGCCGGGTCGAGAGCCAGCGCACCCTGGACGTCGCCAACGGGGTCGTCGACGGGCCACCCGCCGCCCCCGAGACCGATCCGAGCAACTGGCTCCGCCTGCAGGGCGACAGCGGTGTGGTCGGGGCCAAGGGCGTGGTGGTGCTCGAGGTCGACGCCGACCCCGACCTGGGCGACTTCGCGCTGGGCGCCGACCGGACCGGCGCCGTGCGCGTGCTGGTGGACGAGCGGGCCAGGTTCGCGGCCTACCGCGTGATCAACGGCGAGCTCGACGTGGTTGCGGCGCCAGGCTCCTTCGACTCCATGACCGCGTTCCTCAGCTGGGCGCGCCAGCAGTACTCCTCCGGCGAGGGCATGCGATGAGGGGCACCGACCGCGACGCGGCCTTCAGCGAGTTCGTCGCCGCCCGGCAGGCCCACCTGCGCCGGATCGCGTACGCCCTGTGCGGCGACTGGCACAAGGCCGACGACTTGCTCCAGACCTCGCTCACCAAGCTCTATGTCGCGTGGCCGCGCATCCGGCAGCAGGGCGGCGAGGAGGCCTACTGCCGGCAGATCATGGTGCGCGCCAACATCGACGAGTCCCGCCGGCCGTGGCGTCGCGAACGGCCCACCGACGACCTGCCCGACCACGGCGCACCCGAGCCGACGCCCGTCGAGGAGCGGTCGGCGCTCTTCGACGCACTCCAGGCGCTGCCGGAGCAGCAGCGCAAGGTGGTCGTGCTGCGCCACTGGCTCGGGTTGTCCGTGCGCGAGACGGCGAACGAGCTCGGCATCAACGAGGGCACCGTCAAGAGCCACAGCAGCCGAGGACTGGCCGCCCTCGAGGCGGTGCTGGCACCCCAGCGCTGAGGAGGTCTGGGGGGTGGTGTCTGCACCCTCCCGGGGCTGGCGTTCCCCCCTCGTCAGGCCTAGGTTGACGTACATGCCACGCCGTCCCGGTCCCAGCGCCGCCGTCCTCGTCGGGATGCTGGCCGCTGCCGTCGGGACGGGCGCCGCGACCGCGCGTGCCGCGACGCCGATCGCGGTGATGGAGCTGCCCGAGGGGCACGGCAGCCGCTACCCGGCACGAAAGGCCCGCGACCGCATCGGCGCCGAACGCTGCCGCAAGGCCGTCTCGACGTTGTCCTACCGCTTCGGCTGGCCGGCGAAGGCCGCCTGGAGGGCCGGGGACCGCACGCTGGTCTGCTATTCGAGGACCACCAGCTAGACCTTGGGAGGAGCCGGGTCCGGGGTGCCGTGGGGACATCCCGGGCCCGGTCGGGGCGCCCGGGTGCGGGCGGGCCTCAGCCGCGCCAGGCGTCGTCGCCGGTCAGGTCGGCGTGCTCGCGCACCCAGCTGTGCATCGCGATCGCCGCGGCCGAGCTGGCGTTGATCGAGCGGGTCGAGCCGAACTGCGCGATCGAGAAGGTGCCGTCGCAGACCTCGCGCGCCGACTCCGACAACCCCGGTCCCTCCTGGCCGAAGAGGAAGCACACCCGTCGCGGCAGCTGCATCGTCTCGAGGTGGAGCGACCCGGGCAGGTTGTCGATGCCGAGCAGCCGCACCGGCCCGCCCTCCGCGGCCGGGACGGCGTGGAGGTACGACGCCAGGCTGGCGGCGTCCGGGTGGTGCCGCACGTGCTGGTAGCGGTCGGTCACCATCGCGCCGCGGCGGTTCCACCGGCGGTTGCCGACGATGTGCACCTCGGCGGCGAGGAAGGCGTTGGCGGTGCGCACGATCGTGCCGATGTTGAAGTCGTGCTGCCAGTTCTCGATCGCGACGTGGAAGCCGTGCCGGCGGGTGTCGAGGTCGGCGACGATCGCCGCCATCGTCCAGTAGCGGTAGCGGTCCACCACGTTGCGGCGGTCACCCTCGCGTAGTAGATCGGGGTCCCACTGCTCGCCCTCGGGCCACGGCCCCTCCCACGGACCCACTCCCACCTCGGGCGGGCCGTGCGGCATCGGGTCGTACGGCGCCCGCTCCTCGTCCTGCATGGCAGCACCCTAGGCAGCCGCGACGAAGCGCGGAGGCGGGGCGTCCGCGGTTAGGGTTGCGTGTGAGCACGTTGTGGGACCTGCAGTCCATCCTGACCTCGGGCGTCCAGCCGATGCTCCTCGGCATCGACTGGATGGACCCCAACTGGCTGCTCGACCGGTTCGGCACGGCGCTGTTCTGGATCAGCCTGCTGATCGTCTTCGTCGAGTGCGGGCTGTTCTTCCCGATCCTGCCCGGCGACACGCTCCTGTTCGCGATCGGCCTCTTCATCGCCACCGGCCAGCTCGACCTGTTCCCCGGTCCTCCCTTCGTCGAGCTGCTCATCGCGATGGCGGCGCTGATCGTCGCCGCGTTCCTCGGCAACGTCGTCGGCTACGAGATCGGGCGCAAGATCGGGCAGCCGCTCTACGAGCGCGACGGCCGCATCATCAAGCGCAAGTACTTCGACCAGACGACCGCGTTCTTCGACCGCCACGGCAACAAGGCGCTCGTCATCGGCCGCTTCGTCCCGTTCGTGCGGACCTACATCACGGTGGTGGCCGGGGTGACCCGGATGGAGCGGCACCGGTTCTTCCTGTGGAGCCTGGTCGGCGCGGTGATGTGGGTGTCGTCGATCTGCCTGCTCGGCTTCTTCCTGGGCGACGCGTTCCCGACGCTCGGCGAGAGCATCGACAAGCTGATCATCGTGATCCTGGCGTTCTCGGTGATCCCGGTCATCATCGAGTGGTTGCGCCACAAGCGCACCCACTCCGCCGGTGCCGAGATCGGCCCGCAGGACGGTGGGCCCGACCGCGACATCATGGGCCGCGACGTCGACTGAGCCTGTCCGACCCGGGAGGCGACCTCAGCCGCGAGCGGCGTCGAGGTCGGCCCGGGTCAGCACCGACCGGACCTCGAGACCGACGTCGGCCAGCGGGTCCTCGCCGTCGGCCGAACGGTCGATCGCGCAGACCACGACCTCGACGGTCGCACCGAGCTCCCGCAGCGCACGCGTGGCGTCGCGGACCGCGCCGCCCGTGGTGATCACGTCCTCGATGATCGTGACGCGCCGACCGGCGACGTCCGAGCCCTCGGCGAGCTTGGCGGTGCCGTACTCCTTGGCCTTCTTGCGCACGAAGAGGGCCGGCAGCCCCGTCTTCGCCGACACCATGGTCGCGATCGGGATGCCGCCGAGCTCGAGGCCGCCGAGCAGCTCGGTCCCCTCCGGGAGCAGGTCGACCATCTGGGCGGCCACGCGGTCGAGCAGGGCCGGCTGCGCCTCGAAGAGGTACTTGTCGAAGTAGGTGTCGGCCACCTGCCCCGAGCGGAGGGTGAACTCCCCCGTGAGGCGGCAGGTCGCGTCGATGTCAGCGGCGAGGGTCGCGTCGGTGGTCACGGCCCCGACCCTAGTGGGGCCCGACCGCCCGGTCGCGCTGGGTAGCGTGGGCCCGTGCCCACCGCGAAGCCTCTCGCCCGACCACTCGCTCTCAGGTTGGCCCACATCCCGCCGACCGTCTTCAGCGAGATGTCGGCGCTGGCCCTGCGGACCGGCGCGATCAACCTCGGTCAGGGCTTCCCCGACGTCGACGGGCCCGCTTCGGTGGTCGCGGCGGCGGAGGCCGCGCTCGAGGCCGGGGCCAACCAGTACGCCCCCGGCATCGGCGTACCCGCCCTGCGCGCCGCCATCTCGCGGCACCAGCACCGCCACTACGGGCTCGAGCCCGACCCCGACCGCGAGGTCGTCGTCACGACCGGGTGCACCGAGGCGGTCGCCGCGGCGCTGCTCGCGCTGGTCGACCCGGGTGACGAGGTCGTCGTGCTCGAGCCCTACTACGACTCCTACGTCGCGATGCTCGACATGTGCGGTGCCCGCCGGCGACCCGTGACGCTGCGGGCGCCCGACTTCCGCCCGGACCTCGACGAGTTGCGAGCCGCGGTCAACGACGACACCCGGCTGATCCTGCTCAACACGCCCCACAACCCCACCGGCACCGTCCTGACCCGCGACGAGCTCCAGGTCGTCGCCGACCTAGCGATCGAGCACGACGTCATCGTGGTGACCGACGAGGTCTACGAGCACCTGGTCTTCGACGACGCCCGCTCGGCCGAGGGCCACGTCCCGATCGCGACCCTGCCGGGGATGTGGGAGCGCACCCTGACGCTGTCGAGCGCCGGCAAGTCCTACAGCTTCACCGGCTGGAAGGTCGGCTGGGCCACCGGCCCGGCGCCGCTCGTCCAGGCCGTCCTCGCGGCCAAGCAGTGGCTCACCTTCACCTCCGGCTCCCCGCTCCAGCCCGCCGTCGCGCACGCGCTGGACCACGAGCCCGACTGGCCCCGCGAGCTCGCCCGCGACCTGCAGGGCCGCCGCGACCTGCTCTGCGACGGGCTCACCGCCGCCGGGCTCGTGCCACGCGTGCCGGAGGGCACCTACTTCGCGACGACCGACATCAGCCACCTCGGCTGGCCCGACGGACGCGCGTTCTGCCTCGCGCTGCCCGAGGTCGCCGGCGTCGTCGCGATCCCCACCCAGGGGTTCTACGACGACCGGGAGGCCGGTCGCCAACTGGTGCGGTGGGCGTTCTGCAAGGAGCGCGACGTGATCAGCGAGGGCGTACGACGACTCGCCGCCGCCGACCTGTCGCGCGGAGGCCGGTGCCGCGCGAACTGAATTGACGTCAGTTCAGTTCGCGCCGGGGCTCCATGGTCTGGGGGTCAGCGCCCCGGGTAGTCCCGCGGCGGGTGCTCGGAGCCGTCCTCGTCGCTCGGCCGCGGCTGGCCGTAGGGGTTGTCCTGGCCGTAGGGCGTGCTGCTCGGCGGCGGCGGGTACTGCGGCGACGGCTGCTGGCCGGGCTGCGCGGCGTACTGGTTGCCGTAGGGGTCACCCGACTGGCCCGGGTAGCCCGGGTAGGCGCCGGTACCGGACGACGACAGGCCCTTGAACCAGTCGCCCGCGCCGCCGACGAAGAGCAGCACGATCACGGCGATCGCGGCGATCAGCGTGACGGCGGAGACACCACTGGTCACGCCGAGCAACGAGAACAGCGCCACGACGGCGCTGGAGATGACGAGCAGGATCCGCGCGACGTTGGAACGCCGCATGACGAGGACCCCCAGCACGATGGCGATGATCGCCCACACGACCAGGGCCAGGATGACGGCGACCAGCACGCCCACGGCGGCGTCGGCGTCGATGTTGGCGTCCTGGAACTCGGGGACGCGCTCCATCTCCGTGATCACCTGGTCGCGGGCGATGAACAGGCCGAGCGCGGTGAACCCGAACAGCGCCGCGGTGATGGCGGAGAAGACGATGGTGATCCAGGCGGCGGCGGTCACGGTGCCGGGACGCCGGTCGCCAGCCGGCTGCTGGCCGTAGGGCTGCTGGCCGTAGGGCGACTGCTGTCCGTAGGGGTCCTGGCCGTAAGGCTGCTGCATCGGTCCTGGATTGCTCATGCGCCTATCTCATCACGTCGGCGGTTGGCGCCGCCGTCGCCGAGCGGGAGGAGGAGGAGGGTCAGCGCGGGTCGAGCTGGAACCAGCGCCGTACCTCGACGCGGCGCAGGCACACGACGGTCGCCACGGCGGCCGCGGCCGGCAGCAGGACGAGCGGGGTGTTGAGCACGAGGGCGAGGCAGGCACCGGCGCTGAAGGCGGCGCTGACCATCAGGCCGCGGCGGGCCCACTCGCGGCGTGCCATCGCGAAGCCGGCCAGCACCAGCGCCATGACGCACCACACGACGAACACGCCCGCGAGCGCGAACACGGTCGTGCGCACCTGCTCGAGGCTCAGGCCGTCGTCGAGCAGCTCGGGCTGCTGCTGCTCCATGACGCTGCGCAGGAAGTCCGGGGAGAAGCCCGCGATCGCCAGCCACAGGAGCGAGAGACCGAGCAGGCCGCCGGCGGTGACGACCGTGATGACGAACGCGGCGACCATCGCGCCCGGCCGGGCCTGGAGCAGCTGACGGCGCTGCCAGTCCGGCGCGGGGTGGGCGGCGTACGGCGCCGGGGCGGACTGGTGCTGGTCGGGTCGGGATGGGTAGGCCTGGCCGTACGGCGACTCGGCGGGCCCGCCGACGGGGTGCTGCTGGGCGGGCGGCCCGGGCTCGCCGAACGGCCGGCTGGCCGGCGGCGGGACGGACGGCGAGGTGTCGGACGGCGAGGTGTCGGACGGGGTCGAGGGAGGAGTGGACGGCGCGTCGTTGCCGGCGGGCGGCCGGCCCCACGGGTCGGCCTGCCCGGACGAGTCGCGGTCGGCGCGCCCGGCGTCCCTGGCCGGGGCCGGGTCGGGCGGGGTCCAGCTACCGGTGGCGAACCACTCGCGGGCGGGCTGCATCCAGAGCATCGCCGCACCGGCGGCGACGAACGAGCCGGCCAGGCCTCCGGCGGGGATGCCGGTGACGAAGACGACGACCGCGAACAGGGTCAGGGCCAGGCGCGAGGACCGGTCGGGCTTCCGGACGTACCAGCCGAGGATCGCGGTCGCGCACGCGCAGGCCGCGGCGACCATGCACGAGACCCGCAGCAGCTCGGTCGTGCTCGACACGGTGAGCCCGAGCGAGGAGAACGGCGCGTCGGCGAGGACGTCGCGGATGGCGTCCTGCGTCTCGAGCGAGCGGAGCGAGGTGACCCGCTCCCACGCGGTCAGGAGCACCACCACCGAGGAGAACATGATGATGCCCGAGGCCAGGCTGACCTGGGGCGGGCGCTGCTTGGTGGGCTGGCTCACCTGGCCATTGTCCCAAGTCGCACCCAACTCCCCCCATCCGCACCCCGGGGCCTCGCTGCGGGGTTTCTCAGGGTCGTCCTCAGGGACCGGCGGGGTGCGGTCCCCGATGTGCCGGATGCCCCTGCGCGGCGAGGGTTGTACCCATGATCAGCGTCGAGAACCTCACCAAGCAGTACGGCCAGTTCACAGCCGTCGACAACGTCTCCTTCACGGCCGCGACCGGTCGGGTGACCGGCTTCCTCGGCCCCAACGGCGCCGGCAAGTCCACCACCATGCGCATCATGGTCGGCCTCACCCGGCCCAGCACCGGTCAGGTCACCATCACCGGCCGCGACTACCGCGAGCTCGTCAACCCCGGCCTCGAGGTCGGCGTCCTGCTGGACGCCTCCGCACAGCACGCCGGGCGCACCGGCCGCGAGATCCTCGCGATCGCCGCGCAGACCATGGGCCTGCCGAAGTCCCGGGTCACCGAGACCCTCGCCCGCGTCGGGCTCACCGCCGACGAGGCCGAGCGCCGGGTCCGCAACTACTCCCTCGGCATGCGCCAGCGCCTCGGCATCGCGACCGCCCTCATCGGCGACCCGCGCGTGCTGATCCTCGACGAGCCCGCCAACGGCCTCGACCCGGCCGGCATCCGCTGGATGCGCGACCTGCTCCGCGGCTTCGCCGACCAGGGCGGCACCGTGCTGCTGTCCTCGCACCTGCTCCACGAGATCGAGGTGATCGCCGACGACATCGTCGTGATCGGCCAGGGCCGCATCGTGGCCCAGGGCAGCAAGGCCGAGCTCCTCGCCGCGGCCGGCACCCTCGTCCGCACCGCGGACCCCTCCCAGCAGGACCACCTCGCCCGTGCCCTGCACGAGGCGTCGGTCGTCACCACCCCCATCGACGGCGGCCTGCGCGCCGACGCCGACCCCGAGCTCGTGGGCGAGACGGCACACCGTGCCGGCGTCGTCCTGCGAGAGCTGCGCGCCGCCGACGGCGCCGGCCTGGAGGAGATGTTCCTCGAGCTCACCGCCGAGACCGCTCGTGAAGGAGCAGCAGCATGACCACCCAGACCCGACCCGCACCCAGGGAGGCCACCACCCCGGTCCCCGCCGTCGCCGCCACGTCCGCACCCGTGGCGACCGCCGCGCCCCGCGTCGTACGCCCCATCCCCATGACCCGCCTGGTCGGCGTCGAGCTGCGCAAGATGTTCGACACCCGCGCCGGCCTGTGGCTCATGGCGAGCGTCGGCATCGTGGCCGTCCTCGCGACCGCAGCGGTGATCCTGTGGGCTCCCGACTCTGCGATCGACCAGGAGACCTTCTCCAGCGCGATCGGCTTCCCCCTGTCGGTGATCCTGCCGATCATCGGTCTGCTGTCGGTGACCAGCGAGTACAGCCAGCGGACCGGCCTGACGACCTACACGCTGGTCCCCTGGCGGGGCCGGGTGATCACGGCCAAGATGATCGTCACCCTCGCCATCGGTGTCGCCTCGATGTTCCTCGCCCTGGCCGTCGGCGCGGTCGGCAACCTCATCGGTTCGGCGATCACCGGGCTCGACCCGGTCTGGAACGTCACCGTCACGGAGTTCGGGCAGATCGTGCTCGCCAACGTCCTGGGCATGCTCATCGGCTTCACCCTCGGAGTCCTGCTGCGCAGCTCGGCCGCAGCGATCGTGGGCTACTTCGTCTACTCGCTGGTGCTGCCCGCCGCCCTCGGAGCGCTTGCCACCTTCCAGGAGTGGTTCCGCGACCTGCAGCCGTGGGTCGACGTCAACTACGCCACCACCCGCCTCTTCGACAGCTCGATGACGACGGAGTACTGGCAGCAGCTGGCCGTCACGACGCTCGTCTGGCTCTGGATCCCGTTGGCCATCGGCCTGCGCGCGATCCTGCGTGCCGAGGTGAAGTAGATCCCCTCTACTCACCTCGTGCCCATCAGCGGCTGCCGGTCGGGGGACCGGCGGCCGCTGATGTCTCTCCGGCTGCGGTGTTGATTTCCCCGGATATCCGGGGAAGTTCCCGCTTGTCGGCCGACATGTGGCCGACCGGCCTCCTCGTCGGCCCTGTGCGCTGCCGGTTCTGACAGGCTGGCCACATGCACCCCGACGCCTGGCTGGTCGTCATCGACCCGCAGCGGATCTTCGCCTCCCCGGACAGCGAGTGGGGGTCGCCGATGTTCCCCGACATCGTGGAGCCCGTACGACGACTCGCCTCCGCCGCGGGCGAGCGCACCGTGGTCACGCGCTGGGTGCCCGACCGTGACCCGCAGGGCAGCTGGCGGGCCTACCTCGATGCCTGGCCCTTCGCCGACGTGCCCCACGACGATCCGCTGCTCGACCTCGTGCCCGAGATGCATGGACTGACGGAGACGGTGGTGTCGCTGCCGACCTTCGGCAAGTGGGGACCCGAGCTCGCGGAGGTCACCGGGCCGCTCCCCCACCTGGTGCTGGCCGGGGTGAGCACCGACTGCTGCGTCGTCTCGACGGCGCTGGCGTCCGCCGACGCCGGAGCGACCATCACCCTCGTCACCGACGCGTGCGCCGGCTCGACACCGGAGAACCACGCGGCGGCGATGAAGGTGATGGCGCTGTACCCGCCACAGATCACGCTGGCCACGACGGAAGAAGTGCTCGGTTGAGCCGGGTGATCCACACCGGCCAGGCCCTGGTCGACGTGGTCGTCGAGGTCCCCGACCTGCCCGATCGCGGGCAGAACGTGATGGCCACGTCGGCCACCGACTACGCCGGAGGCACGGTCACCGTGCTGCTGGCGGCGGCCCGGTTCGGCGCGGAGTGCGTGCAGGCGGGTGCCATCGGCACCGGGCCCCACGGCGACCTGATCCGCGCAGCACTCACCGCCGCCGGGATCGGGATGTCCGCCCCTCCGGTCGAGGGCCTCGACACCGGCATCTGCGTCGTGATGGTCGAGCCCAGCGCCGAGCGCACCTTCGTGACCACGCTGGGGGCCGAGCGGCGGATCAGCGTCGAGTCGCTCGACACCTCCGCGCCGGGCCCGGGTGACCTGGTCTGCGTCACGGGCTTCTCGCTCGCCCTCGACAGCACCCGCGACCCGCTGCTCGCGTGGCTGCCGACGCTGCACCCCGACGTGGTCGTGGTGCTCGACCCCGGCGCCGCCTTCGCGGGCCTCGGGACGGACGTCCGGGCGGCCATGCTCGAGGTGACCGACGTGTGGTCGAGCAACGCCGAGGAGGCCGAGGACCTCCTCCGCGCCGTCGGCCAGGACGCGCCCGACGACCTTGCGGCACTGACCACCACGATCGCCCCGATGCTCCGCGGCGACGCGGTCGCGGTCGTCCGCGACGGGCCGGAGGGCTGTGCCGTCCACGTCGCCGGCACGACCACGTACGTCCCCGGCTTCCCGCAGACGCCCGTCGACACCAACGGTGCCGGCGACACCCACACCGGCGCGCTGCTGGCCGAGGTGGCCGCCGGCACGCCGTGGGTGGAGGGCTGTCGTCGGGCCAACGCGGCCGCCGCCATCAAGGTGACCCGTCGCGGACCGGAGTCCGCGCCGACGGCCGCAGAGGTGGACGCCTTCCTGGCGTCCGTCCCCCGGTGACCTAGGAGCGTCGTCCCCGCGACTCGCGCAGCCTGCGCCCGCGCTCGATGTCCTTCTGCTCCTTGGCGGCAGCCTTGTCGGACTTGCGGGTGTCGCGAGGAGGCAGCTGCAGCTCCTCCTCGGCCGCGATGCCGGCCTGGAGCTGACGACCGCGCTCGAGCTCGGCGTCGAGCTCGGCACCGAAGAGCAGCGCCAGGTTGGTGATCCACAGCCACAGCAGGAACGCGATGACACCTGCCAGCGAGCCGTAGGTCTTGTCGTAGCTGGAGAAGTTCGCCACGTAGAAGCCGAACGCGGCCGACGCGATCACCCACACCACGATGGCGACGATCGCGCCGACGCTGATCCAGCGGAACTTGGGCTGCTTCACGTTGGGGGTGGCGTAGTAGAGGAGGGCGACGATGAGGACCACGACGGCCAGCAGCACGGGCCACTTGGCGATGCTCCACACGGTCACGGCGGTCGACTCCAGCCCGATCGCCCTGCCCACCGCCTCGGCGGCGGGGCCCGTCAGGACGAGTCCGACCGCGACGAGCGCGGCCAGCAGCACCGTCACCAGCGTGATGAGGAGCATGACGGGGCGCAGCTTCCAGATCGGGCGCCCCTCGTCGATCTCGTAGATGCGGTTCATCCCGCGACTGAAGGCGTTGACGTAGCCGGAGGCCGACCACAGGGCGACGAGGAGGCCGATGACGAGCGCGAGCCCGGCGCCCTGGCTCCCCGCCAGCTGGTTGATCGTCGGTTCGAGCGTGTCGGCGGCCGACGAGGCGCCGATGTCGCGCAGGACCTGGAGCAACGTGTCGACCGTCTGCTGCTGCTGGCCGACGAGGCCGACCAGCGAGAGCAGCGCGATGATGCCCGGGAAGAGCGCGAGCACGGAGTAGTAAGTCAGCGCCGCCGCAAGGTCGGTGCACTCGTCGTCCATGAACTCGCGCACGGTCTTGCGGAGCGCGTAGCCCCACGTCGGCTTGGCGATGTCGCTGGGCGAGTCGGGCTTGCCCGGCGCGTCGGGAGCGGGGGCGGTCCGCTCGCGCTCCTCGCTCGTGGACTCGCCGTCGGTGGTGGTGGATCGGTGCGTCATGTCACCCCAGTGCCCGCCCGGGGGCGGCCCATGCGGGGTCGGGCCACTCACGGGTGGGTCGCTCGACCCGGAAGCGTGTGGGTGGTGGCCGCTCACCCGTCCCGGGCGACCTCGTGCAGCAGTCGGGCGAAGCGGCGGTTGACGTCGAGGGTGGCGTCGGCCGCCGCCTGGCTCACGTGGCCCTGGTCCATGAAGCCGTGGATCATCCCGTCGCAGCGGACCGCGTCGACGCGCACGCCCGCGGCGGCGAGCGCGGCGGCGTACGCCTCCCCCTCGTCGCGGAGGAGGTCGCACCCGGCGGTGGCGACCACGGCCGGCGGCAGCCCGGTCAGGTCGCCGTGGAGCGGCGAGTGCCGCCAGTCGCCCGAAGCCGGCGCCTCGCCGGAGAAGTAGAGGGTGTTGATGTAGTCGGTCATCTCCGTCGTCAGGAGGTGGCCGGTGCCGAACTCGTCCTTCGACGGGTGGTGGCCGAGCAGGTCGGTGGCCGGGTAGACCAGCAGCTGCGCCGCGATCTCCACCTCGCCGCGCAGCTCCTGCGTCGCGATGGCCGCGAGGTTGCCGCCGGCCGAGTCGCCCGCGACGGCGAGCACGTCGGAGCCGCCGTACGACTCCAGTCGAGCCGCGACGGCACGCACCGCGCGGACGGCGTCGTGGGTGGCGGCGGGCCACGGGTGCTCGGGCGCGAGGCGGTAGTCGACGCTCACGAACACCGCGCCGGTGTCGCGGACCAGCCGGCGCACGACCTGGTCGTGGGTGTCGATGTCGCCGCGGAACCAGCCGCCTCCGTGGAGGTAGACGACCGTCGCGACCGGGCCGTCGACGGCCGCCGGCCGGTAGACGCGCACCGGCAGCTCGTCGAGGAGCTCGTCGGTCACCGCCCCGATGCGTACGACGTCCTCCGGACGCACGCTGTCGACGCGCAGCGCCCGCATGCCGGCGCGCGCCTCGGGGACGGTCATCTCCGAGACAGGGCGCCCGCGCTTCTTCTCGACCTCGCCGATGAAGACGGCGAGGTCGGGGTCGAGCGGCACCTCAGCGCACCGTCATCGGACGAGGCAGGGACGCTTGGGGTCGAAGGCCCAGTCGTCGACGAGGTACTGCATGGCGACCGCGTCGTCGCGCGCACCGAGGCCGTGCTCGAGGTAGAGCTCGTGCGCCTGCGCCAGCCGGTCGCGGTCGAGCGCGACGCCGAGGCCCGGGGTGTCGGGCACCTCGATCGCGCCGTCGCGGATCTGCAGCGGATCGGTCGTCAGGCCCTGGCCGTCCTGCCAGATCCAGTGCGTGTCGAGCGCGGTGATCTCGCCCGGGGCGGCTGCGCCGACCTGGGTGAACATCGCCAGCGAGACGTCGAAGTGGTTGTTGGAGTGCGAGCCCCACGTCAGGCCGAAGTCGTGGCACAGCTGGGCGACCCGGACGGAGCCCGCCATCGTCCAGAAGTGCGGGTCGGCGAGCGGGATGTCGACGGCGTTGGTGCGCACCGCGTCGGCCATCTGGCGCCAGTCGGTGGCGACCATGTTGGTGGCCGTGCGGAGCCCGGTGCGGCGCTTGAACTGCGCCATCACCTCGCGCCCGGAGTAGCCGCCCTCGGCGCCGCACGGGTCCTCGGCGTAGGCGAGGACGTCGTCCTTGCCCGTCAGCAGGCGGACGGCGTCCTCGAGCAGCCAGCCGCCGTTGGGGTCGAGGGTGATCCGCGCGTCGGGGAAGCGCTCGTGGAGCGCGGTGACGGCCGCGACCTCCTCCTCGCCCGGCAGCACGCCGCCCTTGAGCTTGAAGTCGGTGAAGCCGTAGCGGCCCTGCGCGGCCTCGGCGAGACGGACGACCGCCTCCGGGGTCATCGCCTTCTCGCGGCGGACCTTCTCCCAGTCGTCGGCACCCCCCGAGGACGAGTGCTCGCGGAGGTAGGGCAGGTCGGTCCGGTCGGGGTCGCCGACGTAGAACAGGTAACCGAGCATCGGCACGCTGTCGCGCTGTTGGCCCTCGCCCAGCAGCTCGGCGACCGGCACGCCGAGCGCCTGGCCCGACAGGTCGAGCAGCGCCGACTCGAGCGCCGTGACCGCGTGGATGGTGGTGCGGAGGTCGAAGGTCTGCAGGCCGCGCCCACCGGCGTCGCGGTCGGCGTACGCCGCGGCGACGCGACGCAGCAGGGTGCGGAACATCGCGACGGGCTGGCCGACGAGGATCTCGGCCGCGTCGGCGATCGTCTGCCTGATCGCCTCACCGCCGGGCACCTCGCCGAGGCCCTCGCGTCCCTCGGAGTCGGCCACGATCGCGATGTTGCGGGTGAAGAACGGGCCGTGGGCGCCGCTCAGGTTGAGCAGCATCGAGTCGTGGCCGGCGACCGGGACGACGTCGACCTTTGCGATGGTGGTCGTCATCGTTCGAGGGTTCCGTCCATGCGACGGAGCAGCCCCCACGGGTTGTCGTCGCGCAGCGCCTCGGGCAGCAGCGCGGCCGGCACGTCCTGGTAGGCGACCGGACGCTGGAAGCGCTCGATGGCGAGGCTGCCGACGCTGGTGCTCCGCGAGTCGGACGTGGCCGGGTAGGGACCGCCGTGGACCATCGCGTGGCCGACCTCGACACCGGTCGGCCAGCCGTTGAAGAGCACCCGGCCGGCCTTGAGCTCGAGGACGGGCAGGAGCGCGGTCGCGTCCTCGACGTCGCTGTCGGTGGCGTGGACGGTCGCGGTGAGCTGGCCCTCGAGGGCCTCGAGGCGGGGCAGCAGGGCGGCCACGTCGTCGTACCTCACCACGACGCCGGCGGCGCCGAACACCTCGTCGGTCACGGTGCTGTCGTCGATCGCGAGCAGCTCGGCAGGTGCCTCGTAGACCACCGGCGCGGGGGCGTGCTCGCCGGCGGCGGAGCCCTCGCCGACGACGCGGATGCCGTCGGTGCCGCGCAGGCTGGCGGTGCCGCTGGCGTAGGCGTCGGCGATGCCGGGGGTGAGCATCTGCTGACCGGATGCGCCGCTGACCGCCTCACCGGCGGCACGCAGGAACGCGTCACCGCGCTCGCCGGACGGCAGGAAGAGCAGGCCGGGGTTGGTGCAGAACTGGCCGGAGCCGAGCGTCAGGCTGCCGACGTACGCCTGGGCGAGCGCGGCGACGTCACCCTCGAGCGCGCCGGGCAGCACGACGACGGGGTTGATCGACGACATCTCGGCGTAGACCGGGATCGGCACGTCGCGCTCGGCGGCGGCACGGACGAGGGCGAGGCCCCCGCCACGCGAGCCGGTGAAGCCGACCGCGGCGATGCGCGGGTCGGCCACGAGCTCCTGGCCGGTCTCGATGCCACCGAGGACGAAGGAGAACGTGCCGGCGGGCAGGCCGGACTTCTCGACCGCGCGGGTGATCGCGCGGGCGACGAGGGTGCCGGTGACCGGGTGGGCGGGGTGGCCCTTCACGACGACGGGGCAGCCGGCGGCCAGCGCCGAGGCGGTGTCGCCGCCCGCGGTGGAGAACGCGAGGGGGAAGTTGCTGGCCCCGAAGACCGCGACCGGGCCCAGCGGCACCATCCGCTGCCGGATGTCGGCGCGCGGCAGGGGCGCACGGTCCGGCAGCGCCGGGTCGATGCGCACGCCGAGGTGGTCGCCCTGCCGGACGACGCCGGCGAACATCCGCAGCTGGCCGGTGGTGCGGCCGACCTCGCCGGTGATCCGCCCCTCGGGCAGCCCGCTCTCGCGGACCGCCTCCGGGATGATCGCGTCCTTGTCGGCCTCGATCTCGGCCGCGACCGCCTCGAGGAAGGCGCTCCGCTCCTCGGGGGTGGTGGCGCGGTAGGCGGCGAACGCCTCGACGGCGGCCGCGGTGGCGGCGGCGACGTCGGGCTGCTCGGAGTCGGTGCCGGCGATGATCGAGGTGGCGAGGTCAGACATGGATTCCTTCCGGTGGGTCGAGCGCGGGGATGGTGCGGTCAGGCCGTCGAGCCTGCCACCTTGTCCACGAGGGTCTGCAGCTCGTCGCGCTCGGCGTCGAGCAGGTCGGACAGCGGCGGGCGCACCGGACCGGCGGGGCGACCGACGGCGGCGAGGCCCGCCTTGACGATCGACACCGAGTAGCCGGGCTCGCGGTCGCGGATCTTGGTGTAGGGGATGACGAAGTCGTTGAGCATCGCGTAGACGGCGGTCCGGTCCTGGCGGCGCACAGCGGCGTAGAAGTCGAGCGCGAACTGCGGCACGAAGTTGAAGATCGCGGAGCTGTAGGTGGTCACGCCGAGCTGGAGCAGCGGCAGCGCGAAGACCTCCGCGGTGGGCAGGCCGCCGACGTAGAACAGGCGGTCGCCGAGCTGGGCGTAGGTGCGGGTCATCTGCTCGATCCCACCCACCCCGTCCTTGAAGCCGACGAGGTTGGCGCTGCGCTGGCAGGCCTGCTCGAGCGCGTCGGCGCCGAGCACGGCGTTGGCGCGCGAGTAGAAGATGACGCCGAGGTTGGTCGCGGCGCACACGGCGCTGATGTGCTCGACGAGGCCGCGCTGGCCCGCCTCGGTGAGGTACGGCGGCATGAGCAGGATGCCGTCGGCGCCGGCGGCCTCCGCGGCCTTGACCTGCGCGACGGCGTTGACGGTCGAGCCGGTGGCGGGGGCGAGCACGGGCACCTTGCCGGCGGCGCCGGCGATGGCGGCGCGCACGACGCGGTCGGTCTCCTCGGCGTTGAGGGAGAAGCCCTCACCCGTGCCTCCGGCGGCGAACAGGCCGGCCACGTCGTAGCCGCTCAGCCACTCGAGGTGCGCGCGGTAGGCGGGCTCGTCGAACTGGAGGTCGGCGTCGAAGTGGGTGACCGGGAACGACAGCAGGCCGCTGCCCAGGGTCTCGACGAGCTCGGTCGGGCTGTACTTCGTCACGCTGCGTCCTTCGGTCGGCCGTGGGTCGGTGCCCCACGGATGTGGCGGTGCTCACCAACCTAGGAAGACTTGACGATGCCTGTCCAAGCCCGTTTCTGAATCCAGTGATGCCTTGGGGGTATCTATCCGGAGAACGACCTGGTGCCGAGCMAGCGCGGGACGCTCGAGCGGTACGCGGCGTAGTCGGCACCGAAGCGATCGGCGAGCGCCCGCTCCTCGGCCGCGATCTGGAAGCGGTCGATGACCGCCACGAAGACGGCGACCGGCAGGACGCCCGGCCAGGAACCCCGGCGGAGCGCGTTGGCGACGAGCAGGCCGGCCATCCCGACGTACATCGGGTTGCGGGTGCGCGAGTTGGGCCCCGAGACGACCAGGGACGACGCCTTGGAGGGGTCGAACGGCTCGACGGTCGTGTGCTGCGCCCGGAACCGGCTCGCCGCTCCGCCCGCCAGCGCGAGCGAGGTCGCCGCCGTGACGGCCGCGGCCGCCTGCCTGGGCCCGGAGGACGGCGGCGCCCCGCGGGACAGCCCGCGC
>NZ_JBFUMR010000023.1:0-82392 GCF_054049275.1 Nocardioides sp. P5_E3
GCGCTGCTGCGCGCCGAGGCCGCGACCGCCGGACCGGCCACCGCTCTGGCGCGCTACGAGACCTACCGGGCCGACCTGGCCGAGCGGCTCGGCGTCGACCCCGAGGCCGCCCTGCAGCGGCTGCACGCCGAGCTGCTGGCCGCCGACGACCCGGTGCGCACCGGGGTGAGGTACGACGCGACCGGGCTGCTGGGCCGCGAGCAGGACCTCGACCGGCTGCGCTCGGCCCTCTCCGCGTCCCGGCTGGTCACGGTGCTCGGTCCCGGCGGCATCGGCAAGACCAGCATCGCCCAGGTGCTGGCGCGCGAGTCGATGCTGCCTCGCGTGCACGTGGTCGAGCTCGTCGGCGTGGGCGCGGGCGATGACGTCGTGGTCGCGGTCGGTGCGGCCCTCGGCGTCCGGGGTTCGGTGACGACCCGGCTCGCGCTCACCGCGACCCAGCAGGCCGACGTACGCAGCCGGCTGGCGCAGGAGCTCGACGCGGGGCCGACCCTCCTGGTCCTCGACAACTGCGAGCACGTCCTCGAGCCGGTGGCCGCGCTGGTGGCCTTCCTGCTCGCGACGACGCGGGACCTGCAGGTGCTGACCACCAGCCGGGCGCCGCTGCGGCTGGCCGCCGAGCGCGCGGTCCCGCTGAGCCAGCTCTCCGAGGTCGACGCGGGGCAGCTGTTCGTGCAGCGCGCCACGGCGACGCGGCCGGACGCCGTGCTCGAGCCCACCGCGGTGCGCGACGTCGTCGAGCGGCTCGACGGGCTGCCCCTCGCCGTCGAGCTCGCGGCCGCCCGCGTCCGGACGATGACGGTCGCCGAGGTGGCTGCTGCGCTCGACGACCGGTTCGCCGCCCTGCGCAGCCGCGACCGCACCACCCCCGACCGCCACCGCACGCTGGAGGCGGTCATCGCCTGGTCGTGGGACCTGCTGGGCGCCGACGAGCAGCGGGCGCTGGCGTGGCTGTCGGTCTTCCAGGACGGGTTCGACCGGGCGACGGCCGTGTCGGTGCTGGGCGCCGACGGCTCCGACCTGGTCGACGCGCTCGCCGAGCAGTCCCTGCTGGTGGTCACGGAGGACGGCGGCACCGCGCGCTTCCGGGCGCTGGAGACGATCCGCGAGTACGCCGCCGCGCGACTCGCGCGCAGCGGCGAGGAGGAGGCCGCCGCAGAGGCGCAGCTGAGGTGGGCGCGCGACCTGTCCGAGCGCTCCCAGGACCTCGTCGTCAGCGGCGACCAGGTCGCGCTCGTGGACCTGCTCGTGCGCAACCAGAACAACCTCACCGACGTGTTCCGACACGCCCTCGCGACCGGAGACCGCGAGACGGTCGCGCGACTGGTGGCGCTGCTCGGCAGCCTGTGGACCGTCACGGGTGACCAGCCGAGGATCTTCGCGGTCTGCGACGCCGCGACCGAGCTGCTCGCCGGTTGGGACGTGCCGCCTGACCTGCGACGGCCCGCCCAGGAGGCCGCCGGCGTCCTGATGCTCCACCTCAGCTGGATGCCAGGGGCCGACCTCGGCGGCTTGCGTGACCTCCTCCTGCAGGGGGACAGGCCCGTCGGTGTGTGGGGACTGATCGCGCACACGGTCCACGTCGCCGACGGACCGGCGCCCGCCCGCCTCGCCGAGGTCGCCGCGCACCAGTCGAGACCCGCGATGGCCAGCGCGCTGCTGCTGTGGGCGGCGATCGTCTCCGAGAACGAGGGCGACGTGGACGCCGCACGGACGTACGCCGAGGCGGCCCTGGACGGGCCGTTGCCGCCCTACCTCCGCGCCTCGCTCCACGCCGAGCTGGGCCAGCTGGCGATGGCCGTCGGCGACCACCACCGGGCGGCGCGCCACGCGGAGGTGGCGTGGCCGCTGCTGGAGCGCATCCACTCGATGACCGACGCCTACAGCCTCCAGGTGGCGACCGCCATCGCGCCGCTGCTGGACGGCGACGTCGACGAGGCGGCGGCCCTGCTCGAGCGGTTCGGCCCGCCGGACGGCGAGACCGCCCAGATCGGCGCCCGCCTGACGTGGCAGACCGCCCAGGCCGAGCTCGCGCTGGCGCGCGGCCACCACGCGGACGCGGTCCGCCGCTACGACGCCGTCGTCGACCTGGTGACCGACGGCGACCTCCCGGGTGGGGGACCGGCCGCCTCGCCGTGGGTCGCCCTGGCGGCGTCCGCAGCCCTCGTCAGCCGGGTGCGCTACGGCACGAGCTCGCCCGACGCTCGCGCCGACGAGCTGCGCGACCTCGTCGCCGGCCCGTCCGGCCGCTCCCCCGAGGGCACGCTGTGGTTCACCGACCTCCCGCTCAACGGCATGCTGCTGGTGGCGCTGGCCGCGTGGGTGCTGAGGTTCGGGCCTGCCGAGCAGCACGTGGACGCCGTGCACCTGCTCGCGGTCGCGCACCGCTGGTCCTACAACCGCAGCATCCCGGTGATGGCGTGGGAGCCGATGGTGGCGCTCGCGGACGCGGTCGAGCCCGGACGGCTCGGCCCGCTCGTCGTGGAGCTGGCCGGTCGTCCGGGCCCTGACCTGGTGCCCGGCGCGGCTGCAGCGGTGGACCGGCTGCAGCGCGCCTGGCAGGTCACATCCGCCGGTTGAACGCCCGGACCGACAGCGGGGCGAAGATCGCGATGATCACGGTGCAGCCGAGCAGTGCCCAGCCGACGCCCGCGGTGACGGCACCTTCGTTGGCGAGGTCGCGGAGGGCGGTGATCACCAGCGACACCGGGTTGAGCTCGGCGAACGTCTGGAGCGGCTCCGGCATGGTGTCGGTCGGGACGAACGCGTTGGACAGGAACGTCAGCGGGAACATCACGAGCAGGGAGATCGCCTGCACGCCCTGCGCATTGCGGCCGAGGATCCCGAAGAGCGTGAAGATCCAGGCCAGCGACCAGCCCGCCAGCATGGCCAGGAGCACGGCTGCGGCGACACCGGGGACGCCACCGCCCGGGCGGTAGCCGATCGCGATGCCGACGGCGAAGGTCAGGACCGACGCGATGAAGTAGCGCAGCAGGTCGGCCACCATCGGGCCGGCCAGCGGCGCGATGCGCGAGATCGGCAGCACCTTGAACCGGTCGAAGACGCCAGTGTCCATGTCGGTGCGGAGCTGGACGCCGGTGGCCACGCACGCCGTCAGCACGGTCTGGCCGATCAGGCCGGGGATGATCAGCGGCAGGTAGCTCTGGACGTCGCCCGAGATCGCGCCGCCGAAGATGTAGGCGAACATCCCGGTGAAGATCAGCGGCTGGATGGTGACGTCGAACATCACCTCCATGCTGCGGCGCATCTTCATCGTCGCCCGCCAGGCCAGGGTCATCGTCTGGGTGACGGTGTCGGCCAGGCCGACGCGGACGGTGCCGAGGTCGGCAGGGTCGGTGGCGGTCGTGGTGCTCATCGGGCGTTCTCCATCTGCAGGTCGTGGTCGTCGGCACCGCTCGCAGGCGTGCCGTCGTGGGTGTCGTGGCCGGTCAGCGCGAGGAAGACCTCGTCCAGCGACGGCTTCTGGACGGTCACCGACTCGATGACGACACCGCGGTCACGGAGCGCGACGAGGACGTCGACGGCCTGGTCGGTGCGGGTCAGCGGCACGTTGGCGCGTCGCGCCTCGGGGGTGAGGACCGCCTCCTCGCCCACCAGTCGCCGGGCCTCGTCCGCGACGACCGGCAGGTCGGCGGGGTCGGCCAGCTGGAGCTGCAGGGCGGACTGCCCGACGGACGACTTCAGCTCGTCGGCGGTGCCCTCGGCGACCTTGCGGCCGCGGTCGATGACGGCGATCCGGTCGGCGAGCTGGTCTGCCTCGTCGAGGTACTGCGTGGTGAGCAGGACCGTGCACCCGGTGCGGACGAGGTCACGGATCGTGTCCCACATCTGCCCGCGGGTGCGCGGGTCGAGGCCCGTGGTGGGCTCGTCGAGGAAGATCAGCGGCGGCCGGGTGAGCAGGCTGGCGGCGAGGTCGAGACGCCGGCGCATGCCGCCGGAGAAGGCGGAGATGGGCTTCCTCGCCGCCTCGGTGAGGTCGAACTGCTCGAGCAGCTCGGCGCCGCGCGTGCGGGCCTCGGTGCGCCCGAGGCCCTGGAGGCGCGCGAAGAGCCAGAGGTTCTCGGTGGCGGTGAGGTTCTCGTCGACCGAGGCGAACTGCCCGGTGACGCCCAGCAGCCGTCGTACGGCGTGGGGCTCGGCGTGGACGTCGTGGCCGAAGATCTCGGCCCGGCCCTCGTCGATGCGGAGCAGGGTGGCGAGCATGCGCAGCATCGTCGTCTTGCCCGCGCCGTTGGGGCCGAGGACGCCAAACACCTCGCCGTGGTGGACCTGCAGGTCGATCCCGTCGACGGCGCGGTGGTCGCCGTACTGCTTCACGAGCCCGGAGGCACGGACCGCGAGTCCTGGTTGTGTGGTCATGGGAGGAACTGTCCGCGCCCGCGGTTTCACCACGGTTCCACGCCGCCTGCCCCGCTGAAACCGGTGGATGGTTGGATCGACGCATGCCGGATCCAGTGCGCCTCGACACGCGGGTCCGGACGGGCGCGGACCCGGACGCGGTCTACGACGCCTTCACCGGCTGGGTGGCCGACCAGGGGCTCGACCTCTACCCGCACCAGGACGAGGCGGTCATCGAGCTGCTCGGCGGCAACCACGTCGTCCTCGCGACGCCGACCGGGTCGGGGAAGTCGATGGTCGCCATCGGCGCCCACGTCGCGGCACTCGCCCGCGACGAGGTGAGCTTCTACACCGCCCCGATCAAGGCGCTCGTCAGCGAGAAGTTCTTCGCGCTCATCGAGGTCTTCGGCGCTGACAACGTCGGGATGCTCACCGGCGACGCCGCGGTCAACCCGGACGCGCCGATCATCTGCTGCACCGCCGAGGTGCTGGCCAACATCGCGCTGCGCGAGGGTCGCGCGGCCGACGTCGGGCTCGTGGTGATGGACGAGTTCCACTTCTACTCCGAGCACGACCGCGGCTGGGCCTGGCAGGTGCCGCTGCTGGAGCTGGTCGACGCCCAGTTCCTGCTGATGTCGGCCACGCTGGGCGACGTGTCCTTCTTCGTGGAGGACCTGAAGAGACGCACCGGCCGCGACACCGCCGTCGTCGACGACGCCGAGCGTCCGGTGCCGCTGAGCTTCCGGTGGTCGATGGAGCCTCTGGACGACACCCTCGAGGAGCTGGTGACGACCGGCCAAGACCCGGTCTACGTCGTCCACTTCACGCAGGCAGCCGCTGTCGAGCACGCGACCAACCTGCTCAAGTCCCGGCTCGGCTCGTCGGGTGGCGGGCCGAAGGTGGACAAGGAGGCGATCGCCGCCAAGATCGGGGCCTTCCGGTTCGGCGCCGGCTTCGGCAAGACGCTGTCGCGGCTGGTGCGCAGCGGCATCGGCGTCCACCACGCCGGGATGCTCCCGAAGTACCGCCGGCTCGTCGAGACGCTCGCCCAGGCCGGTCTGCTGCGCGTGATCTGCGGCACCGACACGCTGGGCGTCGGCATCAACGTGCCGATCCGCACTGTGCTGTTCACCGGGCTGGCCAAGTTCGACGGCACCAAGCAGCGGGTGCTCCGGACGCGGGAGTTCCAGCAGATCGCCGGCCGCGCCGGCCGCGCGGGCTACGACACGGCCGGCTACGTCGTCGTACAGGCGCCGGACTTCGTGATCGAGAACGAGCAGGCGAAGGCCAAGATCGCCGCGCGCCAGGCCGCGGGCAAGAAGAAGTCCAAGGCCCAGCTCAAGAAGGCGCCCGAGGGCACCGTGGTGTGGACCGAGCAGACCTTCGACAAGCTCGTCGCGGGGGTGCCGGAGCGGCTCCAGAGCCGGATGAAGGTCGACAACGCGATGCTCGTCAACGTCGTGACCCGCGAGGAGGACGCCTTCGCCGTCCTGCGCCGGCTTGTCACCGACAACCACGAGGAGCGGCGCGGGCAGCTGAGGCTGGCCCGCCGCGCCCTGCGCCTGTCCCGCTCGCTCGTCCGCACGGGCATCGTGACCCGGCTGCCGGAGGTCGACGAGTTCGGCCGCCGGTTCGTGATGACCGTCGACCTGCCCGACAACTTCGCGCTCAACCAGCCGCTGGCGCACTTCGCGCTGGCCGCCTTCGACGTGCTCGACCCCGAGGCGGAGACGTACGCCCTCGACGTGGTGTCGATCGTCGAGTCGGTGCTGGAGGCGCCGCGCCAGATCCTGATGGCGCAGCAGCACGCGGCCCGTGGGGACGCGATCGGGCAGATGAAGGCCGACGGCCTGGAGTACGACGAGCGGATGGCGCTGCTGGAGGAGATCACCTGGCCGCAGCCGCTCCGCGAGCTCCTCGAGGCGCTCTACGAGACCTACCGCCAGACCCACCCGTGGCTCCCCGACGACGCGCTGTCGCCGAAGTCGATCGTGCGCGAGATGTGGGAGCAGGGCATGGGCTTCACCGATTTCGTGGGTCGCTACCAGCTCGCCCGCTCCGAGGGCCTGGTGCTGCGCTACCTGACCGACGCCTACCGGACGCTGCGCAACTCGGTGCCCGACGCCCACCACGCGCCCGAGGTCGAGGACGTCATCGAGTGGCTGGGGGAGACGGTGCGCCAGACCGACTCCTCGCTCCTCGACGAGTGGGAGGCCCTGTCGGACCCGGACCACGCCTCCAGCGCGGTCGCGCACCACGAGCCGCCGCCCCCGCCTCGGCCGCTGTCGCGCCAGGAGCGCCCGTTCCGGGTGATGCTGCGCAACGCGATGTGGGCACGCGTCGACGCCGTGTCGCGCGATGACCTCGACGTGCTCGTACGCCTCGAGCGCGCGGCCGCCGACCGCACCGACCCGCCGCGGCAGGTCGTCATGGGCCGCTCGGTGTGGGACGCGGCGCTGGAGGACTACTACGCCGAGCACGACCGCGTCCTGACCGACGGCGATGCACGCGGGCCGGACCTGCTGGTCGTGGGGGAGGAGCGGACCGGGGAGCCGGTCGGCGCCGAGGAGGGCACCACGGCCCGCCTGCGCGACGTACGCCAGACGATCCACGACCCCGAGGACCACCACGACTGGGTCATCGAGGCGGTGGTGGACTGCGACGCCACCGACAGCGCCGGTGAGCTCGTGCTGGCGACCGTCGCCATGCGTCGGCTCGGGGACGGGTGACCGGCCACCCTGATGTACGCCGCCGCGAGGGTGGCGGCAGATTGCGCTGGGAGATTGGCCCCGGCTGTGATGTGCCGCCACCTTCCGGGCTGGGATCGCCAAGGTGGCGGCAGTTCGCGTAGGGGGGCCGCCCTTGGCTGGGATGTGCCGCCACCTTCAGGCCCGGGTGAGCGGGCGCGTAGAGTCCCGCGCGGTGCAGGGCAGGATCGGTCTCCGAACCTCTCGTCATGCTCGCAACTGGTGCAGGAACTGTCGACGTGTCGACAAAGTTCGAGGCGTCCGGCGTGGTCCAATCGGGGTCCAGGCCGATGCACGACGGGTGCGCGACAGGTGCGACGAGGAGCAGACATGAGCGGCGCGGGATTCCCCGGTCACGACACGGGCAGCAGTGCCCCGCAGATGCCGCCCCTCGTGCGACCACCGCACCCGCACCAGACCCCCCACCCCGGCCCGACCCCGCGAGACGAGCAGACCGTGACCCAGCCGATCCCCTTCGAGCGCCCGCTCGAGACACGCGCCACGACGACCCTCGAGGCGGAGACGCCCCTCGGTCCGACCGGGCGTCCGATGCCGGTGTTCCCCGAGCCGCGGCCGCTGACCGAGCACGGTGGCGCCCGCGTGATCTCGATGTGCAACCAGAAGGGCGGGGTCGGCAAGACCACCACCACGATCAACCTCGGCGCCTCGCTCGCCGAGCTCGGGCGCAAGGTGCTGCTCGTCGACTTCGACCCCCAGGGCTCGCTGTCGGTGGGGCTCGGCCTGCACCCCCACGAGATGGACCTGACCATCTACAACCTGCTGATGGACCGCGAGACCGTGCTCGACGAGGTGGTGGTCCCGTCCGGCATCGAGGGCATGGACCTGCTGCCCTCCAACATCGACCTGTCGGCCGCCGAGGTGCAGCTGGTCCACGAGGTGGCGCGCGAGCAGACGCTGCAGCGGGTGCTCGCCCCGGCCCTCGAGCACTACGACGTCATCCTCATCGACTGCCAGCCCTCGCTCGGCCTGCTGACCGTCAACGCGCTGACCGCCTCGGACGGCGTCATCGTGCCGCTGGAGTGCGAGTACTTCGCGCTGCGCGGCGTGGCCCTGCTGAAGACGACGATCGACAAGGTGCGCGAGCGGCTCAACCCCAAGCTCGAGATCGAGGGCGTGCTGGGCACGATGTTCGACGGACGCACCCTCCACAGCCGCGAGGTCATGGAGCGCCTCGTGTCGGCGTGGGGCGACAAGGTCTTCCACACCGTCATCCGCCGCACCGTGAAGTTCTCCGACGCGACCGTCGCCGGCGAGCCGATCACGGCCTACGCGTCGTCGTCGACCGGTGCCGAGGCCTACCGCCAGCTGGCCAAGGAGGTGGTGACCCGGTGGCCCGCCGAGTGAGCATGCCGGCCGCGGACGACCTGTTCCGGCCGACGTCCGAGCCCGCGCCCGTCGACCCTGGTCCCGAGCAGCGCCAGCGCCGCGTCCGGGCCGTGGCCGACGACGCCGAGCCCGCCGGACCCCGCAAGCCCAGCGGCCGCGTGCGGCACGACGAGAAGATGACGGTCTACGTCACCTCCGACGAGCTGCTCGACATCGAGCACGCCCGCCTGACGATGCGCCGCGACCACGGCCTCGCCGTCGATCGTGGCCGCCTCGTCCGGGAGGCGCTGGCAATCGTGCTCGCCGACCTCGAGGCCCAGGGCGCCGACAGCGCGCTGGTGCAGCGGCTGCTCGACGAGTGAGCACCGCCCGCCCCGCTGTCCCGGACTCCGCGCCCGGAGACACGCTCGAGCCGGGCAGCGATGCCCCGGCGTTCGCCGTACACCTGGACAACTTCGAGGGCCCCTTCGACCTGCTGCTCGGACTCATCTCCAAGCACAAGCTCGACATCACCGAGGTCGCGCTGTCGCAGGTCACCGACGAGTTCATCGCCCACGTGAAGAATCTCGGCGGCGCCTGGGACCTCGAGCAGACCACGTCGTTCCTCGTGGTGGCGGCGACCCTGCTCGACCTCAAGGCTGCCCGCCTGCTTCCGCAGGGCGACGTGGAGGACGAGGAGGACCTCGCGCTGCTCGAGGCGCGCGACCTGCTCTTCGCCCGGCTCATGCAGTACCGCGCCTTCAAGCAGGTGGCCTCGGTCCTCGAGGAGCGACTGTCCTCGGAGTCGCGCCGGCACCCGCGGGCGGTGGGGCTCGAGGAGCAGTTCGCGACGCTGCTGCCCGAGGTGCTGATCGGGATCGGGCTCGACGAGTTCGCCCGGCTGGCGGCGAGGGCGATGGAGCCCAAGCCGGTGCTCGAGGTGTCCCTGCAGCACATCCACGCCGCCAAGGTGAGCGTTCGCGAGCAGGGCCAGCTCGTCGTCGACCGGCTGCGCCGCAGCGGCACGATGACCTTCCGGGCGCTGTGCGGTGACTCCCCGGACCGGCTCACCACCGTGGCTCGCTTCCTCTCGCTGCTCGAGCTGTTCCGCGAGGGGGCGGTGTCCTTCGACCAGGTGACCCCGCTCGGCGAGCTCACCGTGCGCTGGACCGGCGCCGAGGACGGCGAGGTCGACATCCACGACGAGTTCGACGGCGCCCCACCGGGCGACGATGATGCACCCATGCCGTCGGCAGCCGCCGACGAGCCCGAGGAGGACCAGTGAGCGAGCAGCCCGACAGCACCCAGCCGGACCCGGGTCCCGTCGAGGACGCCGGGGACGACACGCTGGACGTGGCGGTCGCCGAGCTGCGCCCGGCACTCGAGGCGATCCTGATGGTCTCCGACGAGCCCCTCGGCACAGTGCGCCTGGCCTCCGTGGTCGGGCACCCGGTCGAGGCGGTCGAGGCCGCCCTCGAGGCGCTGGCGGGGGAGTACGCCGAGCAGGGCCGCGGGTTCGACCTGCGATCCGTGGCCGGTGGGTGGCGGTTCTACTCGCGTCCGGAGTTCGCGGGCGTCGTCGAGTCGTTCGTGCTCGAGGGCCAGCAGGCGCGGCTCACCCGGGCCGCCCTCGAGACGCTGTCGGTGGTCGCCTACAAGCAGCCGGTGTCGCGTGCGCGGGTGTCGGCGATCCGCGGCGTCAACGTGGATGGCGTCATGCGCACGCTGCTGACCCGCGGGCTGGTCGAAGAGGCCGGCCAGGACGAGCTGAGCGGCGCGAACCTCTACCGGACCACGTCCTACTTCCTCGAGCGCATCGGCGTCACCTCCGTCGACGAGCTGCCCGAGCTCGCGCCCTACCTGCCCGACATGGACGACCTCGAGGACGAGCTGGCCAGCGTCGCCGGGCTCGACGCCGAGCCGGTGCCGGAGCCGGCTGCTGAGCCCGCTCCCGTCGACGTACCGCCCGCTCCCCAGCAGCCGCAGCCGGCTCCGCGCCACGCCTCGCCCCACTCCGGCGACGGCACCGAGCCCGACGGCGGGACCGAGATCTCTTGACCACCCCACGAAACCACTCGCTTCGCTCGCGCTTCCGCAGGGACCCCCAATGAGACCGCACGACGCACCCGACAACGACCAGCCCGCCTCGCAGCGCCCCGACACCGACGAGGACGGCCTGATCCGGCTGCAGAAGCTGCTCGCGCAGTCCGGCGTCGCCAGCCGCCGCAAGTGCGAGGAGCTCATGCTCGACGGCCTCGTCGAGGTGGACGGCGAGGTCGTCACCCGGCTCGGCACGAAGGTCGACCCGCGCACCGCCGTCATCCGGGTCGAGGGCAAGCGCCTGCCCCCGATCAGCGACAAGGTCTACCTGGTGCTCCACAAGCCGCGCGGCGTCGTCTCGACGATGTCGGACCCCGAGGGCCGGCGCACCCTGGGCGACCTGGTCGCCGAGCGGCCCGAGCGGCTCTTCCACGTCGGCCGGCTCGACACCGACACCGAGGGCCTGATCATCCTCACCAACGACGGCGACTTCGCACAGCACCTCGCCCACCCCTCGCACGAGGTCGACAAGACCTACGTCGCCGAGGTCGACGGCGAGGTCCACGTCCGGACGATCCGCGAGCTGCTCGCCGGCGTGACGCTCGAGGACGGCCCGGTCACGGTCTCCCAGGCCCGGGTGCTCGGCGGTGACCCGCGGCGCGAGGGCAGCAACCGGTCGATCGTCGAGCTCACCATCCACGAGGGACGCAACCGCATCGTGCGGCGCCTGCTCGCCCAGGTCGGCCACCCGGTGCGCCGGCTCACCCGCACGCAGATCGGGCCGGTCACCCTCGCCCGCCTGCGGTCGGGGGAAATGCGCGAGCTCACCGTGGCCGAGCTGGGCGAGCTGATGGACAGCGCGCAGCTCTGACTCCGGACGCGGCTAGGCTCGTCGCGTGGCAGTGAGAGCAGTGCGTGGGGCGACCCAGCTCGAGGAGGACACCCGCGAGCACATGCTGGACCGGGTCGCCGAGCTGGTGACGGACGTGATGGAGGCCAACGACCTCGAGGTCGACGACTTCATCTCGATCATCTTCACCGCGACCAGCGACCTGACCAGCGAGTTCCCGGCCTATGCCGCACGGCAGCTCGGCTTCTCCGACGTCCCGCTGGTCTGCGCCCGCGAGCTGGAGATCGCCGGCTCGATGCCGCGGGTGGTCCGGCTGATGGCGCACGTCGAGACCGACCTCCCGCGCTCGGAGATCACCCACGCCTACCTCCACGGCGCGGCCAACCTGCGCCGCGACCTCGCCCGGACCACCAGCCATGACTGACGACGACCTGCCGGCCCTGACCGGGCCGGTGGAGGTCGTCGGTGCTGGCCTGATCGGCACGTCGATCGCCCTGGTGTGCAGCCGGCTCGGCATCGAGGTCGTGCTGCGCGACACCTCCGGGGAGAACCTGCGCACCGCCCATGGCCTCGGGGCGGGACGCGTGGCGACGCCGGACGACCGACCTCAGCTGGTCGTGGTGGCCGTGCCGCCCGCCTCGGTCGGCGACGCCATCGTCGACGCACTGAGCCGCACCGATGCCGTCGTCACCGACGTCGGCAGCGTCAAGGCCGCCCCCTTCGAGGAGGTGGCCGGCCGGGTCGGACCGGACGACCTCGCCCGCTACGTCGGCTCGCACCCGATGGCCGGGAGCGAGCGCTCCGGCCCCCTCGCCGCCAGCGCGGCCCTCTTCGACGGACGGCCCTGGGCCGTCACGCCGCACCGCTACGCACGCCCCGACGCCGTACGCCTCGTCGAGGCACTGGTGCTCGAGTGCGGGGCCGCGCCGCTGGTGATGGAGCCGGGGGAGCACGACCGGGCCGTCGCCCGCATCTCCCACCTGCCGCACCTCGCCGCCGTGCTCGTCGCCGGACGCCTGGCAGCGGCCCCGGCCGAGCACCTCGCCCTCTCGGGCCAGGGCGTCCGCGACGTCACGCGCGTCGCGGCGAGCGACCCGGAGCTGTGGCAGCAGATCCTGGAGGCCAACTCCGAGGCCGTGCTCGACCTCCTCGCCGAGGTCCGCGCGGACCTCGACGCCCTCATGACGGCCGTCGCCTCCGACGGGTCCCCGGACCTCGTCGAGATCCTCACCCGCGGCAACGCGGGGACGGCCGCGATCCCCGGCAAGCACGGCGGCCCGGCGCGACCGACCCGCTCGGTCTTCGTCGCGGTACCCGACCACCCGGGCGAGCTGGCGCGTCTCTTCGGCGACGCCGGCGAGATCGGCATCAACATCGAGGACGTCCACATCGACCACGACCCGGGACGCCCCGTTGGCCTCACCGAGCTCGTCGTCGAGCGCGGCAGCGCCGAGCAGCTGCTGGCCGCTCTCGAATCCCGCGGGTGGACGACCCACCGGTAACCTTCTCGCCCGTGAGCACCGTCGACAGCACCGCACAGACCGGGTCCCTCGTCATCGCCGTCGACGGCACGTCCGGCTCGGGGAAGTCGAGCACCTCGCGCGGCGTGGCCGACCGGCTGGGCCTGCGCTACCTCGACACCGGCGCGATGTTCCGGGCCATGACGTGGTGGCTGCTGCGCGAGGGCATCGACGTACGCGACACGGCGGCGGTCGCGGCCGCCGCGGGACGTCCCACCATCGAGTCCGGCACCGACCCGCTGGGCCCGACCATCACCGTCGACGGCACCGACGTCTCCGTCGAGATCCGCGCCGACGAGGTCAACGCCGCGGTCAGCCCGGTCAGCGCTGTGCCGGAGGTGCGCGCCCGCCTGCTCGACCTGCAGCGCGAGGCCATCGGTGGGGGCGGCATCGTCGTCGAGGGCCGCGACATCGGGTCCGTCGTGTGGCCGCAGGCCGAGGTCAAGGTCTACCTCAGCGCCGACCCCGACGCCCGCGCCCAGCGTCGTACGGCCGAGCAGGGCGGCACGGACGTCGCCAGCACGCAGCAGTCCCTCCTCGAGCGCGACCGCATCGACTCCGGGCGGGCCACCGCGCCGCTGACCATGGCCGAGGGTGCGGTCCACGTCGACAGCACGCACCTGACGCTCGCCGAGGTGATCGACCGGATCGTCGCGCTGGCGGAGGCACGACGAGCGTGACCCGGGCGGACCTGCCTGCCAGCGCCGAGGAGCACCCCGCCACCCGGCTGCTGAACCTGCTGCGTCCACCCGCCGCGCGGCTGGTCCGCACCCGGTGGCCCGTGGTCGTGCACCACGCCGACCGTGTGCCGGAGGCGGGCGGCGTGATCCTGGCGAGCAACCACATCGGGATCATCGACGGGCCGCTCCTCGCGGTCTTCTCGCCCCGGCCCGTCCACGCGCTGACCAAGCAGGAGATGTTCGAGGGACGGCTCGGACGCTTTCTGCGGGCCTCCGGTCAGATCCCGCTCGACCGGTTCCACGCCGACCCGGGCGCGATCCGTTCGTGCCTGCGCGTCGTCCGCGACGGGGGAGTGGCGGGCATCTTCCCCGAGGGCACCCGCGGCGACGGCGAGCTGCACCGCTTCCACCACGGTGCCGCCTACCTCGCCCTCGTCACCGGCGCCCCGGTCGTGCCGGTCACGATGCTCGGCACCCGTCCGCCCGGCGGCGGCGGCAACGCCCTCCCGGCGCGCGGCGACACCGTCGACCTGGTGTTCGGGCAGCCGTGGCGGACGACACAGCAGCCCTGGCCACGCACCCGGGAACACGTGGCGGCCACGTCGGTGTTGCTCCGGGAGCACCTGCTGTCCGAGCTGGCCACGGCGCTCGGCGACACGCGCCGATCCTTGCCCGGGCCGCTTCCTGCGGGACAATCCGAGGACGACCCCGACACCGGGCTCGTCGAGCCATCCAGAGAGCTGTGATCACCCATGACTGAGTACGACGCCGGCGTCGACGCCGCGTCCACCGACGAGCCGACCGGACCCACCCCGGTCCTGGCCGTGGTCGGGCGACCCAACGTGGGCAAGTCCACCCTCGTCAACCGGATCATCGGGCGCCGCGAGGCCGTCGTCGAGGACCGCCCGGGCGTGACCCGGGACCGCGTGTCCTACGACGCCAACTGGAACGGCCGCGCCTTCACCGTGGTCGACACCGGCGGCTGGGACCCTGACGCCCGCGGCATGGCCGAGCGCATCCGCGCCCAGGCCGAGGTGGCCGTCTCGCTGGCCGACGCCGTGCTCTTCGTGGTCGACGCGACCGTCGGGATCACCGACGCCGACGAGGCCGTCGTACGCATCCTGCGCGCGTCGGGCAAGCCCGTCGTCCTGGCCGCCAACAAGGTCGACGACCAGCGCACCGAGGCCGAGGCCTACGGCCTCTGGAACCTCGGCCTGGGCGAGCCGTTCGCGGTGTCCGCGCTGCACGGCCGCGGGTCGGGCGACATGCTCGACGCGATCCTCGCGGCGCTCCCGGAGACGCCCAAGGAGTCCTTCGAGGAGGTCGGCGGCCCGCGCCGCATCGCGATCGTCGGCAAGCCCAACGTCGGCAAGTCGTCCCTGCTCAACATGCTGGCCAAGGAGGACCGGGTCGTCGTCGACAACGTCGCCGGCACCACGGTCGACCCGGTCGACGAGCTGATCCAGCTCGGTGACCGCACCTGGCGCTTCATCGACACCGCCGGCATCCGCAAGCGCGTCAACCAGGCGTCCGGCCACGAGTACTACGCCTCGCTGCGCACCACGACCGCGATCGACCGCGCCGAGGTGGCGGTGCTCGTGCTCGACGCCAGCGAGACGGTCTCCGAGCAGGACATGCGGATCATCCAGACGATCCGCGACGCCGGCCGCGCCATGGTCATCGCCTTCAACAAGTGGGACCTCGTCGACGAGGAGCGCCGCTACTACCTCGAGCGCGAGATCGAGCGCGACCTCGTCCAGCTGAAGTGGGCGCCGCGGATCAACTTCACCGCCCGCACCGGCTGGCACGTCGACCGCCTCGTCCCGGCGATCGACAAGGCGCTCGAGGGCTGGGAGACGCGCATCGGCACCGGCGCGCTCAACACGTTCCTCGGTCGCCTGGTCGCCGAGCACCCGCACCCCGTGCGCAGCGGCAAGCAGGCCAAGATCCTGTTCGCGACCCAGCCGTCGGTGGCCCCGCCCACGTTCGTGCTCTTCACCAGCGGCAAGCTCGACGCCTCCTACGAGCGCTTCATCGAGCGGCGCCTCCGCGAGGAGTTCGGCTTCGTCGGCACGCCGATCGTCATCGAGCAGAAGCCGCGGGAGAAGCGCAAGCGCTGACCCGCGGGTCAGGTCACGGGTCGAGGCCCTGGGCCTGCAGCCAGTCCATCGGGTCGACGGGGCTGCCGGCGGCCGGGCGCACCTCGAGGTGGAGGTGCGGACCGGTGGAGTTGCCGGTGGAGCCCACGCTGCCGATGACGTCCGTGATGCCGACCTGCTGGCCGGCGACGACGGTCGTGTCGGTCTGGTGGCAGTACCAGATCTCGGTGCCGTCGGGGAGCGTGAGGATCGTGCGCAGGCCGTAGGGCCCGGCGTACGCGACCTCGGTGACGATGCCGTCGGCGACCGCGACCAGCGGCTCGCCGGCGTACGCGCTGAAGTCCTGTCCACCGTGCTCGGCCTCCCACAGCGGGCCGGTCAGCCCGAAGCCGGCCGAGAGGTCGTACGACGCCAGCGGTAGCACGGCGTGCACCGCGTCCGGGTCGCCGTCGTAGCCATAGCGGGCCAGCACGGCGCGGTATCCGATGAGCGCCCGGTCGCGGGCGTCGGCGGCCTGGTTGAGGGTCGCCAGGCTCTGCTGGCGCTCGGCGAGCTGCTCCGCGAGGGCGGCGGCCTGCGCGACGGCCTCGGCCTCACCGCTGTCCTCACGCACGACCGCCTCGGGTGCGGCCTGCGCTGCGGGCGCGACGAGGCCCGTCCCGACGATCGCCGCGAGAGCGGCGACCACCAGGCCGATGCGTGGCACAGCTGGCATCAGGGAACCCCCACAGGTCGACGGTCCATGGTCGGACCGCGCGGGTCGGCACTCATGGGGTTCGGCGACAAATGGCCCACTCGGACTACGTCCGTTTCCACCCGGCGAATCGTCGCGAGGACGGGGGAGCGGCGAGGTTGGCGGGTCGATTCCGTGACCGCGGAGGCCCTGCGGTAGTCTTCCCATCGCTCCGCAGGCCTCGTGCCAGGAGCACTCGGGCTGTGGCGCAGCTTGGTAGCGCACTTGACTGGGGGTCAAGGGGTCGCAGGTTCAAATCCTGTCAGCCCGACCGAGAGAACCGGCTCTGAGCAGCGGAAACGCTGGCTCAGAGCCGGTTCGGCATTTGAACCCGAAAACCCACTCATTCACCAAGTATTCGAGCCAGCCTCGGGATGAGCGGCGGCCAGCTCGTCCAGGACGTGAGCCACGTCGGCCGCGATCGCGGGCTTCGAGATGTAGAACTCGTGCCCGCGTCGTCGACGACGACGGCGACTGGTACTTCGAAGGTCGGCTACAGCACCGGCATCGCCGAGAACCGCATCGGCACCTTCCCCGCCGTCTGGGCCCGCCGCCCCGAGCTCACCGACCTCGACGGCATCGTGCCGCCCGCGGAGCTCGAGCACATGCGACGCGAGCCCCGGCGCGACCCGGTGGTCTAGCCCTCATTCACCCCGAACGGTGAAGTTCGAAGCCGACGCCGCTTCGCGGCCCGTCGCCGCGCGTACGGTCACCACGCGATCACTCGTGGGGCGTTGAGGTTGTAGGCCCCGCCGGGCCCGGGCGCCTGGCGGGGCTGACCACCGCCCGGGCGCAGGGGCGACCGCAGAACGCGCCGACGCGGCAAACAGCGGCGCGACCTCAAACGGGGGGATTGGTCGCGCCGCTGCCTCCTGCTGGAGCGACCGCGGCGCCATCCGCATCTCTGCGGGAGGTAGAGACAGGCGGCAACGCGGGGCACTCATTCCCTCCAGCGTCACGGGGCGGGGAAGTGTTACGCATCCGCGGTCCGCGGCCGCAGTGGCGCTGATCCTTGGACAGAGATTGCCCATGCCAAAGGGCGGTCCATCCTTTGGTAAGCATGACCGCGCCGTACCTCGCCCGGCGGCTCGAGCGGATCTGAGCCTCCTGTCGAGGAGATCAGCGGATGAGCCGTTTCGCGCGGTCTACGCGCCGGATTGCGCGGCGGGTCGCCGGACGACGCAGCTTGCGCCGCGGCCGGAGCCAGACTGAGCCAAGGGTCTTTCGCCGTGGCCCTCGTAACGCCTTGCGCCTGCCCCCGTCAGGCAGCAAGGCGCCACTCGACCCGCGCGACGTGTCCACCCCCCTTGAAGGCCTACGACACGGAGCGAGGTCGGCGGCGTACCAACGTTCCTTCAACCGATAGGTTTGCAGCGTGAACTCAGATGATGGGTCACTGCGCTTCCTCGTTGTCGATGACAACGAAGACATCCGCGACGTCCTGGTCCGTATGGTCGAGCGCCTTGGACACACAGCGTCGACCGCTGCTGACGGCGTCGAGGCTGTCGAAATTCTCGCTGAACATCGCTTCGACTTCATGCTGCTGGACCTGACCATGCCACGGATGACTGGCGACGACGTCGTCCGCTGGCTCAGGGCGCACCCGGAACGCGGTGAGGGATTGCGCGTTGTCGTGGTCAGCGCATGGGTGGGCGAACAACGGGGTCACCTGCAGGAGCTCGGCGTGCACGCGGTGCTGCCGAAGCCCTTTCGGGCACAGCAGCTGCGTGACCTCATCAGTGGCACCCTGCCGCTTCGGAACTCGTGACCGATCCAGTCCGTCGGCCGCCTGGCGTGGCTGCATGACCGGGATGATGAAGTCCCACGCACGGCAAGCACAGGTATCAGCGGGGCCGCGCTTACGATCGACGTGCGCCGCAGCCGCAGATGGTGCTGCCCGACAAGTGAGGTAACGGTGAATCAGCCCGACATTGAGGCTGTGTTCGTAGATGCTCTGCAGAACATTGCCGAAGGCGTGACAGAGTTGTTGGGCTTCGAGGTTGCCGCCATCAGCATCGCCCGGGACGACCAGACCTTGGAGATGGTCGCAGTCGCCGGTAGCCCAGCGGCGCGCGACCAGCTGCTGGGTCGCCGCACGCCGATCGCGGAGATCGAGCGAGAGCTCGCCACCGCTGAGGAGTGGGGCGATCTTCGATTCGTTCCGCACGAACGGATGAGCATCGAGGTGGAAGATCTGGGTTGGGTCTCAGATCTCGAACCCACCGATGACCCGGACGCATGGCACCCGTTGGACCTGCTCCTCGCGCCCATCTACGACGAACATCAGCGGTTTCGTGGGCTGCTGTCAGTGGACCTGCCGCACGACGGCAGGCGTCCAGGCGCAGCGCAGCGCGAGCAGCTGCAGCGCTACGCGCGGCATGCCCGCCGCAGTGTCCTCACCGCTGTGGAGCGGGCGGAGCTCGCCGAGCATGTGCGGCTGGCTGATGCCGCCCGCAGGATCGTCCAAGAGGTCAGTTCAGAGTTGTCCATAGGACGGATCGTGGAACTGTGCCAACCGGCGATCACCACGGGGTTCAGCGCCGTCGGCATGTGGCTACAGACGTTCGACGTTGCTGGGGGAGGAGCCGACGCGGTCTACGGCGCCACCGAGAGTGAAATCGTCGTGCCGGATGAATTCAAGTTGGTCGGCCGCGAAGCGGCCCGGCTGCTGTGGTCGCGCCAGGAAGTGGCGGTGATCACCCTTGTCACTGTGCCTGATATCGCGGGCCTCGTCCTGGACGAGGGCCAGGTGCGGCGGCTTCATGAGTTCATGGCCGGCACACTCGAAGCATCCTCGATGCTCTTCGTTCCGATTGGTGCGGGTCTCGAGTGTCTGGGGAGCGTGGCGTTGACGCGACGCGGACCCGGCACCGACTGGAACGCGATGGAGGGACGGACCGCGCTCGAGATCGGTCACGACCTGGGGCGTGCACTGGTCAACGCCCGCACCTTCGAGCGCGAGCGGGAGCTGCTGGAGGAGCTCCGGGAACTGGCCGGCTACAAGAGCCGGCTCATCGCCACGATCGCGCACGAGCTGAAGAATCCGTTGGCATCGATCCTCGCTCACCTGGACCTGGTGGAGCTCGAACCCGACCTGACCAGCTCGGTGACCGCGTCGACCCAGGCGATGGGACGAGCGGTCGACCGGATGCGCAGCATCATTGACGACTTGCTCCTTCTCGCCCAGGTCGCCGACCCCAACACTGCGCTCGACGCGGCACCAGTCAACCTCACGGCTGTCGTCAACGAAGTGCTCGACCTGCTAGGTGTGACCGCCAAGCAGAAGAACCTCAGGATCGTCCTCGACGTGCCCTCCACTCCCGTGTCCGCCTGGGGCGAGACCCACGAGCTGTTCCAGGTGTGTGCCAACCTCATCAGCAACGCCGTGAGATACACGCCCAGCGGTGGAACGATCACCATCGCGCTGGCCCGCATCGCCAGCGGCGTCGAGCTCAGCGTGACCGACACGGGAATCGGCATCTCTGCCACCGACCAGCACCGGCTGTTCGATGAGTTCTTCCGCTCCACCAATCCCGCGGCACTGTCCACGCCAGGCACCGGGCTGGGGCTGAGCATCGTCCACCGCATCGTCGAGCGGCACGATGGGCGGATCGCCGTCGAGTCGGAACTCGGCTCGGGAACAACGTTCAGGGTCACCCTGCCAGCGGAGCCCCGGGAACCATCTGAATGACCCGCGGGGCGGGCACGCAGGTGTTTCGTGCCCGGCCCATCCCGGCGGCCGGGTGCAAGCTTGCCCAAGGTCTGGACACCGGGCAAAGGTTTGCCCCAGATTGCGTTTCCGACCGCGCCGGGGGAGGACCCGCGCTGTCTGGCTCGCTACGGTCCGAGCACCCCACGAGTGCGCGCCTCCGTCCCTCCCCCTCGGGACGGGGGCGCGCGGCTTGAGTCCAGCCGCAGAGACCCAGTCAGTCTTTGCACCGTCGTCGGCCACCGTGCCGTGCCTAGTCTGGGGGCGTGCCCGACCCCGCCGAGATCGATGACCGGCTCGACCGCGCGAGCGCGCGACCGTTCGGACGACGGTTCCACCTGCGCGGGCGCGAGCGGGCCACGGCCGAGCTGCGCGGTCCGCAGACCATGCGGGCTCACGCCGCGGAGATCATCGCGGAGCGGCTGGCGCCGGCCGAGCCGCGCAACGACGGCCGGCAGACGCCGTACCGCAACCACCCGGTCTTCGTGGCCCAGCGCGCCCCTGTCCCCTTGGTGAGGCGCCGCGGCCTGCTCCGTGGCCGACCGGCCTGTCATTCAGGCGGACCGCGGTCCGAACAAAGGACTCCTGTCGTGGCGCCGGGCCTTCGGTGTTGTGCCAACCCGGTCTCGGCAGATCCGCGCTGATCGCGGCATGTGCGGAAACCAGCGTCCCTGGCGCAGGGTGACGGTGCATCCGATACATGGCCTGCAGGAGTCAGAACGCCCAGTCCTTTTGGGCTGGCTTGGCCACCCCAGAAAGGTGATGTGGACGACGACCATGGCGGGGACAATCCGCAACGTGAACGCGCTGCCTATCCGCGTCGCGGTCCTGAGTCCGCAGGCCGTCGTCGTTGAGGGCCTGCGCGCAATTCTTGCCACTAATGACGATGTGAAGTTCGTCGACCTCAACCGTGACGAGACAACTCCCGACCTCGTCCTGTACGACGCAATGTGCTTGCTGGGGGGTGACTCGACCGAACTGGCCAGCATGGTGCACGAGACAAGTACCGCTGTGCTCGTCGTCTCCCGTGACCTGCGGCCGGGCTTAGCCGCACAGGCACTCGCAGCCGGGGCCGACGGACTCGTTTCGGTGGGTGCCTGCCCCGATGAAATCTTTGAATCCATCAGTACAGCACTCACCGGCCGTCGACTCCGCGACGCAGACCGGCGTCCGGGCATCGACACAAGGCCACCAGTGACTCGCGAGAAGCGACGAGACGGACTCCCAAGATTGACTCAGCGGGAGGCACAAGTCCTGGCCATGCTGGGCCGGGGCTGGTCGAACGCTGAAATCGCCGGAACACTCCAGATGAGTCGCAACACAATCAAGACCCACATCCGCATGGCCTACCGCAAGATCGGCGTCAAGGACCGTGCCGAGGCGATCGCGTGGGCACGAACACATCAAACGCACCACGAGTCAGCGACCTGACGCCGCCAAGCGCCAATCAGCTGGTCACCACTTGCGACGTGCCACATGGCCAGCGCAAGGAATGCGACGCCGATGAAGAGGTCCTCCGGTTGCGGTCGCGTCATGTCGGCGACATTCCCACACGCCAATCGCCATGCCGAGCGCCGTGCCCTCGGCTACAAATGGCGGTTGCTGACCGTGCTCGCGGGCGGGGGCACATTTGTCGCCATCGGTTTTGAGGGCGACCGCTCATCGGCATGATCGGATGCGCGCATCGCGGCATGAGCGTGCACTTCGATCTTCGACACCGGCCACAGTCTGACGCGGGACGACGGTTTCCTGGCACGGTGCCCGATCCGTCACCCGCGTCGCGACCAAGCACCTCCGATGGGTGGCCGGAGGTCCTAGGGTGACGAGTAGCCGCTGTGAGGAGATGGCCATGCGGGAAGCGTGGGAGTTGTTGATCGCGGGACCTGAGAATGCGGACCGATCGGTGCTCCTCCTTCCGGGCGGAGCGAACGCTGCCCGCTCCTACGACCTGGTGATGGCCGATCCGGCGCTGTCTGGGGTGCGCCTGCTCGCCACGACCCTGCCGGGCATGGCGGGTGCAGCGCTGACCGGCGACGTGTCCGTCCCGGGACTGGCGCGTACGGCGGGGAAAATGGCCAAGGAACATCGTTGCGACGTGGTCGTGGGCTTCTCCCATGGCGCCACCGTTGCGCTGGAGATGGTCCTGGCCGGTCACTTCCGGGGCCCGGTCGTGCTGCTGGGCATCAGCCTGACCTCTGAGGACGACGCAGCGTTCTTCCGTGCCGCCGTACGGCTGTCGCAGAGAGTGGGGCGCTGGCCGCTGGCGATCCTGCTCCGACTGCTTCCTCTGATGGTCCGGTCCGCCAAGACAACTGAAGCGCACAAGCGGGACCTGGTCGCGGACCTCAAGCAGAACCGGGCCGGTGATTCAGTCCGGGTGAGCGCCGAGTACCTCGATCACATCGCCGCCGACAGGAACTTCGCCGCCCAGCTCGCCGCGTCGAGCAGCCCCGCGTGGGTCGTCCACGCCGAAAAGGGGGGTGACGGCGGCCTCACCGATGCCGAGCGAGCCACCCTCGACTCGGCTGACAATGTGACCCTGGTGACGGTCCCGGGCTCAGTGTTCCTCCTTCCGGACGAGGCTCCTGACCAGACGGCAGCAGTGATCGCCACCGCCCTATCGACGCTGGACTGACCGCGCTCACCGCTCTGGGATGCATCGGGTCCCGGGGCGTGGCCCTGGCCTGGTTTGGGCGAATGGACCTTTCCGCTCATCGGCAGGTCCGGATACCCGACCGACGGCCAAACGACGCAAAGCCGCGACTCCACACCAAGCCAGATGTCGGCGGCGAATGACAAGATGGCCATGTGGCGTCGGACTCCCGCATGGTGGCACTGGGCTTCGGCAAGTTCGCGCGTGCCGACCGCATCTTCGCTTTGGAGCGGATCACAGGGGAGGAGCGCGGAGATGGCCGGCGCACGCGCGTTTGGATCGATGGGGTCACCGATCCCTTGATCGCATCCCGGACGGAGGTCACGATCCTCCGCGACATGGGCCAAGAGGCCGCCGTCGCTGCACCCGTGCTCGATGAGGCAATGGACCTTGCCAGCCGACTAGCGGCCGCGGCCGAAGAGGGTCGTGTGGACTTGAGTGACCTGGGTCGTCGGGCGCGCCGCCTCCTCGCCTCGACAACCTCATCGCCGTAGCGACAGAGTGTCGCGCCTCTCGCGGCGGAATGACGTACATCGGGTCGTACGGATAGCCCTGAGTTCTCATTCGAGTCTTCGGCCATCCCTTGGTCGCTGGCAGCCAGGGCTTGCGAGTGAGGCGGATCGTAATCGGTTTGGGCGACGTAAACTGGAGGACGAGGCGGTACCCATCCCCGGAGGTCGTCATGGACGTCCTGCTCTTTGTACTCGCGACAGTGCTCGTGTTCATCGTCGTGGGCCTGTCGGCCAGCGTTCGCGTGGTCAAACAGATCGAGCGTGGTGTGGTGTTTCGGCTGGGGCGCGCCCAGCCAGAGGTCCGGCGGCCCGGCCCGACCATGCTGATCCCTTTCGCGGACCGGATGACGCGGGTCAATATGCAGGTCGTCACCATGCCGGTCCCCGCCCAGGACGGCATCACCCACGACAACGTGACCGTGCGGGTAGACGCGGTCGTCTACTTCCGAGTGATGGACCCCGTGCGTGCGGTCGTCGAGGTGCAGGACTACCAGTACGCGATCTCGCAGGTGGCGCAGACCTCGCTGCGATCGATCATCGGCAAGAGCGAGCTCGACGACTTGCTGTCCGACCGCGAGCGCCTCAATCAGGGCCTCGAGGTGATGCTGGACAGTCCGGCCGTTCCGTGGGGTATCGAGGTCGACCGCGTGGAGATCAAGGACGTAGCGCTGCCCGAGGCGATGAAGCGGTCGATGTCGCGGCAGGCGGAGGCCGAGCGGGAGCGTCGCTCCCGGGTTATCACGGCCGACGGTGAGTACCAGGCGTCCAAGAAGCTCTCGCAAGCCGCGGCGGCGATGACGGCGACGCCGGGTGCCCTGCAGTTGCGCTTGATGCAGACGATGGTCGAGGTGGCGGCTGAGAGGAACTCGACCCTCGTGCTGCCGTTCCCGGTGGAACTACTGCGCTACTTCGAGGCGGCTGCCCACGCCGCCGACCCCGCCGTGCCTCGGGCAGGCATCCCAGATCGGGAACCTGCGCGGGGGGAGTCCGTCCCAGACCTGGCGTCCGCCGCAGACGAGCAGATCTTCGACATTCCGCCGGACGCGGTGCGCGCTTCGCTCGACCAACTCGGCATTTCACACGTGGAGTGAGCGCTCTATACGGCTCGACGCACCGGTCACGTCCCGATCGGAAGGAGTGACCTTGACTCCTCGGGAAGTTGCGCGCGTCCATGGCCCAGAGTTGTCAGTGCCGATCTCGGGAGCTCGAATAGTCCCCTGTCGCGGCGAAATGACGCAGCCCCGTTCATCGGGTGTGGATGGGGTATCGCAGGTGCGTGACCCCGACCCCCTGGATCGATGACGGGCTGCCGAGGACCGCGGGCGTGCCGTCGAGGTGGTCGAAGAGCCGCACGCCTGAGCCGAGCAGGACCGCGGCGATGTCGACGCTGATCTCGTCGAGCAGGCCGGCGTTGAGCAGCTGCTGGATGGTGTCGGCGCCGTGGACGCCGACTGCCTTGCCCCCAGCGGCGGCCTTGGCTTGTGCCACGGCGCTCTCGATCCCGTCGGTCACGAAGGTGACGGTTGAGTCGGCTCGTGGCCAGCCGGCAGGGATCTCATGAGCTAGGACGAACGCGGGTCCCCACGCATGGTTGCCTCCCCAGCCGCCGGCGACGTCGAACGTGCGGCGACCAGTGAGCACGGCGCCGAGCTCGGACGTGAGCTCCCGGACGTGCTGGGCGCTCGACTCGGACATCGAGAACGTCATGGGGTTCGATCCGCCGGTGTGGATCTGGACATCTCCCGAGCTGGCGTACCAATCGAAGACCGCGGCCACGCCGTCGTCGGGATCGGCAACGAACCCGTCTAGTGACATGGACATGATGGCGACAACCTTGGACATGGCAGTGGTCCTTCCTGTGGTGGAGGTGGAGGCAGCTCGTCGCTCGCCCCTGTCCATCCCACGAACGAAGGTCCGCGGATACGACACGGTAAGCCCGGTCAGATCCACCCCTCACGCGACGAGGAGCGGCGCTAGAGATCCGAGCAGCTCAATGCGCACCAGCTACCGCGGTCGTTGGCGGCGGAAGGACGCGCCTGAGCGGATCGCCCTGAAGAGCTCGCCTCGCCGCGGTCAGCAGCGGGTCACATGTAGGTGGCTGATGCTTCGACGCGCTATGTAGTCATCCGCTAGGTAGGCCACCACGTCTGGGTCGGACGTGTAGTTGACGGGAGGACCGCCTGGTACACCCCGAACACCATCATCAAGTTTCCTCAGGCGAAGAACGGCACCCACGCGCCGGTTTGCGTCGCGCCCGGTGATGGCGGGTTCATAGGGATCTCCAAGTATCTGAATGGGGCGGTGAGCGAAGGATGCGTTACGGCCGAAGGCCTTCATTGATCGTGACGCCATGCTCGTCCGACGCCAAGGGCGGCCGACACACGCGGCCGGGAGTTTCACCACGAATCCGGCGGCGTTTGGTGTGGGTCGGAGGACCGGCGCCAAAGGCGTAAATGCAGTGAGCTTCTCGCTTTAGAATGGGCAGTCGCCGCTCTCGAGGGGTCCCATGTCACCTCGAGGATGCGGTTGAAGGCGTGCGCCGGCACGCGGCGGAAGCACGCTGACCAAGTTCCCGCTCTGCCAGTGGATGGCGCGGGGGTCCGGTCGCGAGGTGGTCGACGGCGTCGGGACATGGTCAGGACATTGCGGCGATGGAATCGGGACTGTGGTTGCGGGACGGTCGGGACGTTGGTTCGAAATCACCCGAGAGGATCCACCATGTCGTCCCACACTGTCTCCTACCCGGTCGTCACTGCGCCGGCCCGCAAGCCGGGAAGGCTCCGCCGTACCGGACTGGGCATCGCCGGCCTCTTGGCCTGCGCCCTGCCGGTCGTCTGGACCGTCAACCTCAGCCGGATGCTGCTGGTCGGTGAGCTCGACGAGCACCGCTTCCACCAGTTGACCGGCCAGGGCCTGTTCCTCTGTGCACTCTGGCTGATCGGCCTGGTTCCGCTGCTACGTGCGGGGTGGGTCGGCCGCCGACCGTCCTCCGCGGCAGGACTGCTTCATCTCACCTTCGTCGGTACGGGGACCACGTGTGCGGTCGCGGCGACGGGCGGCGGCGCCCCTGCGCTGATGGTGGTTATTGCGATCACCGGCGCACTGGTCTGGCTCGCGCTGCCGGTGCGGCCGCGGCTGCGGCTGGCCGTCAAGGTCGACCCGCTTCTCGCTCCGCTCGCGCTGGTCGCCGCGGCGGTGAGCACCCCGTACGTCATCGATCAGATCGCGCTGCAGAACGCCGCGACCGGAAATCACGCGCACAACCCGCACCTCTTCGACATGGCGTGGATGGTGAGCGTCCTGGTCGTCCTGGGGATCTTGGCTGCGGTCTTCCCGGCCGTGCGGAGGCTCGGTCTGCTCGCCGGCGCGGGTTTCGCGTGGACTGGTGCCATGGGGCTGCTGCTCGGCGCGGACCGGCCGTTCACCGGGCTCGCGATGGCGGTCGGGGTCGCGATGGTCGGCGTTTCGGCCCGCCGCGGCCGCGCGCTGATCTAGGCTCACGCGCCATGGCCAGCACCCGCGTGGCGGTCGCGTCCGCGCTGTTCGCGGGGGTGATGACCTTCGCCGCCTTGTGGCTGGTCACCGACGCCGGCCTGTGGGGGCTCACGGGGGCCCGTGAGCTCCCCATCGACGTCGCCATCGGTCTGTCGTACTCCGCCGCGGCCGTCCTGGTGGTCTCGGGCACCGGCGGCAGACCGATGGGCTGGCTGCTGCTCTTCATCGGCCTGTGCGGAGCTACCGCGTCGCTCGGCACAGCTGTGGCGTTGACGTCCACCGGTCCGGCGGCGTTGGTGAGTGCCGCGGCGAACGTCCAGAGCTGGATCTGGGTCGGCGGATTCGTGCCGCTGTTCACCCTGGTGCCGCTGCTCTACCCGGACGGTCGTCTCCCCGGCCCGCGCTGGCGGCCATGGGTCGCCGCCTCCGTCGTCGGGATGGGCCTCCTCGCGGTCGGGTCCGCGACGTACCCAGGCCCGGTGGCGCAGGGGGTCTTCCTTCTCGGGGTGGGACTGCTGGTGCCGTCGTGCATCGCGGGTTTGACCGCGATCGTCGTCCGCTGGCGCCGGTCGGACGGGTTGGTGCGGCGCCAGGTAGCGGTGCTGCTGGTGACGGCCACCATCCTGGTTGTCGACGTCGCGCTTCAGCCGCTCCTCGGTTGGCCCGTGGGTGCGCTCACCCAGGCGGTCGCGGTCGCGCTCGTGCCGGCTGGCATCGCCGTCGCGGTGACCCGGCACCGCCTCTACGACCTCGACCTCGCGGTCTGCCGCGCGATCAGCGGGCTCAGCCTCGCGGTGTGCCTGGCTGCGATCTACGTAAGCCTCTTCCTGCTCTCATCCAAGGCGCTCCCGGGCGGTCCCACGGTTGGAGCGGCGACCGCCGCAGCGGTCACCGGGCTGCTGTTGCATCCGCTCGGCGTGCGACTCAACCGAGGCGTCGACCAGATGTTCTACGGCGACCGCGCGGATCCCGCACGGGTGCTCGAGGCGACTGCGTCTGGGTTGCGTGAGGGCGTCGACCTCGCCGAAGTGCCCGTCCGGGTCTGCCGGGTCGTCGTGGAGTCCCTGCGGCTCGGGTCGGCCGCGCTGGTTCTCGGCGGCGACCGGGAGACGACCCCGCTGGCGGTGGCCGGCACGCCGGCCGGCCCGGTCACCGAGATGCCGATGCGGCACCGCGGCGAGGTCGTCGGCGCCCTGCGGGTCACCGCCCGCCCGGGCGAGCCTGGGCTGACGACCCGGGACGCCGAGATCCTGGCGGTCGTGTGCGACCAGGTGGCACCCGCGGTGGCCGCACTTCGGCTCTCCGAACGGCTCCAGCACAGCCGCGCGGCCCTCGTCACCGCTCGCGAGGAGGAGCGGCGACGACTACGACGCGACCTGCACGACGGCGTCGGCGCCGTTCTCGCCGGCGTGCGCCTGCAAGTGGAGACGGCCCAGTCGCTCGTCTCCGACCCGGCGGCGGGCGGACTGCTCCGGTCGGCGGCCAGCGGCGTTGCCACTGCCGTCGAGGACCTGCGGTCCATCACCGATGACCTGCGACCGGCTGCCCTCGACGACCTGGGGTTGGCCGAGGGCTTGCACGCGCTGGCAAACCGGATGAGCACACCGGGCACGGCGATCGCGGTCGAGGTCCATCTGGAGGGCGCCCTTCCGGCGGCGGTCGAGGTCGCCTGCTACCGGATCGCAGGCGAGGCATTGGCGAACGCCGTGCGTCACTCCGGCGCCCACCGCGTCACACTGCGCGCGGAGGCGACGCCCCACTGGATGTCGCTCCGGGTCGAGGACGACGGCGCCGGCCTGCCCGAGAAGATCCGGGCCGACGGCCTGGGCCTTGCGTCGATGCGCCAACGTGCGGAGGAGATCGGCGGCAGGCTGGGCGTCACAAGCACCGGCACTGGCACGGTGGTGCACGCCGAGTTGCCGATGGAGGCACGATGACCAGGATCCTGCTCGTGGACGACCACCCGTTGTTCCTCGACGGCGTGCGCGCCGCTCTGACCGGTACGGGCGACCTCGAGGTCGTCGGCGAGGCACCCAACGTCGCCGAGGCCGTCGCCCGGGCCGCCGAGCTCGTCCCGGACGTGGTGCTCATGGATCTGAACCTGCCCGACGCCTCCGGGGTAGAGGCCACGGCGCGGATTCTCGCAGCCAGGCCGGAATCCAGGGTGCTGATGATGACGATGAGCGCCGACGACGACGCCGTCGTCGCCGCGATGCGTGCGGGCGCACGGGGGTACATCGTCAAGGGCACCGGCCGCGACGAGCTGCTCCACGCGATTCGGACGGTCGCGGCCGGTGGAGCCGTGTTCAGTCCCACCGTGGCCGACCGACTCGGGCGGTTCTTCACCGGACTCGCGGTCGGTGGCGGCCGAGAGGCGTTCCCACAGCTGACCGGCCGGGAGCTCGAGGTCCTCGACCTGGTCGCCCGCGGCCTCGAGAACCGCCGGATCGCCCGGGAACTGCACTTGTCCGACAAGACGGTGCGCAACCACGTCTCCAACGTGATGGCCAAGCTCGACGTCGAGGACCGCTCCGCGGCCATCGCCCGGGCACGCGCGGCCGGATTGGGCGACGTCTAGCGCAGCACGTCTGCGGCTCGAGCTCGGCAGCAGCGTCATTCTGGGCGCTGTGCAGCGCCTACGGGGCAGGTCCTGTCGGGAGGGTCGGCGCAGGTCCCAGCGGGGGAGTGACGCCCCGCCGGCAATCCGGAGTCGGCCGCAGCTTTCGCCGGCGCGTGACGCCGTTCGAGGTGTCGCCCCTGGCCTGCGGAGACGCGGGTCAGGGGCTGGGCTCATTTCGAGCGGACGTTCGGTGATCGCCTACGCGGTGTCGTCCGTGGGCTTGGGCCGCCGCCGGAACTCAGCGCGAATGCCGCGCGTCAGGTGCCACGAACCGATGACCAAGAAGGCAATCGCTACGACGTTTGCCGCGGGGTCTGTGTCCCACGAGACCCCGCCGAGCACGTATGCCAGGAAGAGCAGCGCCAGCCCGGTCAAGATCGAGTACCAGCCATCGCTCAGCAGCCCCACCGTCATGAGACGCGAGGCGGCGGCACGCAGGGACTTCACGCGCTGCAGGCTAACGGTGGCCGCGCGGCCGCAACACCCATCTGGGAAACGAGCTCGACTCGGCAGATCCGGTCATCCGGACGTTCGAGTCGGCGCCACACGCGAAGCAGGCAACGTCATGGTGTGCGGCTGCTGAGACGACCAGGACCCATGACGTTCCGGCCCGACGATCAGCCGCGCCGCCCGATCACGGGGGAGTGGCGGTATCCGAGCTCGTCGTGCGGCTGGTCGCGGAGTGAGGCGCCCGCGAACGAGTCGCGGCTTGCGAACCGGGCCAACGCAAGCAGGCCGAGGAAGATGATGGCGACGGCGATGAAAGTCATGGCAGGTCCTTCCGTGTGAGTCCCCGCCGGGTGCGGGAAGTGATCGTTAAATACGAAACGCAGCCCGTATCGTTATTATTCCGACGACGTGCACGCTCACGCCCCGAACACGTCCGGAACCATTGCCAGTCCCGACGAGCTCTGCGATGCCCTCACCGCCCAGCCGGTCCTGTCGCAGCAGTCCTTCTCACGGGCGGTACGGCGCTGTACGCGCCAACTGGCATTCGGCGCGAACGTTGCTATGGTCGAGGCCATGGAGGCGAACATGGTGCTCGTGGCGGCTGCGCCCGACCTCGCCCACCTGCCCTCCCACGTGCCGTCCGGCGCCGCTCTGCTCGCCCTCGAGCTCAGCGAAGAAGCGCGCGGCATCCGTGGTCTCGACGTGCTGCGTCGCAGCGTCGACCGCGCCCCTCCCGTCCGCTGAGCTGACCGTCCCCGGGTGCGCCGCGTCGCGGCACCCGTTCCTCGACGCGCTCGACGTCCGGATCGTCCGCCAGCTCCAGGACGCTCGCATCCCTCGTACAGGACGGCACCTCCGGGACCTGCACCCGCTGCGTAGCCCGCGTGAGCCAGCTGCGCTCGAGACCGTCCCGTGGCAGACGACGTGAGCCGGCTGCGCCCACCTCGTCGCCTGCTGTCGTCCACCCGACCCCGCTCGTCTCCACCCTCACGAAAGCCCCTCAGCCATGCCCCAGTCCGTTGCCATCGTCGGAGCCGGAATGGTCGGACTCGCGACCGCCTGGCACCTCCAGGAACACGGCATCCACGTCACCGTCCACGAACGCCATCACGTCGCTGCCGGCTCCTCATGGGGCAACGCCGGCTGGCTCACCCCCGCCCTCACCGCACCCCTGCCCGAACCTGCCGTCCTGCGCTACGGCGTCCGTGCCGTCGTCAGCCCGTCCTCACCCGTCTACGTCCCGCTTCGGCCCGACCCGCGGCTGCTTCGGTTCCTCACCGGGTTTGCCCGCCACAGCACGGAGCGGCACTGGGGACGCGGCATGCGCGCCTACGCCCCCATGAACCGCCGCGCCCTCGAGGCTTTCGACGAGCTCACCGACAACGGTGTCGCGGCCACCACCCGGCCGGCGGAACCGTTCCTCGCAGCCTTCCGCACGCCTGAGGAGCGCGCAGGACTTGTCGACGAGCTCGAGCACATCCAGGACGCGGGCCAGGCCGTGAAGTACGACCTCCTCACCGGCCACGAGGCCCGCGGCATCGAACCGGCCCTGTCCTCAGCAGTCGGGGCAGTCATCCGCCTGCACGACCAGCGCTACATCAACCCGCCGGCCTTCGTCGGAGAGCTCGCTCGAGCGGTCGTGGACCGCGGGGGCCGGATCGTCGAAGGCGCTTCCGTCTCCGGCGTCCATCCCGGGAACGGCGGCGCCTACCTCACCACCCGCGAAGACGTCGACGGCACCAACCGCTACGACGCCGTCGTGCTCGCCAACGGCGCTTGGATCGGGCGCCTCGCTCGCCAGTTCGGCGTACGGCAGCCCGTCCAGGCTGGCCGCGGCTACTCCTTCAGCGTGGCCGGCGAGCACCTTCCGTCCACGCCCGTGTACTTCCCCTCCCAACGAGTAGCCTGCACGCCGCTCCACGGCCCCGACGGAACGCGGCTGCGCGTCGCCGGGATGATGGAGTTCCGCGACCCCGACGCAGCACTCGACCAACGGCGTATCGACGCGATCGTCAACGCCGCGCGCCCTTTGCTGAACGGCGTCGACCTCGACGACCGTCGTGACGAGTGGGTCGGGTCCCGCCCGTGCACCGCAGACGGCCTGCCGCTCATCGGGGGCACCCGCGCACCCGGCGTGTACGTCGCGGGCGGGCACGGCATGTGGGGCATCGCCCTCGGACCGCTGACCGGCAAGCTCCTCGCCCACCAGATCGCCACCGGAGTCGCGCCGCCAGAGCTCGTGGCGTTCGACCCGCTGCGCTGACCCACCCCAGACCGCCCCGAGCCTGACCGTCATCCAGCCAGTACGCCTCGTACCCCGCTGGCAACGCAGGCTTCGCACCGCCGCCGCTCATGGACCGTGAGCGACGCGCGGCGTGAATCTGCCCGCGCCCCCACGACCTCGCAAAGGACATCCGCGTGCGTACGCACACCCATCAGCACCAGCTGGCCACCCCCGTTCCGGACTCGACGCCACCGGAGCACAGACCGAACACCGAGGGCATGCCCGGCGATTGGGATCACTTGGGAGCCCGCGCACATGGGCGGACGGCGGATGCTTCGACCACACCGTTGGACGCGACACTGGCCGCGCTCGAGCTCGAGCGACGAGAGCAGCTCTGCGACTGAGGCCCTCGGCAGGCGCAAACGGCTCTGGTCCGCGCGTGTACGGGGAATAGTCCCCGTTCGCGTGTGTTCAGACTGGGTGTGCGCGCCATCGACCCTTCTGCTGCCGCTGTGACGCGAGGGTCGATGCCCTCGGCGCGTGACACGAGCCGAGCGGGGAACATCCTCGGCACGCGCTACCAGCGGATGCTGGCTGAGCTGGGCCGGTTCCTCACCGTGGGGGGCGTCGCCACGATCGTCGCCTTCATCCTCTTCAACGGGCTGGTCCACGGCTTCAGCACCGGCAACCACCCGCTCCTCAGCGATCGACCGATCCTTGCCTACGTGCTGGCCAACACCGTCGGCATGGTGATCAGCTACCGCGGCGCCAGGAGCTGGGCATTCCGAGACCGCCCGCCGCGTCAAGCCGACGGCGGCCGGTCGGCGTACGTGCTGATCAACCTGGTCACGATGTCGCTTCCCATCGCGTGCCTCATCGTCAGCCGCGACGTGCTGGGTCTCGACGACCCGTTGTCGGACAACATTTCGGCCAACGTCATCGGTCTCGTGCTCGGCCTCGGTGCGCGGTTCTACCTCTTCCGCCGATTCGTCTTCCGGCGTCCGGTCACGCGGCGCAACCAGGTGGCACAGAGGTCGGAGCTCGTCGACGCGCCGTAGATCATCACCGACCGGCGCAACCAGTTTGGCCGGGATGATCTACGGAGAGCATCCGGATCTCGCCAGATCCGCGCACCACCAGCGGCGAACGGGGGTGGAGGAGCGCACGCGCGACAAGTTTGGAGACCGTCGACCTTCCCAGACCGGAGCTGGCGCGCCTACCCAGCACGACAGCGGTCAGTCGTCGAGTACATCCCCGTCGTCGCGGGTCCGCACCCAGGGCGGCGGTCCGAGACCACTGCCGCCCGGAAGGGTCACGGAGACGACCGCGATGGCTCCGTCGTCGTCCTCGAAGAGGTCGATCGTGAGCTGGCACCCGAGCTCCGGTCCGTCGCCAGGACCGGCGCCGCTGACCGTGAGCACGACGCGAGTGGGAGCGTCAGCGACGCCGGCCGGGCTCGACGTGGGGAGGCCGCAGGTGGTGGGCGGTGGTGGTCCACTGGTGATCGAGACGACTGGCTGTCCGAGGTCGTTGGCCACGGGGCGCACCGCGTAGGCCACGACGGGGTCGCGCACGCGCCAACGCCAGTCGGGCGAGGTGGCCGAGTGGGTCCCATCGGCGGTCCCGGCCGCCTCGCCGTCGACGTAGAGCCGCACCTCTGGCGCGAGGCGCGGGCGGGCCGAGCCGGAGACGAGGAAGCGCAGGAACGCCCACGCCTGGACGCGTCCGGCGGCGTCGGCAGGGCAGCTCCACGACGGGGTCGCCGTCGCGATGACGACCACGACCTCGTCGAGCCGGACCGTGTCGCCGGAAGGCGGCACGGACCCCAGCACCTGCCCGGCCGGATCACACTGGGGCACTGGGTCGACCCGCGACGAGATGCCGGCGCGCCCCAGCGCGCTGACGGCCTCGGCGGAGGTGAGGCCTACGAGGGCAGGCACCGTCGCGGCCCTCCGCTCGACCTTCTCGGGGTCGGGCGGACCGGTCAGGATCGTGACCGTGAAAGCCGCCGCGACGACGGCGATGAGCACGACGACGGCGAGCAAGGGGCGGCGAGACGGCCCGCCGAGCACCTCCTCACGCAGGGCGGGAACGACGACCTGGTCGGGGTCGGCGGAGCGCACGATGCGGCGTCGCTGGTCCTCGATCACGCGATCGACCACCGCCGCGGCGCGGTCCGCCGGCACGCCGAGCTCCGTCGCCATCTCGACGAGTCTCCGGTGGCGCGCAGCTCGGTAGTCCTGGAGGTCCATCTACCGCTCCTGGCCCTGGCGTCGGGAGTCGTCGAGCGCGTCGGCCGGGATTGCCGGTTCGGTGCGCGGCCAGCGCCGGCCGTCGACGACGAGCCACTTCTCGTCACCGGTGCGCGCCATCCGTTGAGTTTCGCAGAACTTGGCGGCGCTCCGGTCGTGATCGCCAGCGCCAGCTCGGTCGCCGGGTACCTGGTCGGCATGGGCATCGGCGGCGTCGGTTCGGCATCTGGAGTGGAACGATCCCGGCTACCGCCAATCCGCAGCGATCCACGCCCGCCTCCGTCAGGTCCATGACCTCTTCCGGACAGGCCCGCTCCACAAACTGCGCAACCCGGAACGCAGGACGAGCACGAGTACGGCTTCGTGACGGGCAACGGGGGATCCCACGAGTTCGCTGTGATCGACCGATCCTCCAAACGGCTGCAATTGGTCGTCGCCTCCGACAACCAACAGGACGCGCGCACCGCTCGCTCATCGGCAGATCCGGTCATCCGGACGTTCGACTCGACGCCACAGGCGAAGCCCGGTCGTTCGGGGACCCATGAACTTCGTCAAGCGCACCGTCCCGCCGCCGCCGCCCCCTACGAAGTCAGCTCCTCGAGAACGCTCCACTCGGGGTGCGGGCGCGTCCCCGAGCCAAGTCGACGGCCCGGGTCCTATCCATCGTCGGGGCTCGTTGCACGGAGCAGCACGTGTCTAGAGCGTGCCTGCGCTGGCTGTGTGGCCGATGACGGTGACCGGGATGCCGAGGTGTCCCAGGCGGTGCTGGAGGTCTTGGTGCAGACGGATCGTGAGCGCGTGTTCGTGGACTGCGAGCAGGATCTCGTCGATCGGTTCCGCGTGCAGGACGTGCTCCAGGGTGTCCATCGGATCGTGCTGGACTGAGACGGAGCCGACGACGTGGCCTGCGGCGGCTCGTTCGAGCTCGGGGAGCGTGGCACGCAGGACCTGCTCGGCTGCGGCGGCCTTGTCGTGGCGTTCGGGGTGGAGGAGGTGGACCTCGGCGCGAGCGGGGTTGGGGACGACGACGCGGAACTGCGTCGGGGTCTGCGCCGTCTTGTGCCGGATCGCGTCGAGCAGCTCGGGGGTGGGTTCAGCGGTGTCGGTGACGATCAGCACGCGGCGGGGGTGGGTGTCGTTCACGGGTCTTCTCCTGGTGATCAGGTGGTGTCAGGTGGTGGGCCGGTCCTCGATGAGTCGCGGTTGTTCCTCGGTGCGGTCGACCTTGGTGATGGTGAGGTAGACCACGGTGGCGGTGATGGCTCCCAGGAAGAGCAGGGAGGTCCACAAGGTGCCGAGGCCGAGTCCGCCCTCGTCGCGGGGGGCGGAGAGGAAGTCGCCGATGTTGGCACCCAGCGGGCGGGTGAGGATGTAGGCCAGCCAGAAGGAGAGCACCGGGCCCATGAGGCCGGTTCGCCATCCGATGAAGACGGCGGCGATGAGACCCGCGGGGAGCAGGATCGAGGGGCCGGGGCCCCAGCCGGTGAGCTCGAGGGTCCAGTCGCCGACGGCGGTGCCCAGTGCGAAGGTCACGAGCACGACCAGCCAGTACCAGGCCTCGCGCTGGGTCGTGTTGATCGAGTGGATCGACAACGTGCGCTCACGGGCGTACCAGAGGCTGAAGACGGCGGCGAGGAGGACGGAGAACGTCACCGAGCTGATCCACAGCGGTACGCCTCGCGCGTCGGTGAGGTTGTCGGTGAGCAAGGTGCCCACGACGCTGATCAGCACCACCGCGAGCCAGTAGATCCGCGGGACGTAGCGCGCCTGTCGGAACTGGATCACCAACGCGATGACCAGGGCCGCGCCGAAGAGCAGCGTGGTGTTGGTCAGGCCGAGGCCGAGGGTCTCGTTGATGTAGTCGGCGAGGCTCTCTCCCACGGTGGTGCACAGGATCTTGATGACCCAGAACCAGAGGATGACCTCGGGGACCTTGTTCGCCAGACGGTGGGTGGCGGTGTCGGTGCTCATGCGCACCACGATGGAGCTCGCCACCTGACCGCAACCTGACTGGGTACGACGCGGACTCCAGCGCTCCGTCGCCGACCCTGCGACGCCGGGTCCTCGGGACCGAGTGGTTCCGCGAGGTGGGCCGCACACCCGGGAAGGAGCTCCTCGGCGACATCTTCGCGTCCTGCTCCACCGAGCAGTGTCGGTGAACGCCACAGCGGGCAGGAGCCCGAAGCCTCCTGCCCGCTGTGGGTCTGCTGCCTGCTGCTACTTCAGCCGCACCGTCCGGGGTGAGGCCTTGCTGGAGGAGTAGCTCCCGGTGGCGGCGAAGCTCGTCCGGACGACGACCTTCGCGGGCCTGAGCTTGCCGCCCTTGCCCTTCGCCTTGGTGGGCATGGTGACCGTCACCTTGCCCGAGGCCGGCAGGGTCACCGTCCGCGTGACCAGCCCGCCCCGGAGACCCACCCTCACCGTGCCGGTGGTCGGCACTCCGCTCACGGCGCCGGCGACGGTCACCGTGACCTTGACCTTCTTGCCGCCCTTCCTCGAGACCGCCTTCACCCGGGTGCTCGTCGCCTTCGGCGAGACCGTGTAGGGCGCGGAGGTGACGGCGGACGCGTCCGCGTCGGCCGAGCCCAGGTAGCGGGCCGAGACGACGTACGAGCCGGCGGCGAGCGTGTCCGGCAAGGCGTACGACGCGCGGCCGGCGCCGTCGAGCGGGACGGTCACGGTCGTCGTACCGACGCTCAGCTCGACGTCGCCCCCACCCACGGCTCCGCCGACGGTGACCGAGGCCGTGGCCGCGGGCGAGCCGAAGACCGACGAGGCGTCGCTCAGGGCGACGACGGTCGTCGGCGTCGCCTTGGCGAGGGTGAACGCGACCGGGGCGGACGTCGATCCGGTCGTCACCGCCGTCTCACCGAAGGCAGCCGTGAGGGCGTGCGCGCCCGCACCGAGGCCGCCGGGCACGGTCAGGGTGGCGACCCCGTCGGCGACCGGGCCCGTGCCGAGCACGGTCGCGCCGTCGGTGAAGGTCACCGTGCCGCCGGTCTCGCCCCCGGCCACCGCGGCCGTCAGGGTGAGCGCCTGACGGAGGGTGGGGGCTTCGGGCGAGACCTCCAGCGTCGTCGTGCTGGTGTCGCGGACGCGGAGCTCACCCGTGGCGACCCGGCCCGTGGCCGAGGCCGTCGCCGTGAGCGTGAGCGCACCGCGAGGCGTCTCCGCGGGCACCACCAGGTCGGCGGTCGCGGTCCCGTCCGCGTCGGTGACCGAGGTGACCGACGCCAACCCGGTCCCCGTGAAGGTGACCGCCTCGCCGGCGCGGAAGCCGGTCGAGGAGACGCTCGCGGTGGTGTCCGGGGTCGTCGTGGCGGGCACGGTGATGGTCCCGCCGTCGAGCACGCCCTCGAGCTCGGCGCAGACCGGACCCGGGGTGCCGACCGGAGGCAGCGGGCTCGGCGTGGTCGGCGGCGTGCCGCTCGGCAGCAGGCCGTCGTCCTCCCGGATGCGGGTGAACACGATCGCCTGCTTGCCCTGCACCGCACCCGAGACGTTGATGATGCTCGCCTTCACGCTGGTCGAGGCGCTGGTGCTGTCGGCGCGGTCGCCCTGCACGGCCGCGGTGACGACCTGGCAGGTCTCGCCCGGGGCGAAGGTGACCTTCTCCATGGTCGCGCCGGCCCGGGACGTGGTCGACCCGAGGAGGGAGACCCACCCGGTGACGGGAACCGTCGCGGGCGCGTCCAGGTAGGCCGCCAGGTCGACGGTGCCGGGAGCCGAGCCCTCGTCGACGCTCGGTGCGTAGACGTTCACGACCGGCTCGGTCCTGTTGTCCGCCGTGCCGACCGACGAGCTCTCGAACGCCAGGTCGGAGAGGTAGGCGCCGCCGGTGGCGACGGCATCCACCCCCTCCGCGGCCGTGAACTGGACCTCGCGGATGTCGCTGGTGTCGAGGCCCGCGGTCGCGAGGTCGGCCACCGGCACGTTGACCTGGTGCAGGACGACCTTCTTCAGCGTGCTCGTCGCAGCGGTGCTCGCGGACGTCGGCATCCGCACCAGGGCGTACGGGTTGAGCTCCGAGACGAGCGAGCTCCAGCTCTGGCCCTGGCCGTCGACGACGGTCATGGTCAGGTCGGTGCCGGTCGTGACCGTCTCGTCGGCGGCCATCTTGACCGAGAGCCGCTCGAAGGCGCCGGCGTCCCGCTTGCCGGCAGGCACGGTGACGCGGATCGCGCCGGTCGCGCTGGACCACACCATCCGGGTGACCGGGGTGGCCGGCACGTTGCCGCCGTTCGACGCGGGCGTCCAGTGGGGCAGCTGCGAGCTCGCCATCGTGGTCGTGCACGCCGCCAGGTCCTGCGGGGTGGTCCGACCGCTCATGCTGGCGCACGGGTTGGCCGTCGCGGTCCCGAAGGTCCGGACCAGCGAGGACGCCTTCTCGAAGGTCGTGATCGTCGCGCGTGAACCCGACGGAGCGGTGGCCGTGGTGCGCACGTCCTCACCGGCCAGCGCCTCGGGCACCGACCCGGTGCCGTCGAACATCGGCAGGAACTGGTCCTCGCCGCCGAGGGTCAGTCGGAACCATGCGGCCATGTACGACGTGCCCTGGTCGTACTGCTCGGCCGGGGTCATCCGGATCGAGGTCGCGGACACGGTGGCGTCCGTGCCACACGTGGGCTCGGTCCGCCGGGCGGCGCTGTTGCTCCAGTCGTCGCTGACGCTGTAGGCGTACTCACCCGGCGTCCAGACGGTGTTGTAGAAGTTGTGGTTCGCGCCCATCACCCACGTGCCCGTGCGCAGCACGTCGTCGCCGTACGCGTAGCGCGAGTCGTCGAGCATGTGCTGGCCCTGCTGGTTGGAGACGTCCCCGTCGCAGTAGGGAAGGATCACGTTCATCGGGACGTGGGGCACCGTCATCCGGCCGAAGTCGACCGGCGCGAGCGGCAGGATCGACTCGATCGACCAGGGGTCGGCCAGCGCCTGGTTCAGGGTCGCCGCCGAGGTCACCCCCTCGCCGCCGCGCGAGTGACCCATCATGCCGATGGTGCTGAGGTCGAAACGGCCGACCAGCGATGCCGGCGTCACGGTGTCGAGCTCCGGGGCACCGTTGACGAAGCCCGGTGCGCGCAGGGCGTAGGACGCGGAGCCCTCGGTGAGCGCCTGGGCGAGGGAGACGTCGCGGCCGGTGAAGGCGTCGTGGTAGCTGACGGGCTCCCCGGCGGTGGCCTTCTCGAGCATCGTCAGGGTGTCGAGCAGCAGCTGGCCGCGCGCCTGCGCGCCCTGGTCCGCGGAGAGCTCGTTGTCGTTGGAGTTGACCGCATTGGCCGAGATCGAGACGACGGCGTAGCCGCGGCTCGCCAGCGCGCGGGCGGTGCCGTCGTAGCCGGCGTAGCTCGGGATCGACATCCGACCCGTGTCGTACGGCGCCTCGGCGGGACCGGGCGCGGCCGTGCAGGGCCACCGGGCCGGGTTCGACGGTGTGCCGGCAACCGCGGTGTAGCAGGAGGTGTGACGGCCGTGGAGCAGGATCACGGTGGGTCGAGCCCCGCCCGTGGTCGGGAGGTAGACCTTGCCCTCCATCTCGCCACGCACGCCGCCGATGGCGGACAGCGCGACGGCCTGGTCACCGAACTTGTAGATCGATTCAGTCCACTCGAAGTCACCGGGCGCACTCGGGTCGGCAGCCAGCGGGTCCGCGACCGCCGCGGCGTCGGGCACGGTGACCGCGCGCGACGGCGTACCGTCACCGACGGGCGCCTGGCTGGCCCAGCCCGCCTCGGCGGACGACGCGTCGAGCACCGCCGGGTCGGTCGTGAACGTGGTGAGCGAGCGGCCGTCGGGGGACTGGGTCGCGAGTCCGATCGACTCCCCGTCGACGACGAGGGTCGGGGCGTCCGACCTCATGGGCAGCGGACCGTCGAGGTCCACGGTGACGAGATAGCCGCCCGGGGCACGGGTGACGGACCAGCCGTCTCCCGAGGCGGATGTCCCGGTCGGTTCGGCGGATGCCGGTGCCGCGGTGAGTGCGGCGAGGGGGGCGACGAGGAGGACGGCCGACAGGCCGACTCCTGCTCGACGTCGGAGGGTGAGGCGCACGTACAACTCCTGGGGAGTCCGGTCGCCACGGCTCGCGGCTGCATCGACGCGAGCCGAGAGCGAGACTTGGTGTCGAGGTTGAAACGTTATGAGCGGCCGTTTACGGGCGCGTTTCGTTCCGTTGACGGCGGGGTCACGCCACCGTCGCTCGTGTGAAGATCTCGGTCCTGCGACCTGCGCGCCGTCCGCCCACGAGCGACCCGACGCCGGGTTCGGGGACCGGTGCCTCGAGCACGGGGTGCCGGGGGAGTGGTCAGCCCTTGCCGGCCTGCGGTAGGTCCAGCTCGTGCTCGTCGATGAAGGCGTCGATGTCCGCTTGGCTCGTCTGGCCGTCAGCCAGGGCCTTCCTGGCCGCTAGCAGGTGTTCGTTCGGAGCTGACAGCTCCAACGCGATGTTGTCGGGGTCCCGGAAGTTGAGGTGGAACCCGAACTCCATGTCGCGGATGGGTGTGTAGGTCACGCCCAGCTCGTCGAAGCGACGCTCCCACTCCTCCAGGTCAGCGCGCGACGCTGCGGTGAGGCCGAGGTGATCGAGTCCCGTCGTCAGCTCGGTGAATGCACCGCCGAGTGCCTTGTCGTGCTTCATCAGCGACAGGGTGAACCCGGTGCCGGGGTGCATGAAGATGCGTCCGTAGCCGACGTCCAGGACCAGCACGAAGTCGAGCACGGAGGTGTAGAAGTCCTGGCTCGTGTCGAGGTCGGAGACGGTGAGAGACACGTGGTCGACCCCTGCGAACGTCACCATCGAAAGCCTCCCTCTCGACCAGCGGCGCCTGCCACCACGAGACGTGGCGCGGCAGTCCATCATGACCTCCGGAGGTGCCAGACGGATAGGCACGAGCCGGAGGAGGCCGGGTGCTGCTCCTGGTGGCGCTGGCCATCACGCTCGTGGTGCCAGTGACGAGCTACGCACCCTTGCTCCTGCTCCTAGACGCCGATCCAGCAGCGCGGGCCTGGCGACGACTGCGTACCTGACTGGACCTGCCGGGGAGCGATCTCAGGAGGTCGGGAACGGAGCGGCGTCCGCGGCCCGCTCGAGCCGCCCACGCCACAACGTGCTGCCGGTGCGTGCGAGGGCGTCCAGCCCGGCTGCCGCGGCCTTCGCCGCCCGGTCCGGGTGACCGGTGGCTGCCTCGGCCTCGGCCAGCATCGTGTAGACGATCGGGTCGTGCATCCGGGTGCCCGTCGCGCGGTATCCCTCCGTTGCTGACCGGGCGAGCTCCACTGCATCGGATGCGTGGGTGGCGCCGGCGATCGCATCGCCCCAGCTCTCGTTGAGCGCGGCGAAGTGCCCGAGCAGGTCGGCTCCGGCGAGTCGCCCCAGCCTCGCGCCCTCGACGCCGTCGTCGTGGGCCTTGTGGGGCTCCTCGAACGCGGCGTACATCATCCCGCGGGTGGCGAGGGCGTCGCTCTCGTCCGCCGGTCCCGAGAGGTTCGCCTGGTGCACCATCTCGTCGGCGACGGCGATCGCGTCGTCCCGGCGTCCCGCCTCGGCGAGCGCATGGCACAAGAACATCCGGATGCGTACGGCCGGGTCCCCGAAGGCCATGACGAGCACGCCGACCCCAGCGCCTTGCGCGAGCTGGAGGGCACGCTCGAGCTCCTGCACGGCGGGCTCGGCGTCGCCGAGGCACCACAGGACCGAGCCGCGGGCGAGACGGCCCAAGAGGGTGAAGCGATCGGCGGCCTCCGGACCCTGTGCTGATGCGGCGTGTGCCAGTACGACGTCGGCGAGCTGCTGGACGGCGGCGAAGTCGCCCGCCATGAGCAGCCACAGGTAACGGCGGTAGATCGCTGCGAACACGTCGGGCCCGGGCTCGAGCCCGAGCGCGAGCTCGAGGGCACGTTCGAGAGCGGCGCCGGCCTCCGGCGCGCCGAGACCGAGCCGGGTCATCGCGAGCGTCCCGCGGCGCGCCTGCAGGGCCAGCTCGAGGCCGTCGCGCGCGGCGCCTGCCGGGACCCGCTCGAGAAGGCCGAGGGACTGGTCGATGAGCTCGTCGGCGTGGTCGAAGGCCAGCTGCGTCATCGCCCGGTCGACGGCCTGGGTCGCGGTGGAGATGACGAGCCCTGGTTCGACGAGGTCGCCCCCCGCCATGAGCTGGTGGACGAGGTCGTCGACGTCCACCTCGGGGCGCTGCGCCATTGCTTCGCCGACGGCCGCGTGCAGGCGCATCCGTGCGCGGGCGCCCAGCTGCGCGTACAGCGCCTCACGGATCAACGCGTGCTGGAAGTGGAGGACCGGGGCGGGGGAGCCGACCTCGACGGTGAGTCCGGACGCCACCGCCGCGGCAAGCCCGGCGTCGACGTCGTCCGGGGGCAGTCCCGAGACCACCTCGAGCAGGCCGAGCTCGCAGTCCCTCCCCACCACCGCTGCGACGTCGAGCAGCCGCCGGGCCTGGACCGGCAGCCGGCTCAGTCGATGGGTGAGGACGTCGTGCACCGTCTCGGGGATGTCGTCCCACGCCAGGTGCGGGTGGGTGGAGTCCCGCACCAGCCGGGCCAGCTCCTGGAGGAAGAACGGGTTGCCGCCCGTGCGCGCGGCGGCCCGGGCAGCCAGGGCCTCGTCGGGCTGCCAGCCGAGACGTACGGCGAGCAGGTCCCGCGACGCCTCCTCCGGCAGTCCGGACATGCGGAGGCGTTCGGTGGCCGGCGTCCGCGCGAGCCGAGCGAGCATCGATCCGAACGCTCCTGCTGGCGCTGCGTCCTCCACGCGGTAGGTGCACAGCAGCACGATCGGGGCGTCGCTGACCATCCCGGCGAGCGTCGACAGGAGCAACAGGCTCGCCTCGTCGGCCCAGTGGAGGTCCTCCAGCACGACCAGCAGGGGGCCGGACCGGCGCGCCTCGCCGACGAGGAGGTCCGCCACCGCGTCGTGCAGCGCCGCCTGGGTGAGGTTGGACCCCTCGGCCATCCCAGCAGTGCCCATCACCACACCAGCCGGACCGTCACCCGGGACGCCCGGCAGGTTGCGAAGGACCTGCGCCCACGGCCAGTAGGGCGTGCCGTCGCTCGTCTCGTTGGTCCGGCCGACGGCCACCACCGTGCCGGCGGCACGAGTCCTCGCGGCGACCTCCTCCACCAACCGGGTCTTCCCGATCCCGGCCTCGCCCGACACCACCCAGACCGCACCGTGGCCCTGCGCGCCGCGACGTACGGCCCGCTCGAGGAGGTCGACCTCGGCGTCGCGACCCAGGAGGGGGTGCCTGCCCGCCGGTCCCGTCGTTCCCGCTGCTTCAGGTGGACTGGCCGGCACACCTTCCACGACGGCTGCGGTCCGCAGCGGGGACCAGTCCAGCGTCGGGTCCTGCTGCAGGAGCTGGGCGTGCAGGCGTCGAAGCGCGGGACCGGGATCCACCCCCACGTCCTCGGAGAGCTGGTCGCGCAGTGCGTGGTAGGCGGCCAGGGCGTCGGTCTGTCGACCGCTCCGGTAGAGCGCCAGCAGCCGCAGGGCGTGGAGGCTCTCCCGCAGCGGCTCGCCGACGAGCAGGTGCTCCGCCGCGGTGGCCGCGTCCGGCGCCCGTCCGACCCCGAGGAGGGCCTCCACCCGTGTCTCCCGGGCACGCAGCACCAGGTCGGCGAGCCGCTGTGCCTCGGCGGCTGCCACCGGCCCGAGCGCGTCGACCACATCGCTGAGCGGGTCTCCCGTCACCAGGGCCAGCCCCGCGTCGAGCAGCTCGAGGGCGGCGCCGGGATCGGTGGTCACCCGGGCGCGAGCCGCGTCGGCCAACCGGGTGAGGCGCCAGGCGTCGAGGGCGCCCTCGGGCAGCTCGAGGACGTACCCGGGCGCACGACGCGTCACCCGGACCGACGGGGGCTCGACCCTGTCACCGCTGGCGGTGTCGCCGAGAGCGCGGCGCAGGCGGGACACGCACACCTGCAACGACGAGAGCGCGGACTCGGACGTCGAGTCCCCCCACAGCTCGGTGAGCAGTCGGTCGACGGACACGACCCGCCCGGCGTCGGCTGCCAGCAGTCCCAGCAGGCCGCGCTGCAGCGGCGAGGAGATGCCGCACGCGCGCCCGTCGACCGTGGCTGACACGGGACCGAGCACGCGTACGAGCGTCTGCGGCGCGGGTGCCGCGCCGGGCTCCAGTGTCACGCGATGCTCCGATCGGGGTGCACAGACCGAGACACTAGGGTCGCTCGGGCCTCGGCGGAAGCCGATTCGCACCGCACGTACGTCGAAGGAACGCCGAGGTGGCCACCACACGCCCCCCGACGTGTGGTGACCACCTGGTGGAGCCGGTCAGACGGGCCGGTTGCTGCGGAACACGCCTGCCGGGTCGGTGGAGGCCTTGACCTGGCGCAGGCGCGCCCGAGAGGTGACGGAGAAGGTGGACCCGAGGTCGGACTCCGCGCCCAGGAAGTTGAAGAGCGTCCGTCCGCTCCGCTGCCCGGCCAACGCCGTACGCACCTCGCCGAACGCTGCCTCGATCGCCTCCGGCAGGCCAGGAGCCACCGGGACGCCGAGGCAGAACACGGAGTACTCCTCCGCGATCGCGCCATTGGGTCCGTCCGCGGGGGTGGCCCGGGTGAGGGCGCCGCCGAGGTGGCGGATCTGCACCACCGCCAGGGGGATGTCGGCGTCGGCGCCGGCTGCATCGACCAGCCGGTCCAGCGTCGCGTCGTCCAGACCTCGCAGCAGCTCGGAGTACTCCTGGGTCGGCATCGGGTCGACCGGCTCGGCGGCGATCCCGCCCAGCTGCGACAGCGGGACCACGCCGACCGTGTCGATGACCTGTGCGGGCAGCTGCCGCAGTCGGCTGAGCAACCGGTTGGCCTCAGTCTCCGAGCCGAGGAACGTCAGGTCCACCGACACGAAGGAGCGTCCCCGCAGAAGCTCGGGAAGCTCCGGCATCGGCGGGAACCTGAACAGGTGTGCCCACAGGGTGAGCTCGTCGGGAGCATCCGCCGTGATCTGCCGGAACGCGCGCAGGACAGGGCGGGCCATCTCCAGCGGCCACAGCATCCTGCCGCCGACGATCGGACCCACGTGGTCGAGCATGATCTCGACGGCGAGGACGACCCCGAAGTCGCCGCCCCCACCGCACATCGCCCAGAAGAGCTCCGGGTCGGCGGAGGGCGAGATCCGTCGACGGGCCCCCGTTGCGTCGACGATCTCGAAGGCGACGACGCTGTGCGCGGTGAGCCCGAGGGCACGGCTGAACCAGCTGAGCCCGCCACCGAGGGTGAACCCGACGACACTCGGGTCCGGGCTGCTCCCGGCCAGGGCCATCAGCCCGGTCGGCTCCAGAGCGGCGAGCAGGGTGCCCCACTTGACCCCTGCGCCCACGCGGGCGACGCGACGCTCGACGTCGATGGTGAGGTCCTGGAGCGCGCCGGTGCGCAGCAGGACGGTCCCGGTGAGGGCGGTCGTGGCCCCGTGGCCGACGGGCTGGGTCGAGACGCTCAGGCCGTGGCGGGCCGCGCACCCGACGGCGACGACCACGTCGTCCGGGGTGTGCACGGTGACGACGGCGATCGGGTGCTGGTCGACGTTGACCGACCAGCCCAGCCGGGCCAGGTCCCAGCCCTCGTGCGCCGGCAGCAGCACGCGTCCGGGCAGGAGGGTCTGCAGCTCGTCCAGCGCGGGGCCCACGTCCTCGTGGGAGGGCAGGGGTCGGAGGGCGGCGAGCGGCGAGCGGCTGTCGAGGTCGGTCATGGCAGTGCCTTTCGGGTGGGCGGGTCGCGAGCAGGAGTGAAGGCGTACGCGCAGAGCTGCGGGTCGCGCCCTTCGTGGTCGGCTCCAGGGACTCGTGCCGATCAGATGTCCGGAGCCTGTCGGCACCTGCTTGCCGTCGGCTGACCGATCACTTGCCGCCCGCCAACGTCGGCCCGCGGACCTGATGACGTGCTGGTCGACCGTCGATCCGTACTTCTCGATGGTGCGGAACGGATGGTCTAGCGCTGTTCCACCCCCAGCGGTGAAGTTCTGGGAGTGGCCCGCGTGGGCGCGGGCGCCGACGTACGGTCGCGGCACGACCCCCGCGGGGGCGTTGGGGTCGAGGCCCCGCCGGGCCACGGGGCTTGGCGGGGCTGGCCTCCGAGCATCCGCCTTGCCGATGTCACGGCGGACCAACGGACCTTGTCGGGGCGCTCTTCCGGGACGCCGAGGGGCTCGACGTACCCAAATTGTGGTGGAACGCTGGACAGACGCTCGTCTGCGTGGCGGTGCGTCGTGACCATGGGTGGATCGTGGGTCGCTTCCCAGCCGTGGGCAACGTTGGGTACCGGTCTGGATTGTGCCGTTGAGGGACGGGAGGGCACTCGGGGTGCTGACGTTCTTCGCCGTCATCATGGCGGTTGCCGGGGTTGCGCACGCCGGGCTCGCGACGTACGTCGCCTGGCGTCGGAACGTGCGCATGGGGTGGAGCCTGGCGGTGCTGCTCCTGGCGGTGGCGTGGTGGGGTGTGGCGTACGGGATGGAGCTCGCCGTCGACGACATCGCGCTCAAGAGTCGGTGGGGTGACCTGAAGTATCTCGGCGTCGCGATGCTGCCGCCGGCGTGGCTGACCTTCGTCCTGCAGTACACCGGGCGGGACCGGTGGGTCACCGGACGGTTGCTGTGCCTCCTGGCCGTCGTGCCGGTGTTGACCAACGTGATGCTGGCACTCCCCGCGACCCACGACCTCGTGCGGTCCTACCCACCGTCGGCGGCCCTCGACCCGACTCCGGAGGTGGTGGCGGGACCCGCCTTCAACCTGTTGCTGGCGTACAACTACCTCGTCCTCCTCGTCGCGACGGTGTTGTTCGTCGCCAGCATGGGGCGCCTCGCACGCAGCTATCGCCGGATGGCCGCGGTGATGCTGGCCGCCGCCCTGGTCCCGTGGGCGGCCAACGTCCTGTACAACGCGAACGTGGGCTGGTTCGCCACCGTCGACCTCACGCCCTTCGCATTCACGGTCACTGGCGTGGTGCTGGTCTGGGGGCTCTTCGACGAGCGCCTCGTGGACCTCACACCGCTGGCACGCAGCGCCGTGCTCGAGAGGATGTCGGACGCGGTCTACGTCACCGACCTCTTCGGCCGCATCGTCGACGCCAACCCCGCCGCTGCGCGGCTGATGGGGGCAAGCCGCGCTGCGCTGCTCGGGCGACGATTGGCGGACATCGTCCCGATGGGAGGTGCTGACACTGCGCTGGACGAGGTCAGCCTGCCCGGAGGAGACGCCGACGCGGGAAGCCGCACCTTCGACGTCTCCCACGAACGACTCGTCGACGGGTCGGGGCGGCCGGCCGGGACGGTGGTGGTGCTGCACGAGATCACCGAACGTGTGCGCGACCGCCGGCGCCTCCAGGAGGTCCTCGACGACCAGTCCCGCGTCGCCTCGGAGCTGCAGGCGAGCATGGTGCCCCCAGCGCTTCCCGAGATCAGCGGCATCGAGCTCGCCAGCCAGTACCGTCCGGCCGGCGATGGTCGAGAAGTTGGCGGTGACTTCCTCGACGTGTTCGACCTGGGTGAGCACACATGGGGCTTCGTGCTCGGCGACGTCAGCGGGAAGGGTGCAGCTGCCGCGACGGTGAGTGCGGCTACTCGCTACTCGCTGCGGGCCTTGGCCGACGCGCGCTCCCTGCCCAGCGACACGGTGCGCAAGGTGAACTCGACCTTGCTGAGCCAGACCGACCTGGAACGCCACTGCACGCTCGTGTACGGGACCCTGCGACCCGAGGACGACGGATTCGCTGTGGTGTTCACGCTGGCCGGTCACCACCCGCCCATCGTGCTGCGCGCCACCGGAGAAGTGGAGGAAGTCGGTGCCCTCGGCACCGCCATCGCGCTGTTCGACCAGCCCGACCTCCACGACACCGCCCTCCACCTGGCCCCCGGAGACCTCCTGTGCGTCTTCACCGACGGTCTCGTGGAGGCCAGGCAGCGGGGACGCGGGATGTTCGGTACCGAGCGGGTGGCCGAGATGCTCCGCAGCCACGCGGACCGGCCCGCCGTGGAGCTCTCCGCCTTGCTCGTCGACGCCGTCCAGCAGTTCCACGGCGACCAGCTCGCGGACGACCTGGCCATCCTGATCCTCGGCTGCAGCAAGGACGTCTCGGGAGTGTCCAGCACGAGCACGGCGCGCAGGTGCTCGACGCCGGCGTGAGCCTGGCCCCGACGGTGCTGCCGGCCCTTGCAGGTGCACCCCGGCGGCCTCACTCACCGAGGGTGAGGTGCGCGGCGGTGCATGCGGTGACGCTGGACGCGATCGCCCCCTCGAGCGAGGACACCAGATGCCAACCGTTCGCGAGCTCCCACGACCTCCGCGGCGCCCCGGGGGAGCGCGATGAACCTGGTGGTCGGGATCCTCGTGGTCGTCGTTGCCACGGCGGTGACCGTGACTGCGATGCTGGCGGTCCGTCGTCGCGCTCCGGCCGGCAGCTACTTCCAGGACGGCGACCGCGCGTCCGGTGTCTTCGGGGTGCTCGCCACGGGCTTCTCCGTGCTGCTCGGCTTCATCATCTTCCTGTCCTTCCAGTCGTACGACTCCTCCCGTACCGGCGCCGACCTGGAGGCGACGACGGTCCTGCAGCAGACGCAGACCGCGCAGTTCCTCCCGACCGAGGTCTCCGGTGAGCTGACCGCCGAGCTGGCCTGCTACGCCCGATCGGTCGCTGGTCCCGAGTGGGAGGCGCTCGAGGCCGGGACGCTCGGCGATCGCATGAACCCCTGGGGCGTGGAGATGTTCCGGACCATCTCGGACGTGGTGCCGCAGGAGGCTACGGAGCAGTCGGCGTACGACCGCTGGATGGACCAGACGATCCAGCGCGAGCAGGCGAGGATCACCCGGGTGCACGGTGCCGAAGGCATCATCCCGCTCCCGCTGTGGCTGGCCCTGTTCCTGATCACGGCCGTCATCTTCGGCTACCTGCTCTTCTTCGCGGACCCGACGGAGGGACCGGTCACCCAGGGGATGCTCATGGGGAGCTCGACGGCGGTCATCGCACTGCTCCTGCTCCTGCTGGCGTTCTTCGACCATCCGCACGGCGGCGGCATCGGACGACTGCATCCGACTGCGATGGAGCGGACCGTGCGGTTGATCGACACCGAGCTCGAGATCCTCGACCTCGACGTCCCGCTCCCGTGTGACGCCGATGGCAACCCGCTCTGAGGCGGCGACGGACCGCCGTCGCGACTGGCAGGAGGGCGTGGCGACGGTGCTCCTCGTCGTCGCCGCCGTGGCGACGTCGTGGAGCAGCTACCAGGCGACGCGTTGGAACGGCGAGCAGGCCGCCGCTGCGGGGCGCACCAACGCCATCAGGATCGAGGCGTCGCGCGCCGACAGCCTCGCTGATGCGCAGACCGAGATCGACGTGGCCACGTTCATCGCGTGGGCCGAGGCCGACGTGACCGGCGACCGCGAGCTCGCCGACTTCGTGATGGATCGCTTTCGCGCCGAGTTCCGCCGCGCGTTCGACGCCTGGACCGTCACCGCTCCGCTGACGAACCCCGACGCTCCGCCCACTCCCTTCGCGATGGACGAGTACCACCTCGTGTCCCAGCAGCAGGCTGACGAGCTGGACGCGCGAGCCGAGGCGTCAGCCGCCGAGGTCCGCGCCAACATCCAGCGGGCCAGCAACTACGTCCTCACCGTGGTCCTGTACGCCGTGGCCCTCTTCTTCGCGGGCATGAGCACGCGTGTCAACGCGCCTCGGCTGCGGTGGGTCCTGACACTGGCCGGCTGCGCCGTCTTCCTCGGCACGCTGGGCTGGATCGCCACCTTCCCCGTGAGCATCGCTGTCTGACCCGCGGGCTCGACCACGTGCATTGACCCGTGGACCCCGTCGGGCGAGGCTGGAGCCATGGACACGCCGCGGCTGGTGCGCTGGACCCGCAACCTCGAGGACACCGCAGCGCTCGACGGCGCCGTGCGCGCGCTCGAGCCACTCGTCGACGCCGCGTTCGCGACCGGGAGGCGGGGCGAGGTCCTGCGCGGCGACTGGCTGGGGCACGCCGTCCACCCGGTGCTGACCGACGTCGTCCTCGGGACCTGGACCTCTGCGACCATCCTCGACCTGGTCGGCGGTCGCGACTCGCGGACCGCCGCGCAGCGCCTGATCGGCGTCAGCCTGCTGGCCGTCGGCCCCACGGCCTGGACCGGCTGGGCCGAGTGGGCGAGCGCGGCCGATCGCGACAAGCGGGTCGGGGTCGTGCACGCGGCGACCAACGCCGTGGCCATCGGGATCTTCGCGTCGTCCTGGCTCGCCCGCCGACGCGGCGACCACGCTGCGGGCGTACGCCGATCGCTGACGGGCGCGGCGGTCGCCACCGTCGGTGGCTACCTCGGCGGACACCTGGCCGCCGCTCGCAAGGTCGGGACGCACGACCCCGCGTACGCCGACTGAACCCGCGGGCCCGACCGGCCCCGCGTGATCACGACGAGGGGCGCGTGCCCGGGCCCGCCGTCGTTCCCGACGTCCTGAGCCGGGAGTCCCGGTCCGCACCGGGATCCCAGGACGCCGGGACGGCGCGCGGCCGACGGGGGTCGTCGACCGAGACTGCCCACCCGGGTGCGTCCGAACCGTCCCGCGGCAGGCGAGACCGTAGGCCCGTGCCCGGGGAACGTCCGCGGCGGGACTGTCGATCCACGGGGCAGGAAGCCCCCGTCAACGGGATCGGGTGGTCGGGATGCGAACCAATCTGCTGGTGGGAACGGTGGTCCTCGGCGTCGCGGCAGCGGTCGCCACCCCGGTGCTCGGCGCAGCGTTCGGGGGAGCGACGGCAGGCTCGGCGCAGCACGCGGACGGCGCACGCCTGTCGGCCGCCGCGGCTGCCGAGGTCGTCCTGGCCCCCGCGGCAAGCGTGCTGTTCAACGACCCGACCGGAGGCGTGGCCGCCCAGGACCGGATCGCCGACCACGTGCTGGAAGCCATCGACGCCACGCCGGACCGCGGCACGATCCGCATGGCGGCCTACAGCTTCGACCGTCCCGACATCGCCGACGCGCTCCGCCAGGCGTGCACCCGCCGCCAGGTCACCGTCCAGGTCGTCCTGAACGACAACTTCGTCTCTCCACCCGTCCGGCGCCTGCAGCGGCTGCTGGGCACGGCCCCGGACGCGAGCCTCGGCGCCTGCGACGCGTCGGGCCGGACGGGCGCGGAGCCCAGCTTCGTCAAGGTGTGCCACGCCAGCTGCCGGCTCGGCGACCGCGGCAACCAGCACATGAAGGTCTACCTGTTCTCCGGAGGAGGCGATGAGGCGGACGACGCGTCCGACGTCGTGATGCTGGGATCGGCCAACCTCACCGGCTACGCCGCGGGTGTGCACTGGAACGACCTGGTGACCTTCACCGGGAGCCCGCAGCTGTACGACGACTACAGCGGGGTCTTCGCCGAGCTGGCGGCGGACCGCCTGGTCGAGGCGCCGGCGGTCGACGTCACCCACGGCGACGTGACGACGAGCATCTCGTCCGGACGGCCCGCGGACGCAGACGACGACCCCGTCGCCCAGCGCTTGGCGCGGGTGGACTGCCGGGCGCTCCCCGGGAGCGGCGTCGCCGGGCGGACCGTGCTCCGCATCAGCATGTACGGCTGGCGCGGCGCCCGTGGCGCGGACCTGGCCCGGCGGGTCGCGGGACTGCGTGCCCAGGGGTGCCGGGTCCAGGCCCTGGTCAGCGCCGCGGGACCGGACGTCGTCGAGATCCTGCTCGCGGCCGGCGTCCGCGTCCGGAGCGCCTCGCTGGACGTCGACGACAACGTGGCGACGGGGTTCGAGACCTCCGGGTGGGAGCACTTCGTCCACGAGAAGTGGATGTCGGTCGACGGCACCTGGGACGGATCGGCCACCCGGGCGGTGTGGACCGGCTCGGAGAACTGGTCCGACGTGTCGCTGCTCAACGACGAGCTCGTCGTGCTGATCCCGCGGGCAGCCATCCACGACGCCTACGTCGCGCACTTCGACGCCGTCTGGGCCGACCACTCCATGTCTATGCATCTGACCGCCGCCGGGATGTGAGCCTCGTCTCGCCAACCAGACACCCGGAGCCGACAACTTTGTCGGCCCGGGCGTCGTCACCCCATGGACGGGACCGGACCAGCGCACGCCGCGGGTCCGGTCGACATGCCCTGCCCGCGCCCGTGACAGCGGATCCGCGCGTCGGGGCCCGAGCGTGACGACGCCACCGACGGTGGCGGTCGGGAAGGCGAGTTCGTGCCGAGGTTGTTGGTCCTGTTCACCCTGTGCCTGGTCCTGGGCGCCCCACTGGCCGCGGTTCCCGCAGCGGCGGCCCCGGTCGGGGGGGTGGCTCCGACGGTCGCCCCGGCCATGGCGGCCGCGAAGGCGGCGCCGTCCGCTCGCAAGCGGTGGAAGGCACCGCAGGGCCCGTTCTTCAACGATCCACGCCGCAAGAAGGGCTGGTTCCGCATCGAGCGGAGGGTCATCGACACGATCAAGCACACACCGCGGGGTTCGACGATCCGGATCGCGGTCTACTCGTTCGACCGGATGCCGGTCGCGAAGGCGCTCATCGCTGCGCACCGTCGCGGAGTGAAGGTGCAGATGATCCTCAACGACCACCAGTACACCAAGGCGATGCGAGCGATCCGCAAGGAGATCGGAGCCAAGCGCTATCGCTCGAGCTTCATCTACCGGTGCGCGGCCGGGTGCCGGAGCAAGCAGAACCAGTACAACAACATGCACACGAAGTTCTACTCGTTCTCGCAGGCCGGCAGGTCCAAGGACGTCATCGCCGTGGGGTCGGCCAACATGATGCTCAACGCCGACATCCACCAGTGGAACGACCTCTACTTCACCTCCGGGGACCACGAGCTGTTCCGCCAGTTCGTCCGGCTGTTCAACGACATGCGCAAGGACCACGACACCCGTCAACCACCGCAGTTCTTCTGCGGCACGCCCGCCAACGGCGTCGCGTGCGACGACTCGGTCGACAAGCACACGGTGTGGGCCTGGCCCAAGCCGTCGGGCCCGAGGAACGACCTCGTCCTCGACCTTCTCGGCAAGGTCCAGTGCCTGACCCCTGACGGCGCGGGCGGGCAGAAGCGGAGCCGCATCGCGGTGTCGATGCACACCATGCGGGGCAGGCGCGGCGACTACCTGGCCGCGGCGATCCGGCAGAAATGGATCGAGGGGTGCAAGGTGCGCGTGATGTACGGCCTGATCGGCTACCACACCAAGCGCGTCGTCGGCGCTCCGACGCCGCGCGGGCGGATCCCGCTCCGCTCGACCGGGCTCGACTACAACCCCGACGACGACTACGACCTCAACAAGGACGGCAAGCCCGACCTGATCCTGAGCTACTACAGCCACCAGAAGTACGTCGCGATCCAGGGCAACTACAACGGCAACCCCGACACGGACATGGTCGTCACGGGCTCCGCCAACTGGGCGAGCCTGAGCCCCGGCAACGACGAGCTCTGGATGACGATCCGCGGCAAGAAGCTGACGCGGAAGTACGTCGCGAACTTCAACTACCAGTGGCGGAACAAGCGGAACTCACGCAACGCCTACACCACGACGTACGTCAACTTCCGCGTCGCCCGGACGGTCCTCGACGAGGACGGCACCCCTCGCACGGTCTGGAGGACCGTCCGCCGGCCGGTCACGACGATCGAGCGGGACCCCTACCGCAAGGGCCCCTACTGGGAGGCCGACTGAGGGTCGCTCGAGCGGTCCGAACCAGCACGGGAAATTGTCCGACGAACCCGTAACACCCGGGACGGCATCGGCGCTGTTGAAGTAGGCGGCCGCGTTCCGCCGGGCCCCTCACTGCTCACCCGTGCCCCGACCTCCCGCCGAGGCACGGATCCCCCCAGAGGCAGTGGGACGGCTCGAAAACGCGCAGAACAGCGGCGTGGCCCTCCGGGGCCGCGCCGCTGCTGCGTTGCGGGGTCGGGCGGGCATCAGCGGATGGCGATGGTCGCAGCCGTCACACAGGCCGCGGCGCAGATCGCCCCCCACCCCGCGAGCTTCAGGAGCGGGATCCGCAGCCCGGCCGATCGGCAGCGCTGCAGCCACAGGAGCGTGGCGAGCGAGGCCCAGGGCGTGACCAGCGCACCGGCGTTCACGCCGACCAGCGTCGCCATGAGGCGGCGTACGTCGTCGGCCGCCGCCGGCTCGACGAGCAGGTAGGCGGGGAGGTTGTTGACCAGGTTGGCGCCGACCGCCGAGGCCGCCGACAGGTGCAGCAGGTCGATCGTCCGCAAGCCGGTGCCGACGGCCGGCGCGAGCCAGTCGAGGAGGCCCTCGCCCTGGGCGAGGCGGAGCAGGCCGGCGACGACCACGAAGCCGCCGGCCATCAGCCAGGGCGGGCGCACGTCGTGCAGCAGGCCGGGCGCGCGCCACAGCAGGGCCGCCAGCAGGACGAGTGCTGATCCCACGGCCACGACGGCCGGCTCGACCCCGACGGCGAACAGCGGTCCGATGGCGAGGCACACGACGGAGGCGACGACGAGCAGGACGCGGTCGTGCGGCTCGGCCGGCGGTTCGACGGCGTAGGTCCCGCGCAGCGCGCGCCGCTGCAGGACGGCGATCAGGACGAGCGTGACCACCACGGCGGTGAGGGCCGGGGCAGCTGCCGTGCGCACGTAGTCGCCGTGGCCCGCGCCGAGGTCCTCGAACCGGTGCACGGCCAGGAGGTTGGTCAGGTTGGACACCGGCAGCAGCAGCGAGCCGGTGTTGGCGATCCAGAGCGTCGTGAGCGCGAAGGGGAGTGGCGCTACGCCGGTCTGGCTCGCGATCGCGAGGCCGACGGGCGTGAGCAGCACGGCGGTGGTGTCGAGGCTCAGCACGATCGTGCAGACCACGGCCAGCGAGGCGAACGTCAGCCACAGCAGCACCACCCGGTGGCGGGCACGGCGGGCGAGGGCGTGGGCGGCCACGTCGAAGACGCCGGCCAGCTGCGCGACCTCGGCGGTCACCGTGATCGCGAGCAGGAAGACCGCGACCGGCAGAACCTGGGACAGGACGGGGTGCAGGGCCTCGCTCACGGCGTCACGACGACGGCTCGCGCGCCGCGGTCGTCACTGGCTCGGGGACGGGGCCGAACTGCTGGTTGCAGGTCCAGCCCGCGCAGTCGACCAGCTCGCGACGGCGCAGCTCCAGGGTGGACCGGACTCCCGCGTAGGCCGGGTCGTCGACGAGGTTGACCATCTCGTCGGGGTCGAGGAGGTGGTCGTAGAGGAAGGTGTCGACGCCGTCGGTGCCGTAGAGGTAGCGCTCGGTGCGCACCCCGCGGTGCGACCAGCCGTCGCCGAGGGTGCGGCCGGTCTGGATGAGGGTCGTGTCGCGGAACGCCTGGTCCTCGCCGCGCAACGTCGGGGCCAGGGACGTGCCGTCCACCTGCCACTGCGGGGTGACCCCGGTCAGCGCCGCGAAGGTGACGGGCAGGTCGACCAGCGTCACCGGCAGCTGCGACGTGGCGCCGGCGACCACGTCCGGGCCCCGCACCAGGAGCGGGACCTGCAGCGCCTCGTCGGTGAGCACGTCCTTGCCGACGAAGCGGTGCTCGCCGAGGGAGTAGCCGTTGTCGGAGGTGAAGACGATGTAGGTGTCGTCGAGCACGCCCTCGTCGTCCAACGTCTCGACCAGGGACCCGACCGCACGGTCCACGGACTGCAGCGTCTGCAGCCGGGCGGTGTTCTCGGCGGAGACCTCGTCGCGCGAGACCGGGGTGCGCCGGCGCAGGTAGGCGGGCTGGTCGGACACGTCCTCCTCGTTGAAGGCCGGGTCGTCGAAGGCCGACGGGCGCTCGTCGAGGAACAGGTGCTCGTCCTGCGGCTCCGCGGGGGGCAGGCCGCGACCGCCCTCGGGGCTGATCCGGTAGTGCGGAGCGAGGTGCCACGCGTAGACGACGAACGGGTCGCCGCTGCGGGCGAAGTCGCGCACGGCCTCGTTGGTGTGGTCCTCGATCACCGAGGTGATGTAGCTGTCGGTGTAGCGGCGGGGGTCCCCGTCGCCGGTCATCGAGAAGTCGACGTAGTCGTAGACCCCCCGGGTGAGCGCGTCCCAGCGCGTCCAGCCGTCGGGGCGGACGTCGCGTGGGCCGTAGCCGTTGAGGAACTTGCCGACGAAGCCGGTGCGGTAGCCGTTGGTCCGGAACCAGGTGCTGGCCTCCTGGGTCGGGTCGAGCGCCTGGAACCCGCCGTGCACGCCCCGGTTGTGCTGGACGCCGTTGTTCTGGGCGTACTGGCCGGTGGCGAGCTGTGCGCGCGCCGGGCAGCACAGCGGGTGCGGCGAGATCGCGTCGGTGAACTCCATGCCCTGGTCGGCCAGCAGGCGCCGGGTGATCGGCATGTGGTCGAGGTCGTCGTCGCGCATGTCGTCGGTGAGCACGAAGACCAGGTTGGGACGGGTCGGCCCGTCGGCCTCGGCAGTGGGGGACTGGGTGCCCTGCACCATCCGCACCGAGCCGGGGCTGCCGGCGTCACCGGTGTCGCTGGTCGCGGTGACCGTGGCGAGGGTGGCGACGAGTACGACGAGCAGGGCAGCCGTGATCGACTGTGCCCACGCTCGCATCATGCCCCTCGCCGAGACCCTGAGGGTCCTTGTCGCTCGCCCCTGTACCGGCGCAACACTAGGGCGCTGCCACCCGCCTCCCCAAAGCGACACGACGACTGGGGCGACAATGGTCCCGACCGCTACCCTGTGGGCGCCCGGGCGAGGCATCCACGGCCCGGCAACGACCTCGACAGCACGAGACGAAGGAACCCGCAGCAGCGCCATGGACGAGAGTCAAAGTCCCCGCACGACCGCACTGATCGCCTGGTGCGCGTCGTGACCCCCCTCCTGCTCCTGCTCGTGTCGTTGGCCCTCGTGGCCGCCTGCGGCCTGTTCGTCGCCGCCGAGTTCTCCCTGGTCACCGTCGACCGGCCCAGCGTCGAGCGCGCCGCGGCCTCCGGTGACGAGGGCGCCCGTGGCGTCCAGCTGGCGCTCCGCTCGCTGTCGACGCAGCTCTCCGGCGCCCAGGTCGGCATCACCGTGACCAACCTGGCCATCGGTTTCCTCGCCGAGCCGGCGATCGCCGACCTCATCGACGACCCGTTGGCGTCGGCCGGCGTCCCCGACAGCGTGGTCACGCCGCTGGCGCTCGCACTCGGCCTGGTCCTCGGCACCGTGGTGACGATGATCTTCGGCGAGATGGTGCCCAAGAACATCGCCATCGCCCGGCCGCTCCAGACCGCCCGCAGCACCCAGGGCTTCATGCGCGGCTTCACCGCCCTCACGCGCGGCCCCATCCGGGCGCTCAACGGGTCGGCCAACGCGATCGTCCGCCGCCTCGGCATCGAGCCGCAGGAGGAGCTCCGCTCCGCCCGGAGCTCGCAGGAGCTCGCCTCGCTCGTGCAGCGGTCGGCCGTCCAGGGCACCCTCGACGCCGACACCGCCGAGCTCGTCGAGCGTTCGGTCGAGTTCGGCACCCGCACGGCCGGGGAGATCATGACGCCCCGCGTGCGGACCACCACCGTCGAGGACGGCGACCGGGTCTCCGCCGTCATCGACCTCGCGCGCCAGACCGGCCACTCCCGCTTTCCCGTCCTCGACGCCGAGGACACCGTCGTCGGCACGGTGCACGTCAAGCACGCGGTCGCGGTGCCCGTGCACGAGCGGGCCACGACCCGCATCAAGCACGTCATGGTCAGGCCCGTCGTCGTGCCCGACAGCCTCCGGCTCGACCCGCTGATGGCGCTGCTGCGCCAGGACGGGTTCCAGATGGCCATCGTGCTCGACGAGTACGGCGGCCACGCGGGCATCGTGACGCTCGAGGACGTCGTCGAGGAGATCGTCGGCGACATCTCCGACGAGCACGACCGACTCGGCGCGCGCATCCGCCAGCGCCGCGACGGGACGTGGACCCTCTCGGGCCTCCTGCGGCCCGACGAGGTGGAGGACGTCACCGACATCGAGCTGCCCGACCACGACGACTACGACACCGTCGCCGGCCTCGTCATGCGCGAGCTGGGCAAGATCCCGGAGCCGGGCGACCGCGTCGAGCTGCCGGTGCCCGACCGCAGCGACCCCAACGAGGTGCGCGAGCGCCTCGTGACCCTGACCGTGCAGCGGATGGACGGCCTGCGCATCGACCGTCTCGACCTCGTCCTGGTGGGGGAGGTCGACCGTGAACAGTGACCTCTTCGGCGTCGGCCTGGCTGTCGTCCTGCTCGCCTTCAACGCCTTCTTCGTGGGCGCCGAGTTCGCCCTGCTCGCCGCGCGGCGCAGCCAGATCGAGCCGAAGGCGCAGGAGGGCTCCCGCGCCGCCCGCACCACCCTGCGGGCCATGGAGAACGTCTCGCTCGTGATGGCCGGCGCCCAGCTCGGCATCACCGTCTGCTCGCTGGGGCTCGGTGCCATCGGCGAGCCCGCGGTCGCCCACCTCCTGGAGCCGGTGTTCCACGCCGCCCGGATGCCCGACGACCTGCTGCACCCGGTGTCGTTCGTGGTCGCGATGTCGGTCGTGGTCTACCTGCACGTCGTCCTCGGCGAGATGGTGCCGAAGAACATCGCGCTCGCCGGCGCCGACCGGGCGGCCATGGTCCTCAGCCCGCCCATGATGGTGATCGTCACCGTGCTGCGCCCGCTGATCGGCGCCATGAACATGGCCGCCAACGGGGTGCTCCGCCTCCTGCGCATCGAGCCCAAGGACGAGGTGCACTCGAGCTTCACCCGGGAGGAGGTCGCCGCCCTCGTCGAGGAGTCGCGCGGCGAGGGCCTCATCGAGGCCGACGAGTACGACCGGCTCGCCGGCGCGCTCGGCTTCACCGAGAAGTCGGTCGCCTCGATCGTCATGGCTCCCGCCACCCTGGCCACCGTGGCGCCCGGCTCCACGGTCGCCGACGTCGAGGCGGTGTGCGCGGCCACCGGCTTCAGCCGCTTCCCGGTCGCCGGCGACGACGGCACCCTGCTGGGCTACCTCCACATCAAGGACGCGCTCGAGTCCGACGACGACAAGCGCTCGCGCGTGATCGAGGACAAGTGGATCCGTCCCTTCGCCTCGGTGCACCCCGGCGACCTCCTCCACGACGCGCTGGAGAGCCTCCAGGTCAAGGGGGCCCACATGGCGCGGGTCGTGGAGCGCGACGGGAGCGTGATCGGGCTGGTCACGCTCGAGGACGTGCTCGAGGAGCTCGTCGGCGAGATCCGCGACGCTGCGCACCACGACGTGTCCGGCGTCGAGGCGTACTGAGTGCTGGATAGGGTCTGACCGTGTCCGAGGAAGCCTCTCGCGTCTGGACCGTGCCCAACATCATCAGTGTGGTGCGGCTTGCCGGCGTGCCCCTCTTCCTGTGGTTGGTGCTCGGACCGGAGGCCGACGCGATCGCCCTCGTGGTGCTGATGGTCGCCGGTTTCACGGACTTCCTCGACGGGTGGCTCGCGCGACGGCTCGACCAGTACTCCAAGCTGGGGGAGATCCTCGACCCGGTGGCCGACCGGCTCTACATCCTGGCCGTGGTCCTCGGCCTCTACCTGCGCGACATCATCCCGTGGTGGGTCGCCATCGCCCTGCCGCTGCGCGACCTGCTGCTGTGGGGTCTCGTCCCGATCCTGCGCACCCGCGGCTTCTCGGCCCTCCCGGTGCACTTCCTCGGCAAGGCCGCGACCTTCAACCTGCTCTACGCCTTCCCTCTGCTGCTCCTCGGCGAGGGCGACGGCATCGTCGCCACGCTCGCCCGCAACTTCGGGTGGGCCTTCGCGTGGTGGGGGATCGGGCTCTACTGGTGGGCGGGGGTCCTCTACGCCTGGCAGGTGCGCACCCTGGTGCGCGACACCCCACGTCGTACGTCGCCGGCGACCGACCATGGCTGACACCAGGACGGGCACGCCGACGGCGTCGGACGAGCCCGATGCCGGTCGCCGGCTCCCCGAGCACGTCACCACCCCGCTGCTGACGTTGATCACCGCCCGGTCCATGGACGAGGACTACGCCCACGTGGCCCAGAAGCGGGCCTTCGCGGGCGACGCACGACCGCGTGCTGTGCGGCCGCACTGGTCGAGCTTCCTGGCCATCGCGGCGCTCGGCGTGATGGCGGCGGTCGTCGCCGTGCAGACCGACCGGGAGGCGCCCGCCAACGAGCTCAGCCGGGCCGCGCTCGTCCAGCAGATCGACACCCGCAGCGACGACGTCCGTGCCCTGCAGGCCGACGTCGCACGGCTGACCCGCTTCAACGCCTCGGTCGCCAGCAACAGCACGAGGACCCAGACGGAGCTCGGCGACGCCGAGACCCGGGTGCGCCGTGCCGAGCTCACCACCGGGTTCTCGGCCGTGCACGGCCCGGGCGTGCGGATCACGGTCGACAACCGTCCCGGCGACGAGGTGGACGGGGAGGTGCTGGACGAGGACCTCGCCACCCTGGTCGACGGGTTGTTCGAGGCGGGCGCCGAGGCCGTGGCGATCAACGACCAGCGGGTCAACGCGCTGGGCGGCATCCGCAACACCAACCGGGCCGTCCACGTCAACGGGCGCCCCGTCAACGCGCCCTACACGGTCTCGGCGATCGGTGACCCGCGGACGCTGCAGGCCCGACTCGTGGAGACCTACCAGGGCCAGCAGTGGTTCGGCCGCGTCAACAACTTCGGGTTTGTGTACGAGGCCCAGAATGTCGACGACATCCGCTTGCCGGCTGCGCCCGAACGTGTCCTTCGTGATGTGATCGAGCTCGACGCCGAACCCTACGGCGGACCAGCACAGGAGGGGAGCTCGCCGTGATCGCCGCACTTGGCCTGCTCCTGGGCATCATCGCCGGGCTGGCCTTCGCCCCCGACGTGCCGCTCAGCCTGCAGAACTACCTGCCGATCGCGGTGGTGGCCGCCCTCGACGCCGTCTTCGGTGCGCTGCGCGCCTACCTCGACGGCATCTTCGACGACAAGGTGTTCGTCGTCTCCTTCGTGAGCAACGTCGTCGTCGCGGCGGCGATCGTCTACCTCGGCGACCAGCTCGGCGTCGGGTCCCAGCTCAGCACGGGCGTCGTCGTCGTGCTCGGCATCCGCATCTTCTCCAACGTCGCCGCGATCCGCAGGCACGTCTTCCACGCCTGATTCCCATGCCTGACCACGAATCCGATCCCCAGCCCGGTCACGAGGGCGAGCACGAGGCCGCGCACGAGGCACACCACGCCCCCGCGCACCGCACCGACCCCGAGCCCGAGCCCGGCCGCGAGCGCCTGCGCCACGCGCTCATCCGGCCGTCGCGGCGCCAGGTGGTCGTCGCGGTGCTGCTCGCCATCCTCGGCTTCGCCTTCGTCGTGCAGGTGCGCGACACCAAGGCCAACGACACCTACTCCGGGCTGCGTGAGAGCGAGCTGATCGAGGTGCTCGACGGCCTGACCGGCACGGCCGAACGAGCCCGGCGCGAGGTCGGCCGGCTGGAGTCGCGGCGAGACGAGCTGACCAACGAGAGCCGGGCGCGGTCCGCGGCCCTCGACGAGGCCGAGCAACGGGTCCGGACCCTCAACATCATCGCGGGCCTGGTGCCCGTCACCGGCCCCGGCCTGCGGATGACCATCAACGAGTCGTCCAGCCGGGTCAACGTCGGGTCGCTGCTCGACACCGTGCAGGAGCTCCGTACGGCCGGCGCCGAGGCGATGGAGTTCAACGACTCGATCCGGGTCGGCGCGGACAGCTCGTTCGACAACGCCGTGGGCGGCATCGAGCTCGACGGCCAGCTCCTCGAGCCGCCCTACGTCCTCGAGGTGATCGGCGACCCGCACGTGCTGAAGACCGCGCTCACCTTCTCGACCGGGCCCGTCGAGACCCTGGAGACCTACGACGGAGCATCGGTCGAGATCGAGGAGCTCGAGGCGGTCGACATCACGAGCGTCCGCGACCCCTCGCGACCTGAGTATGCGGAGCCCGGCACCGGCCAGTAGCCTGCCGGACACCCCCGCACCCCACCCACCCCGTCGCCCCACCGCACCTAGGAGTCCTCGTGTATCCGGAGAACCTCACGTACACCAGCGAGCACGAGTGGGTCCGCACCCCCGGAGACACCGAGGGCTCGGTCCGGGTCGGGATCACCGACTTCGCGCAGGACGCGCTCGGCGACATCGTGTACGTCTCCCTGCCGCAGGTCGGCGACCAGGTGACCGCGGGGGACACCTGCGGCGAGCTGGAGTCCACCAAGTCGGTCAGCGACATCTACGCCCCCGTGACCGGTGAGATCGTCGCCACCAACGGCTCCCTCGACGCCACTCCCGAGCTGGTCAACAGCGACCCCTACGAGGCCGGGTGGCTGTTCGAGGTGTCGGTCGCCGACAGCTCGCAGCTCGACGGCCTGATGGACGCCGCGGCGTACCAGGCCGGCCTCGAGGGCTGAAGCCGCACCACCTGTCGTTCGGTGTTCCCCGACCGCCCGTCGTCGCCTCGAGCGGGCTGGTAGGTTCGGGGAAACCGTCAACCTCAACCCTCGGCTGAGGGTTGGGCGTCGATCCGTCGAGGAGCTTCCAATGCCGTTCTGCACCGCCTGTGGCCAGCAGAACCCTGACGATGCGCGCTTCTGTGCCCAGTGCGGCACCAAGCTGCACGCTGGGGAGGACACGGGCGCGAGCCCGGTCGAGACCACTGCGACCATCACCTTCGGGGCCCCGGACCAGCGCGAGTCCTCCGACCGCCAGCTCAGCCCGGTCGACGCCGCCGCGGTGGACGCCCTCCCCGAGGGCCACGCCCTGCTCGTCGTGCAGCGCGGGCCGAGCGCGGGCAGCCGCTTCCTCCTCGACGTCGACGTCGTGGGCGCCGGTCGCCACCCCGACAGCGAGATCTTCCTCGACGACGTCACCGTCTCCCGCCGTCACGCGGAGTTCCGCCGCACCGGCACGGGCTACGACGTCAGCGACGTGGGCAGCCTCAACGGCACCTACGTCAACCGCGACCGGATCGACTCCGTCGAGCTCAACGACGGCGACGAGGTCCAGATCGGCAAGTACCGCCTGGTGTTCTTCTCCTCCCACCCGGACAGCTGATCCGTGAGTGCCTCGACGGCCGCGGGCTCGAGTCGCGGCGCCCGCTACAACATCGGTCAGGTGCTCGACCAGCTGCGAGCGGACTTCCCTGGCGTCACCATCCCCAAGATCCGCTTCCTCGAGGACCAGGGGCTCGTCAAGCCGGAGCGCACCGCGGCCGGTTACCGCAAGTTCTCCGCCGACGACGTCTCGCGCCTGCGCTACATCCTGACGATGCAGCGTGACCACTACCTGCCGCTGAAGGTGATCGGCGACCACCTCGACGCCATCGACCGTGGTCTGGAGCCGCCTGCCATCGACTCCGTCGTGCCCACGGTGCCCAAGGTGGCGCTGAGCGCGGACGGGCTGCCGAGCCCCGAGTCGTTCCGGCGCACCAGCGACCTGCGCCTCTCGCGCCGCGAGCTGCTCAAGGTCGCCGAGATCACCGAGGAGCTGCTGGTCGAGCTCGAGCAGTACGGCCTGCTCAGCGCGCGCAGCGGCACCGGTCACTTCGACAGCGATGCGCTCGTCGTCGCCCAGACCGCACGTGAGCTCGCCGACTTCGGCTTCGAGCCCCGGCACCTGCGTGCGTTCAAGACGGCCGCCGACCGGGAGGTCGGCCTCGTCCAGCAGGTCGTCGCACCCCTCGCGCGGGGCCGCGACGCCGCCGCCCGGGGGCGAGCCGAGGACGCCACGTCCGAGATCGCGGCGCTGTCGGTGCGCCTGCATGCGACCCTCGTGAAGGTCGGTCTCGACCGCGGCTGACCCGCCCGACCCGCCGCCGTGGTGGCATCAGGGCACATGAGTAGGGTGGACGCATGCGCGAAATGGACGTCGTCGGAGTCCGCGTCGAGATGCCCTCCAACCAGCCGATCGTGCTGTTGCGAGAGGTGACGGGGGAGCGCTACCTCCCGATCTGGATCGGAGCGGTCGAGGCGACCGCGATCGCCTTCGCCCAGCAGGGCGTCACCCCGCCCCGCCCGCTCACGCACGACCTGCTCCGCGACGTGCTCGAGGCCACCGGCCAGCGCCTCGACGAGGTCCGCATCGTCGACATGAAGGACGGCGTGTTCTTCGCGCAGCTGGTCTTCGACGGCGGGGCCGAGGTCGGTGCCCGCCCCTCGGACTCCATCGCGCTGGCACTGCGCACCGGCTCACGGATCGTGTGCGCCGAGGCGGTGCTCGACGAGGCCGGCCTGGCGGTGCCCGCCGAGCAGGAGGACGAGGTCGAGCGGTTCCGCGAGTTCCTCGACCACGTCTCACCCGACGACTTCGAGTCCCACTGACCACGGCGAGACCCTCACCCTCAAGTTGAGGTTGAGGGTTGCGACACGCCGCTGCGTGGATGGACAACCCGGAGGATCGGGCTTAGTTTGAACTGTCTCTGTTGTAACTCCACCGTTGTGGTTGTCGGGTCCTCCCGGCACCGGGCGGGCCCTTCCCCCAGGAGTTACCGCTCAGCGGAGGAACTGACCTGGAGGGTCACTGTGGCTAGCAACGAGAACGAGAAGGGCGCCGACGCCGCGCGCATGAAGGCCGAGGCCGAGGCCACCGACCTCGCCGAGGAGCAGGGTCTGCTCTTCGCCGACGACGTCTCGCCGCTCCCCAGCGACACCGGCTACCGCGGCCCGACGGCGTGCAGCGCCGCCGGCATCACCTACCGCCAGCTCGACTACTGGGCTCGCACCGGCCTGGTGGAGCCGAGCGTGCGCGGGGCCGCCGGCTCCGGGTCGCAGCGGCTCTACTCCTTCCGCGACATCCTGATCCTCAAGGTCGTCAAGCGGCTCCTCGACGCCGGCATCTCGCTGCAGCAGATCCGCACCGCCACCGCCCACCTGCGTGAGCGCGGCACCGACGACCTGACGCGCGTGACCCTGATGAGCGACGGCGCCTCGGTCTACGAGTGCACCAGCAACGACGAGGTCATCGACCTGCTCCAGGGCGGGCAGGGCGTCTTCGGCATCGCCATCGGCGGTGTGTGGCGCGAGATCGAGGGCACCCTCGCCGAGCTGCCGTCCGAGCGCACCGCCGAGCAGGCCGCGCCGTCGGCCGGTGACGAGCTCGCCGCCCGCCGCGCTGCCCGGCAGACCGGCTGACCCCGGCTCCGACCCTCCCGTTCCACCCACGAGGCCGCCCGTGAACCGGGCGGCTTCGGGCATTTCTGCCCTCCCCGGCTAGACTCGGTGCCGCCGACATCCCATGCGGGAGAGTCGCGGCGCGCGGTCCCCGGACCGGACGTCGCGCGCCGAAGGGGCAATTCCTCCCCGGAACCTCTCAGGCACCCGGACCGCGCTGGGTTGGCACTCTGGAGGTCACCGGACCGACAGAGGGGGAGGTCCAGCGACGCGACCTCAGGGAGCCTGCGTGCCCGACCTCACCCCGACCTCCGCCTCCAGCGCCGTCGAAGGGCTGGGCGAGTTCGTCGCCCGCCACATCGGCCCGGACGACGCCGCCGTCGCCCACATGCTCGAGGCCATCGGACACGAGTCGCTCGAGTCGCTGATGACGGCGGCGGTGCCCGACGGCATCCGCTCGGCCGCGGCGCTCGACCTCCCGGACGCCCTCGACGAGGAGGCCACGGCCCGCGCGCTGCGCACCCTCGCCTCGCAGAACCGTCCCGCAGAGGCCATGATCGGGCTGGGCTACCACGCGACCATCACGCCGGCGGTGATCCGGCGCAACGTGCTCGAGGACCCCTCCTGGTACACCGCCTACACGCCCTACCAGCCGGAGATCTCCCAGGGCCGCCTCGAGGCGCTGCTCAACTTCCAGACCGTCGTGGCCGACCTGACGGGCCTGCCCACCGCCAACGCCTCGCTGCTCGACGAGGGCACCGCTGCCGCGGAGGCGATGACGCTCGTACGCCGAGCGCAGCGCAACAAGACCGGACCGTTCGTCGTCGACGCCGACGCCCTCCCGCAGACCATCGAGGTGGTCCGGACCCGTGCCGAGGGGATGGGCATCGAGGTCATCGTCGCCGACCTCGACGAGAGCCTGCCCGAGGGAGACCTCTGCGGCGTGCTGGTCCAGTACCCCGGTGCCTCCGGCGCGGTGCGTGACCCGCGTCCCGTCATCGAGGCCGCCCACGAGCGCGGCGCGCTGGCCGTCGTCGCGGCCGACATCCTGGCCCTCGCCCTGCTCGAGGCGCCCGGCACCTTCGGCGCCGACGTCGTGGTCGGCTCGTCGCAGCGCTTCGGCGTACCCCTCTTCTACGGCGGTCCGCACGCCGGCTTCATGTCCGTCTCGGCCGGCCTCGAGCGCCACCTGCCCGGCCGTCTGGTGGGCGTGTCCGTCGACGCCGAGGGTCGCCCGGCCTACCGCCTCGCACTCCAGACCCGCGAGCAGCACATCCGCCGCGACAAGGCCACGTCCAACATCTGCACCGCGCAGGTGCTCCTCGCCGTCGTCGCGTCGATGTACGCCGTCTACCACGGTCCCGAGGGCCTGCGGCGGATCGCGCAGCGCACCCACCACCACGCCAGCCGCATCGCCGAGGCGCTGCGGGCCGGGGGAGTGGAGGTCGTCAACGACACCTGGTTCGACACGCTGACCGTGGCGGTCCCCGGCCGAGCCGGCGACGTCATCGCGGCGGCCCGCCAGGTCGGGCTGCACCTGCGGGTGATCGACGCCGACCACGTCGGCCTGTCGACGTCCGAGCGCACCAGCCCGTCGACCGTCTCGGCGGTGCTGCGCGCCTTCGGCGTGGCGCCCGGCGGCGACGGTGCGTCCACCGGCCTGCCCGAGGACCTGCGCCGCACCACCGACTTCCTCACCCACGAGGTCTTCAACTCCCACCACAGCGAGACGCAGATGCTCCGCTACCTGCACCGGCTCTCGTCCCGCGACTACGCGCTCGACCGCGGCATGATCCCGCTCGGGTCCTGCACGATGAAGCTCAACGCGACCACCGAGATGGAGCCGATCAGCCTGCCCGGCTTCGCGGACCTCCACCCCTTCGCGCCCGCCCAGGACGCCACCGGCTACCGCGAGCTCGTCGACGACGTCGAGCGGTGGCTGGCCGAGGTCACCGGCTACGACCGGGTCTCGGTGCAGCCCAACGCGGGTTCCCAGGGTGAGCTGGCCGGCTTGCTGGCGATCCGCGGCTACCACCGGGCCAACGGCGACACCGGGCGCGACGTGTGCCTGATCCCGTCCTCGGCCCACGGCACCAACGCCGCGTCGGCCGTCATGGCCGGGATGAAGGTCGTCGTGGTGAAGGCCTCCGACGACGGGTCCGTCGACCTCGACGACCTGCTCGCGAAGTGCGACCAGCACGCCGAGACGCTCGCCGCGATCATGGTGACCTACCCCTCCACCCACGGGGCCTACGAGGACACCATCACCGACCTTTGCAAGATCGTCCACGACCACGGCGGCCAGGTCTACGTCGACGGGGCCAACCTCAACGCGCTGCTCGGCTGGGCGCGTCCCGGTGAGTTCGGCGGTGACGTGTCCCACCTCAACCTGCACAAGACCTTCTGCATCCCGCACGGCGGCGGTGGCCCCGGCGTCGGCCCGGTCGCCGTACGCGCCCACCTGGCGCCGTACCTGCCCTCGCACGCCTGGCACCCGGAGACCGAGAAGCGCGACGGCATCGGCCCGATCAGCGCCGCGCCCTACGGCTCCGCCGGCATCCTGCCGATCACGTGGGCCTACATCCGCATGATGGGCGCCCAGGGGTTGACCCGCGCGACGGCCGTCGCGGTCCTCTCGGCGAACTACGTCGCCCACCGCCTCGGGGAGCACTTCCCGGTGCTCTACCGCGGCCACGGCAACCTGGTGGCCCACGAGTGCATCCTCGACCTGCGGGGCATCACCAAGGCCAGCGGAGTGAGCGTCGACGACGTCGCCAAGCGGCTCGTCGACCACGGCTTCCACGCGCCCACGATGTCGTTCCCGGTGGCCGGCACGCTGATGGTGGAGCCCACCGAGTCCGAGGACCTCGCCGAGATCGACCGCTTCTGCGACGCGATGATCGCGATCCGCCAGGAGATCGCCCGCGTCGAGGCGGGGGAGTGGAGCCCGGAGGACTCGCCGCTGCGCCACGCGCCGCACACCGCACGCGCGCTCGTCGGCGAGTGGGACCGCTCCTACTCGCGTGAGCTCGGCGTGTTCCCGCGCGGCATCGACCCCGACAAGTACTGGCCGCCGGTGGCTCGCATCGACCAGGCCTACGGCGACCGCAACCTGGTCTGCGCGTGCCCCCCGCCGGAGGCGTTCGCACAGGACTGACCGGGCGGCGCTGCTCTAGGGTCGCACTCGTGAGCGAGCGGAGCGAGCGAGCCATTCGGCGCAGCGTGACACGTGCCTCATGTGCGCACGGAGCGAAGCGAGTACGTGCATGAGTCTGCAGCGTCAGCGACTGCTCGACGTCGCCCAGGCCGAGGGGCGGCTGACGTCCGTCGTCGGTGCGGTCTTCGACCGCTACGGCGCGGTGTGGGCGGGCGGGGCCGGGCAGGCGCCCGGCCTCGACGGCCAGTACCGCATCGGGTCGATCACCAAGACGATGACGGCCGTCCTGGTCGTCCAGGCCCGCGACGAGGGTCTGCTCGACCTCGATGACCCGCTCGCCGCGCACCTGGGCGACGTCGGCTACGGCGACGTGACGGTCCGCGACGCGCTCGCGCACTCGTCGGGGATGCAGAGCGAGCCCCGCGGCCCGTGGTGGGAACGCACGCGGGGAGGTGACTTCACGGCCCTCGCCCTGGCCAACGACGGCAGCGGCCGGGTGGCGCCGGCGGGCGCCTGGTTCCACTACTCCAACCTCGGCTACGGCCTCCTCGGCGAGGTCGTCGCCCGACGGTTCGGGACGCCCTGGCGGGCGCTGGTGTCCGAGCGCCTCCTCCAGCCCCTCGGCATGCGGACGACGTCGTACCTGCCGCGTCCCGGTGCCCAGCCGGGCTGGAGCGTCGACCACTTCACCGGTGTCCGGGTCCACGAGCCGCTCACCGACACAGGGGCGATGGCTCCGGCCGGTCAGCTGTGGTCCACCCTCGCCGACCTCGTCACGTGGGGCCAGGCGCTCGGCGGTGCCCGCCCCGACGTGCTGGCGACCTCCTCGTTGGTGGAGATGCAGCGACCCGTGACCGCCGACTACGGGCTCGGGCTGATGCTGGGCATCCACCCCGGCGGGCGGCTGGTGGGGCACAACGGCTCGATGCCCGGCTTCCTGGCCGCCCTCCACGTGGATCCCGACAGCGGCATCGGGGCGGCGGTGCTCGCCAACGCGACCACGGGCATCGACCCGCGCGACCTCGCCGTGTCGCTCATCGAGGGCGACCCCGATGCCGAGGACTCCCGGCCGGCGCCGTGGCGCCCGACCCTCGCGGTCCCGGTGGAGGCGCAGGACGTGCCGGGGCTGTGGTTCTGGGGCAACACCGCCTACGACGTGCGCTGGCACAACGACGGCGTCGAGATGCGGGCGATGGCGCGTGGCAACGTGGTGACCGACCGCTTCGAGCTCGTGCAGGGGACGCTGGTCGGCGTCATGGGCTACCACCGCGGCGAGCGGCTCGACGTCGTACGCCGTCCGGACGGGTCGATCCGCAACCTCGAGTGCGCGACCTTCATCTACACGCACGTGCCCTACGACCCCGACGTGGGCATTCCCGGGGGCCACCCCTGAGCGTCACGCCGCTCGAACCTCACCAGTTCGGCGTCGCCTCGGGCGGAGTCGTCGCAGTGGGTTCGATGCCGACCGACACGAGCGGCCGCGAGTCCGCCTCCTCCCGCACGACGCGTCGTGCAATGCGAGCAACGACGGCGTCGACAGCCGCGGTGTCGGCCACGTCCACGTCCCGCAGGTTGCCGATCACCCAGCTGCGGAAGGTGTCGATCAGCTGGGTGACGGCCGCCCCACCCGTCGCGGTCATCCGAAGGTCCTGAAGGTCTCCCCGGACCAGGCGTCGGTCCAGCAGGTCCTCGAAGGCCGGCTGGAGGAGGATGGGAGGTACCGCGCGCGCCATCGAGATGTCCCGCACCGATGCCGTACGACCGCCCGCGGTGAGGCCGTCGACCTGCAGGAGCGCCCACACCCGGCCCTCGTCCATCCCCAGGTCCGCCTGCTCGAGCATCTCCAGGACTCCCTCGCGGCCACGCGCATAGAGGAGGTTCGCGACCCGCTGGGAGATCCGGTCCTCGGCGTTGCGGGCCTCGGGGAGACCGAAGCCCTCGCCGAGGTCCCGGGCACTCGGCTGGAGATCGTCGCTGAGCTTGACCTGGGGGAGGAACAGGGCGAGGACGAAGGCGATCAGGGCCACCGGCACCGCCCACAGGAACACGTGGCCGATGGCGGACGCGTAGGTGTCCAGGATCGGCGCGATGAGCGCGTCGTCCAGCTCGTGGAGGGAGGAGGGGGTCGCGAGGTCAGCGGGAGTCACCCCGGGAGCCTGGGCAAGGGCACCAGGCAGCTCACGGTCCAGGAAGTTGGAGTAGAGGGTGCCGAAGATCGCGGCGCCGAACGAGCTGCCCAGGGTGCGCAGGAAGGTGACGCCGGACGTGGCGACGCCGAGCTGGGCGTAGGGCACCGAGTTCTGCACGATGATCGTCAGCACCTGCATCGACATGCCGATGCCCAACCCCAGGATGAACATGTAGAGCGACGACAGGCCGGTCGATGTGGATGTGTCCATCCGCGACAGGAGGTAGAGACCGAGCGCCATCACCAGGGAGCCGACGACCGGGAACATCTTGTATCGGCCGGTGCGGCTCACCGCTATTCCGGAGCTGATCGAGGTCAGCAGCAACCCGGCGACCATCGGCAGCATGCGCAGACCCGACTCAGTCGCTGAGACGCCCTCGACGTACTGCAGGAACGTGGGAAGGAACGTCATCGCGCCGAGCATGGTGAAGCCGACGACGAAGGCGAGCGCCGAGCACACGGAGAACACCTTGCTGCGGAACAGACCCATCGGAAGGATCGGATCGGTGCCGCGGATCTCGACCAGGACGAACGCGGTCAGGGCGACGGCGCCGCCGATGAACAGGCCGATGATCGTGGCCGAGTCCCAGGCGTAGGTCGTGCCGCCCCAGCTCGTGGCCAGGATCCAGGCACCGGCACCCAGTCCGACCGTGACGATGCCCGGCCAGTCGATCTTCACCTGGCTCTGGCGCTCGACGGCGGGGATGGTCCGGTGGGCGGCGATGATGACGATCAGGGCGAACGGGACGTTGATGTAGAAGGCCCAGCGCCAGGAGAGCTGGTCGGTGAAGAACCCTCCGAGCAAAGGCCCGAGCACGGTGGTGACGCCGAAGACCGCGCCGAGTGCTCCCTGGTAACGACCACGCTCGCGCAGCGGGATGACATCGGCGATCAGCGCCGTGGCGGTGACCGTCAAGCCACCCGCACCGATCCCTTGGATGGCCCGGGACCCGATCAGCCACTCCATGCTGCCGGACAGGCCGCACAGTGCGGATCCGGTGATGAAGATGATGACGCTGGCCTGGAGGACGAGCTTGCGTCCGAAGAGATCGCCGAGCTTGCCGGCGACGGCAGAGGTGATCGTCTGCGCCAGCAGGTAGGACGTCACCACCCACGAGACATGGTTGCCCCCGCCGAGGTCGCCGACGATGGTCGGCAGCGCCGTCGAGACGATCGTGCTGTCGAGGGCCGCGAGCAGCATCCCCAGGGCAACGGTCGCGAACGCGATGGTGCGGCTTCGGCCGTAGAGAACGTTCGACCGCTGCGCGCCACCCTGATCAGGCTCTGCCTGCGCCAGTGCCGTCATCAGGCCCCCGAGTGAGCTCGTCCGGTGTGACCCGCACATCCTGCTGCCTGAAGGGCGGCGGAGGCTAGACCCCCTGGCTCACGCTCGACATGTTGAAGTCGGGGATCCGCAGGGCGGGCGTGGCCGTGCGGGAGAAGTAGTCGTCGCCCCACTCGCGGCTGAAGCTCGGCACCGTCGCGGTGGCGGCGCTGAACCGGTTGAGCAGGTCGATCGGGCTCTCGTTCCAGCGGAAGTTGTTGGCCGCGCCGACGATCTCGCCGTCCTCGACGACGTAGACGCCGTCGCGGGTCAGTCCGGTGAGCAGCATCGTCTGCGGGTCGACCTCGCGGATGTACCACAGGCAGGTCAGCAACAGACCGCGCTGCGYGCCGGCGATCATGTCCTCGATCGTGCCGGCACCGTCGCCCACCTCGAGGACGAGGTTGTCGATCATCGGGGTCACCGGCTGGCCGGTCATCCCGGCGGAGTGGCGGGTCTGGAGCAGGCCGGTCAGCAGGCCGTCCCGAATCCAGTCGGTGCGCTCGAGGGCCAGGCCGTTGTCGAAGACGGAGTCCGTGTTGTCGGACGCGCCGGCGATGGCGAACGGGGCGCACTCGAGTCCCGGGTGGGCCGGGTCGGAGAAGAGGCTGACGCCGGGGGCGGCGACCTTGTCACCGATCCGGGTGCCGCCACCGCGGCGGCTGTAGACCGACTCGCCCTCGTGGGCGACGCGGGCGCCGGCGCCCCAGTAGGCGTCGATCATCAGGTCGGCGACCGACGACGGCGGCAGGATGGTGTCGTAGCGCCCGGCGGGCAGGTCGATGCGGCGCTCGGCCCAGGCGAGGCGCTGGGCGACCGTAGCGGCCATCGCCGCGGCGTCGACGTCGCGGAAGTCGCGGGTCGCGCCACCGGTCCAGGCGCTCCGGGTGAGTGAGGTGTCCTTGCCGGTGCAGGCGTAGTGCCCGGTCGGCTGCACGTGCCGCAGGCGGAGGCCGCGGCTCGACCCGAGGTAGGTGGTGGCGACGTCGTGGTTGACGAAGCCGTAGAGCAGGCGGTCCTCGCCGGCGGCCTGGGCGAACGCCTCGCCGAGGGCCGGTGCGAACGCGTCGTAGACGCCGATGTCGGTGGTCTCCGGCTCGGTGTCCCAGTCCGGCGAGGTGGAATCGGCGACGAGCTCGGCCGCGTCCTCCGCGGGGGATCCGGCGCGAGCGGCCGCGTCGGCGGCCTGGACGAGGGCGGTGACCTGCTCGGGCGTGGAGGCGCTGCCGGACACCGAGCCCGTGGCGACGCCGCCCTGCACGGCGGCGAAGCTGATCACGGTCACCGACACCTCGGTCATCACGCCGTTGGTCGTCAGCGTGTTGTTGGCCCAGCGCAGGTTGGCGCTGGTGACGTCGCGGACGATGGTGATGCAGTCGTCGGCGGTCGAGGACGCGAGCGCGTGCTCGACCAGCTGCTGGGGGGTGCTGCGCTGTGAGGTCATCAGTGGCCCGCCTCGTCGATGGTGTTGAGGATGTTGACCCCGCGGAAGAGGGCGGTGGGGCACCCGTGGCTGACGGCGGCGATCTGCCCGGGCTGGGCCTTGCCGCAGTTGAAGGCGCCGCCGAGGACCCAGGTGTCGGGTCCGCCGACGGCCTCCATGGAGCCCCAGAAGTCGGTCGTGGTGGCCTGGTAGGCCACGTCGCGCAGCATCCCGGCGAGCTTGCCGTCCTCGATCGAGTAGAACCGCTGGCCGGTGAACTGGAAGTTGAAGCGCTGCATGTCGATCGACCACGACTTGTCGCCGACGACGTAGATGCCCCGCTCCACGCGGGAGATCAGGTCGTCGGTGCCGAGGTCGTCGGCGCCGGGCATCAGCGACACGTTGGCCATCCGCTGGATCGGGACGTGGCCGGAGGAGTCGGCGTACGCACAACCGTTGGACCGGCCGTCGTTCAGCTCCGGCTTGAGGTGGCCCATCGAGCGGTCGAGCTGGTAGCCCACCAGCACGCCGTCGCGGACGATGTCCCACTCCTGGGTCCGGACGCCCTCGTCGTCGTAGCCGACCGTCGCCAGACCGTGCTCCTGCGTGCGGTCGCCCCGGACGTTCATCACGGGGGAGCCGTACTGGAGGTTGCCGAGCTTGTCGTAGGTCGCGAAGGACGTGCCGGCGTAGTTGGCCTCGTAGCCCAGCGCGCGGTCGAGCTCCGTGGCGTGACCGATCGACTCGTGGATGGTGAGCCACAGGTTGGACGGGTGCACCACGAGGTCGTAGGTGCCGGCCTCGACGCTTGGCGCCTTCAGCTTCTCGGCGAGCAGCTCGGGCACTTCCGCGAGCTCGGCGTCCCAGTCCCAGTGCGCCCCGGTCAGGTACTCCCACCCACGACCCACCGGCGGTGCGACGGAGGCCATCGAGTCGAAGATCCCGGTCTCCGCGTCCTCGCCCGTGGCCTCGAAGCCGGGCTGCAGCCGCACCCGCTGCTGGGTGGTCCGGGTGCCGCTGAGGTCGGCGTAGTACTTGTTCTCCTGCACCTGCTGCAGGAAGGCGGTGGCGTGGGCGACGGCGGTGCCGGTACGCAGGCGCTCGGTCCAATCGACCAGCAGCGCGCCCTTCTCCGGAGTGGGTATGTCGAGCGGGTTGATGTCGTAGCCGGAGACCCAGGTGACGTCGTCGTGCACCGGCTCGGGCGCCAGCTCGACGGGCGTCGTGGTCATCGTCGCGGCCACCCGTGCGACCGCCACCGCCGTCTCGGTGACGCGACGGGCCTCGTCGTCGGTCAGGACGACGCCGGAGGCGAAGCCCCAGGCGCCCTGGTGGACGACGCGGACGGCGAAACCGAGGTCCTCGGCGTCGCTCGCGGTCTGGAGCACGCCGTCGCGGGCACCGAGGTACTGGTAGCGGTTGCGCTCGAACCGGAAGTCCGCATGGCTGGCGCCCAGCTCCTGGGCGCGGGCGAGGGCCACCTCGCCGAGCCGGCGGTGCGGCAGGTCGCTGAAGGTCGGGTCGAGCCCGGGCGCACTCATGGCGTCGAACCTATCGGAGGGTGTGCGCGGTGCCCCGTCACCTCCGCTCGACGCGTCGCCGGCACCGGGCTGGAACGTCATGGGTCCTGGTCGTCCCAGCAGCCGCCCACCATGACGTTGCCGGCTTCGCCTGCGCCTCGACCAGAACGTCCGGATGCCCGGATCTGCCGATGAGTGCTCGCTCGGGCAGGATGTCCGCCATGCCGTGCCCAGAGGTCGTGACCGGCGCGATGGCACGTCGGCGGTCGGTCTTCGTGCAGCTTGTCGTCTTTGCCAGTGTGGGCGCTGCATTCAACGTGCTCTACGGACTGCTCTACCTCGCCTTCCGCGAACAGCTCAGCGCCCAGCCGGCGAACGCTCTCGCGCTCATCCTGTCGACGATCGCTGGAACGTTCGGGCACCGCTACATCACCTTTGGCGTCCGTGGCACGGACCGAACCGTGCAGCACCAGGCGCTCGGGCTCGCCCTTCTGGGCTTCAGCCTGGCCGTGACGGCAGGCTCCCTGTGGCTGCTCGACGCCGTTGTCGCCCAACCGTCTCGCCAGCAGGAGCTGGTAGTCCTCATCGCGACGAACCTGGGCACGGGGTTGGTGCGTTTCTTCCTGTTCCGATTGGCGATGGTCGGCCAGCGGGGCGCGGCTCATGCAGACGACACGACCGGGTTGGAGCCTTCGTCCACCCGACCTCGGCCCTAACCGGCGCATGGACAGGGACGGGAAACGCTCAGTTCCTGTTCGATGTGGAAGGCGACCACCTGGCACGCGGGAGCTCGTAGGCCACCTCGCCGTGCTGCCAGTCAGGAACCTGTTGCCTGTCCGGAGACACCGCCCACGCGGCGTACTGCGTCATCCCCAGCTTCTCCAGCACGCGACGCGACCCGGTGTTCGCCGCCATCGTGGAGGCGACAACTCGGTCTATGTCCGGGCACGAGAACGCCTGGCGGATCATCGCCTGCGCGCCCTCCGTGGCAAGTCCGCGGCCCCAGCTCGCGGGGCGCAGTCGATAGCCGATGCCGGAGATGTCGGACTGTCCTTCGAATGACGACGCCGACCACCAGCCAACGAAGGTGCCAGCCTCGAAACCGGCCCAGTATCCGAGTCCGCGCCCTGCATCGCTCTGGTGGGCAAGGCGCTGCCGCCACTCAGCGGCGGACTCGTCAGGGCTTGCGGGGCGCCCTCGAACGTAGGACATGACTGCTGGGTCGGAGTTCAGGTCGACCATCAGATCCAGGTCCCCGACTCCGACTGGTCGGAGCACGAGACGACCTGTGGACAGGGAGGAAAGCTCACACAGCTCCGATGCGTGGTCGACCACGCGGCGACCATAGCGCTCGGAGAGTTCTCAACGACGCTCGATCAGACCGTCCCCACGGGCCGATGATGATGCACGGGTCCCGTCCGCCGGCTGGTCGAGGACCGCCACCCACAGCTCCTCGGCCGGCCACGCCGTCGCCCACTCGGGCGACACGATCTCGTAGAAGGGGTGGTCGTGTCCGTCGGCCGGCGCGTAGAGCTCGTGCATCGCCTCCACGACGAAGCCGGAACGGCGCAGCTGCCTGATCCACTCACCGTGCGATGGATGGAACTCGAATCCGCCGCCCGGCCACTGAACCCGGTGGACCTCGCGCTGCCCGCGTAGCAGCCGGTCCTGCGCCACGCCGCCCTCGGCAGGAACGCACAGCGTCGACAGGTTGCTGTTGGTCAGGAAGGCCAGCCGACCGCCGGGGCGCAACAGCCTCGCCGCCTCGGGCAGCCAGCGCCCCGGGTCGCACCAGGCCGCCGCGCCGTGTTCGCTCACGATGAGGTCGAACTGCCCGCTGACCAGCGGGATCCGCTCCGCGTCACCCTGGACCACGGGGAAGTCGGGGCCGAGCTGGGCCTGGAGCCGGCGTGCCGTTCCAAGCTGATCACTGGAGAAGTCCAGCGCGACCGGCCGGGCACCTGCGCGTGCGAGCCAGGCGGCGACGTAGCCGGTGCCGCAGGCAAGGTCGAGGACGTCCAGACCGCGAACGTCGCCCAGGACGCCCAGCTGCTCCTCCGGTACGGCGAACAGGCCCCACGCCATCTCCGCCCGGCGCCACATGCTCTCGGCGGCGGCGTCGGTGTATCGCTCGTTCACGATCGCCCAGAGCCTCCGGTTCGCGGCGATCTCTGCAGCTCTGTCGTCCGTCACCGATTCAGTCTCTCAACATCCACGCAGCCAGCAGGTGCTGCTCGGCCAGTGGCCGTACGCAGAAGCGGCGGAAGTCCGCGTCGGCCGCGCTGCGGGCACGACCCGACGCATGGTCAGCGCGGGGCAGGCGTCTCGTTCGGTCCACCGTGCTCGACCTCCACATCGTGGCCCAGCTCGACGACGGGTTCGGTCGTCGTGCGGCTCAGTCGCGGATCGGCCACGAGGGCGGCCAGGTCAGCCAGCGGCACGCCGAGGTCGAGGTCGCGCGGATCGTCGGTGACGGAGGCTCCACTCACTTTCACCAAGACGTCCTCCTCCTGACGGCGGTCGATGACGTAGACGACCCCGGGGTCCTCCTCAGGCTCGAGCTGCTGCCACGCGATCGTCACCTCGTGACCGTCAACGGAGTCGGTTACGCACTCATCGAAGAACGCGGCTGTGGCACATACCAGCGGACTCGTGCTGGTGGGCGCCACGCCGACGGTGAGCGACACGTCGGCATACTCGAGCCACACGCCCGTGGACTGGTCCCCGAGCTCGCGAGCCAGGACCTCCGACTCCGCGATGCGCCTCGGCTCCACGTCGACGTGCTCTTGCACGATGGCAGCAATCGCCGCGGGCGTGATCGGTTCATCACCGGGGACCTCGTTGTCGCCTGCGCCGCAACCGACGAGCAGCACACAGACCATCACCACTACCGTCCCCCGTGTCATCCGGCGAGGGTACGGCGGTCGTCGCCAACGCCACCGGCCCGCAGCCAGAAGTCAGCTTGGTCGACCTGACCTGGCGTACCCACCTCGACCAACTGGAGTTCGTCGTCGAGAGCCCCACACTTCGCCGTTGCGCTCAGCGCGGGAATCAGTGCTGCACTCGGACGAGCGGTCACCGTCGTAGCCCACCATCAGTGGCTGTGAGGAGCCACCGCCCGACCCTCGCTGGCCTGGACGACGACGAACCCCTGTCCGCTGAACTCGAGCTGGAAGGCCTCTCCCGAGCCACGGCCGATGAGTGCACCGGCGCCGGCGGTGCGTCGTACGGCCGTGCTCAGCGACGAAGACCACGCGATCGCTGCCTGGATGTCGGCGTACGTCGGCGCGTCGACGTCGAGGACGACAGGACTGCCGTGCGAGGTGATGGCGACGGTGCCGGTGCCGGTGAACGTGGTGTTGAAGACGCCGCCGGCCATCATCGATGCCCCCTCGACCCGCTTGATGTCCCACGCGAGGGTGGAGTCGAAGGCAAGGACATTGCTGCCGTTGACCGTCAATGCGTCGTTCTCGAGGTTGACGAGGTGGATCTCCATCGCGTCGTCGGCGAAGAACACGTCACCGCGTCCCGAGACCTTCATCAAGGGCATGCCCTCGCCGGTGAAGGTCTTCTTGAGGAACTTCCCCATGCCGCCCGCGCCTTGGTAGGCGAAGTCGACCTGGCCCTGGTACGCGACCATCGCGCCTTGTCGCCCCATCACCTCGCCATCGAGGGCTACGCGGAGCATGCGTGGGTTCTGCAAGGCGAACCGGCCGGTGCCGGACGACTCGAGGTTCGTGCCGAACAGTTCGCTGCGCATGGGTCTCCTCTGAGCGGTGGTGGACGTCAGTGCGTAGGGCAGGCACCCGCTCCAACGTAGCGGTGGGGCCACGGGTTCCGGACGGAGACGAGCTGACCGTTCGATCTGCCGATGGCAGCGCCCATCCGTCATCCTTGACCCGTGGACCCCGCGAACGACTACGAACGTCTCGTCCGGGACCTCGACGGGTGGACCTCGGCCTCACAACCGGCGCCAGGGCGCATCCGGGTGGAGGTCCCGCAACCCGGGCGCGGACACCGGACGGTCGTGATCGTGATGACCACGGCTCAATGGGAGGACATGTCCAGCGTCGACTACGGCAGCTTCGAGGCCGCACTCGACGGGGTGAAGCGGACCCTGCTCGCGCTGAAGCCGCACGAGCGTTTTGCTGTCTACGCCCAGTACCGCCTGGAACCGTCCACTGCAGCGACGCTGCCTGAGCCCGTCCTGCCCGAACCCGGGAGCGACGAGTGGGTGATCCACGACCGTCACGGCGTGGAGCGGAGATTCGGCGACTACCCGGAAGGCTCTTCCCGACACTGAGGTGCCTCCGCGGACCCGCTGGTTCAGGTGTCCCGGCCGGTCAGCACGTCGCGAAGCGCCGACACCAGGTGGTCGGCGTGACGCTCGGCGAGAACCAGCGGGGGGCGGACCTTGAGGACGTCGCCGCGAGGGCCGGTGTTGCTCATGAGGACGCGCCGAGCCTTCATGGCTTCGACGATGTCGATGACGGGGCGGGTGGGTCCGTCGCGCACGACCTCGATGCCGGCGATGAGCCCAGATCCACGGGTGCGGACGTCGACGCCGATGTGGTCGGCCATGTCGGCGATCCCGGACCGGAGGTGGTCGCCGACGGTGGCGCTGCGGGCGATCAGGTTCTCGTCCTCGATGATGTCGAGGACGGTGAGTGCGGCGGCGGCGGAGACGGGGTTGCCGCCGAAGGTGGAGAAGTACTCGTCAAAGGCGAGGAACGTGTCGACGATGTCGCGGCGGGTGATGAGTGCGGCGATGGGGTGTCCGTTGCCCATCGGTTTGCCGAGGGAGACGAAGTCGGGGGTGAAACCCATCCCGGCGAAGCTCCACAGGTGCCGGCCGGAGCGGCCGAACCCGGCCTGGACCTCGTCGGCGAGGAAGAGTCCGCCGGCGGCGTGGACGGCGTCCGCGAGGCCGGCGACGAAGCCGGCGGAGGGGTCGAGGATGCCGCCGCTGGTGAACAGCGGGTCGGCGAGCGCGAGCGCGAGCTCGTGCCCCTGCTCCGCCAGGTCGCCCACGCCGGCTCGCACCCGGTCAGTGGCGTCCTCGCGTCCCGGGCGCCGGAGCATTCCATCGCTGGCAGGGATGGGCGCCGGAGCGGGGTAGGTGGCGATGCCGTCGGGCCGGTAGCCGTTGCGCCACGTGTTGGAGGACTGGCGGGCGGTGACGGTGGAGACGCCGTGGTAGCTGGAGTCGCTGACGAGAGCCCCGGTGCGGCCGGTGTAGTGGGCTGCCAGGCGCCAGGCGAGGTCGTTGGCCTCGCTGCCGGAGCTCATGAAGACGACGGTGTCGAGCCCGGGCGGCATGGTGGCGACGAGGCGTTCGGCCAGCTCGACGGTGTTCGCGTGCAGGTAGCGGGAGTTGACGTTGAGTCGCTCCTGCTGGGTGGCGATGGCGCGGGCGACGGCCGGGTGGGCGTGGCCGAGCACGGGCACGTTGTTGTAGCTGTCGAGGTACGCGGTGCCGTCGGCGTCGTAGAGCCACACGCCCTCGCCACGGACGATGTGGAGTGGCCGGTCGTAGAACAGCGGGGACAGGGTGCCGCCCATCGAGCGTTGCCGCCGCTCGTGCAGGTCGTGCGCCGGCTCGGTGGTGGAGCGGCCGCGGGCCAGGCCAGTGGCCCGGGCGATGGCGACGTCGTAGCGGTCCCGTTCGGACCACAGGCGGGTGAGGGCGCGGACGCTGCCGTCGGCCATCGCCGCGGCGGTGGCCGCGTGATCGGCATCGCCGCTGACGAGGGTGGCGGTGATGAGCAGGGAGGCAGCCAGCCGCGCGAGCACCAGGTCGCCCAGGACTTCGACCTCTCCCTCCTCGAGGGGCTGGACGCGCTGGTAGCCGCGGAGGAACTCGATGGTCGCGGCGTAGGGGTCCTCGCGGACGCGGAGGAGGGAGGTGAGGGCGATGGCGAGGTCGGCGACACGGGCGGTGTGGTGCAGGTCGCCGAAGTCGATGACGCCTTCGACGGTGCGCCCGTCGACGGTCATGACGTTGCTGAGGGTGATGTCGCCGTGGAAGGTGCCGGCAGGCAGCCCCGCGGCGCGCGCGGGCAGGTCGCCGAGCCCGTCGAGCACCGCTGCGACCAGGGCCCGGAGGTCGGGGGCCAGTCGGTCGAGCCGGCCGGCGAGCGTGTGGACGCGCCGGGGGTCCCACTCGAGGTCGCGGATGGCGGCCGGGTGCGCGAAGCCGTACATCGCCCGGGCGGCCCGCGCGCACGCGCGGCCGAATTCCTCGTCGAACCCGTCGAGCAGCTCGACCTCGTCGGACGCGCTGCCGGCCACCACGGTGATGAGCCGCGCCTGGTGGGTGCGGCCGTCAGTCCCGACGACCTCGGTCACGGGCTGACCGTCGACGGTGGGGTGCAGCGCCGGCACCCGGAGGTCCTCGGTCTGGCGGGCGAACCACGCCATGGCCTGGTTCTCCATGTCGAGCGTCGCGTCGGTCTCCACGACGCCAGACACCTTCAGGACCCACCGCTGGTCGTCGGCGGTGACTGAGAAGTTGCGGTCGCGCTCGCTGCGCAGCGACGTCACGTGACCGGCGACGCCGTAGACGTCAGCGAGCGCCCGCTCCGCCTCCGGGACCCCGAACGCGGGGACCTCGGCGTCCAGCACGCCGGTCGAAGGAGTGGGCGAGTCCTCAGGCGTGGTCATGTCGGTGTCCCGTCGGTCCGGTGGGTCAGTCAGCTCAGTGAGGCCGTCGAGTGCTGCGGCGGCACACCCCTACGCGAGGACGAGGCTAGTGCGGCTGCCGTGGCGGCCGCGGTGGACCCGGAGCTGGGTGGGGATGCGCGTCTGCAGCTCGGGCACGTGGCTGACCACGCCGACCACCCGCCCTCCGTCACGGAGCGTGTCGAGGGTGTCCATCACGTCCTCGAGGGTCTCGGCGTCGAGCGAACCGAACCCCTCGTCGACGAAGAGGGTGTCGAGGTCGGCGCCGCCCGCCTCCTGGGTGATCACGTCGGCGAGGCCGAGGGCCAGCGCGAGGGACACGACGAAGGTCTCGCCGCCCGAGAGCGTGGCCGGGTCGCGGCTGTCGCCGGTCCAGTCGTCGCGGACGAGCAGGCTGAGGCCACCGCGGGTCTCCCCGGCGCCGCGCTGCCCGGTGTGGACCAGGGAGTAGCGCCGGTCGCTCATCGTGGACAGCCGCAGGTTGGCGGCATCGACGACCTGGCCGAGACGGTGGGCCAGGACGTAGGCCGACAGGCGCATCTGGTGTCGGTTGTCGGGGTGCTTGCCCTCGACGAGGGCGGCGAGGTCGGCGACCAGGTCGAGGTCGGCCCGCACCGGGGCCCACGCGGAGAGGGCGGTCCGGACGTCGCCGGTCAGGGCGCGGAGCCGGCCCACGCGCTCGCGCAGGACCAGGTCGCGGTGGCGCGTCGTCGCAGCCTCCTCCTGGGCGCGGCGGTGGGCCTCGGCGAGCAGGTCGAGGTCGGGCGGCCGCGCTGCAGCGGCCACGACGAGATCGGCGTCGGCCAGCAGCTCATCGGTGCGGGCGAGCTCGCGCTCGTGC